>NZ_JBYSZG010000040.1:0-53182 GCF_058786935.1 Rugamonas sp. FW305-51
CGTCCGTATCGCGCAAACTGAACCCGATTTGATCTGGGTCAACTTTTTTTCACATGCTCTGCGGTATACCTGTTGCAGTCTTTGATACGCATCAAGACCCGTGTTGTCGTATTGTCATAAGAACGTTTCCCCGTCAAAGCCGGCGCCGTCAGGCAGGCCATATAAAAAAGAAAAGGGTACCGCCATGCATACTTCCACCTTGAACATTTCCACCCTGCTACGTGCCGCCGGACTGGCCTGCGCCCTGCTGGCAGGCCTGCCCCCGGCCCACGCGGCCGACGCCAAGAGCAAGGCCACGGGCGACTTCGGCCCGCCGCAAGGGGCGCCCATCAACGCTGTGCTGACCAGCCCGCCCATGGTGCCGCCGCCCACCAACCGCAACTATCCGGCCAAGGTGATCGTCAGCCTGGAAGTGGTGGAAAAGCAGATGCCCATCTCGGAAGGGGTCAGCTACACGTTCTGGACGTTCGGCGGCACCGTTCCCGGCAGCTTCATCCGCGTGCGCCAGGGCGACACGGTGGAATTCCACCTGAAGAACCATCCCGACAGCAAGATGCCGCACAATATAGACCTGCACGGGGTGACGGGTCCGGGCGGCGGCGCCGCCTCCAGCTTCACGGCGCCCGGCCATGAATCGCAATTCACCTTCAAGGCGCTCAACGAAGGCATCTACGTCTACCACTGCGCCACGGCGCCGGTCGGCATGCACGTGGCCAACGGCATGTACGGCCTGATCCTGGTGGAACCCCCTGAAGGCTTGCCGCCCGTGGACCACGAATACTACGTGATGCAGGGTGACTTCTACACGGCCGGCAAGTACCGCGAAAAAGGCTTGCAAGCGTTCGACATGGAAAAGGCCATCGAAGAGAAGCCCACCTATGTGCTGTTCAACGGCGCCGAAGGCGCGCTCACGGGCGACAACGCCATCAAGGCCAAGACCAACGAATCGGTGCGCCTGTTCATCGGCAACGGCGGTCCCAACCTCGTATCGAGCTTCCACGTGATCGGCGCCATCTTCGACCGGGTGCGTTTCGAAGGCGGCACCAACAGCCAGACCAACGTCCAGACCACCCTGATTCCGGCCGGCGGCGCCGCCATCGCGGAATTCAACACCAAGGTGCCGGGCAGCTACATCATGGTGGACCACTCCATCTTCCGCGCCTTCAACAAAGGCGCGCTGGCCATCCTCAAGGTGGACGGGCCGGAAGACAAGACCATCTATTCCGGCAAGGAAGTCGATTCCGTCTACCTGGGCGACCGCGCCGCGCCGGACATGAAGTCCGTCACCAAGGCCACGGCGGCCGCCGCCAGCGGCAACCTGACCGTGCAGGACCAGATCAACGCCGGCAAATCGCTGTTCGCCGGCACCTGCTCGGTCTGCCACCAGGCCAACGGCGCCGGCCTGGCCGGCGTGTTCCCGCCGCTGGCCAAGTCCGACTTCCTGAACGCCGATCCCAAGCGCGCCATCGGCGTCGTGCTGCACGGCCTGACGGGCAAGGTACAGGTCAATGGCAAGCCCTACGACTCCGTCATGCCGCCGATGAACCAGCTGAACGACGACGAAGTGGCCAACATCCTCACCTATGTGCTCAACAGCTGGGATAACAAGGGCGGCCAGGTCAAAGCCAGCGACGTCAAGGCCATCCGGGCCAAGCCGGTAGCCAAGGCCCCGGCCGCGCACTGATGCGGATGGCGCCGTGAACCTGCGATCGACCTGGACCCTGCCCCTGCCGCTGGCGCTGGCGGCCCTGCTGCTGGCGCCGGGCAGCTGGTGCGCCGCGGCCGACTATGTGGCCGTGCCGGCCGGCCGCCTGGTCACCGTACTCTCGGGCGGCAACGCGGGCAACCCGCCCGTCAAGGTGGGGCGCTTCGCCATGCGCAGGGAACCGGTGACCAACCGCGAGTTCCAGGCCTTCGTCGCCAGCCACCCGGAGTGGCAACGGGGCGCGGCGCCGCCCATCTTCGTCGATGCGAACTACCTGCGCCAGTACGACCAGGCCGACGTCGCCGCCGGCCTGGACCAACAGCCCATCACCAACGTCAGCTGGTTCGCGGCCCAGGCCTATTGCGAGAGCGAGCAGGCCCGCCTGCCCAGCTGGTACGAATGGGAATACGTGGCGGCGGCCGACGAGCACCGCCGCGACGCCCGCAAGGATCCGGCCTGGCGGGCTCGCATCCTGGCCTGGTACTCGCAGGCGTCGAACGGCAGCCATGCTGCCATCGGCGGCGCACCGAACTTTTACGGCGTGCGCGACATGCATGGCCTGATCTGGGAGTGGGTGGACGATTTCAACGCGCTGCTGGTGAGCGCCGACAGCCGCGACCAGGGCGATCCGGAAAAGCTGCAGTATTGCGGCGCGGGCGCCATCAGCCTGCAGGACCGCGACAATTTCGCCATCCTGATGCGGGTGGCCCTGCTGTCCTCGCTCAAAGGCGCCGACAGCACCAACGACCTGGGTTTCCGCTGCGCGCGCAGCCTGACCAAGAACAAGGACAAGAAATGAAGCCCTCCTTCCTCACCGGCCTGTCCGCCCTGCTGCTGTCGTCCCTGTGCGCGCTGGCCCTGCCCACCGCGGCCACGGAGACGCCGGCCGCGCCGGCAACGGCCCTGCCATCGACCTCGCTCTACCAGCTGCCCGCCGCGCTGAGCAACCAGGACGGCAAGGCATTCAAGCTGCGCGAACTGCGGGGCCGTCCTGTCCTGGTGAGCATGTTCTACAACTCCTGCGAATTCGTCTGCCCCATGCTGATCGACACCATGCGGCTGACGCAGCAAGCGCTGGACCAGGACAGCCGCGAGCGCCTGTCCATGCTGCTGATCACCTTCGACCCCGCGCGCGACGACATCAAGACCCTGAAGACAGTGGCCCGCCAGCGCGAGCTGGACCCGGCCCGCTGGACCCTGGCCCGCACGGATGCGGCCAGCGTGCGCAAGATCGCCGCCACGCTCGACATCCAGTACCGCCGGCTCGAGAGCGGCGAATACAACCACACCACGGTGCTGGTGCTGCTCGATGCGGATGGCCGCGTGCTGGGCCGCACCCGCAAGATGGGCGCCGTCGATCCCGAGTTCGTCAAACTGGTCCACGACACCATCGCCGCCACGCCGGCCGGTCCGGCGTCACGCTAGACAGGGGTCCGGCACGTGCCCCGCAGCCATTCCGCCGCCCGCTCGGCGAGCATGATGGTCGGTGCGTTCGTATTACCGCTAATGAGCGTCGGGAAGACGGAGGCATCGACCACCCGCAGGCCAGTCAGCCCATGCACGCGCAATTGCGGGTCGACCACGGCCATGGCGTCCGTCCCCATCTTGCAGGTGCCCACCGGATGGTAAATGGTGTCCGCCCTGGCCCGTATGCTCTCGATCAGTTTGCCGTCGTCGTCCGTATGTAGGGGATGTACTTCGCGCGGAGCATATTTCGCCAGCGACGGCGCATTCATGATCGCGTGCGTCTGTCTGATGCCCTGTGTCAGCAATGCAAGGTCGTCCGGGTGGGACAGAAAGCGGGGATCGATGCGCGGAGCCGATAGCGGATCGGCGTCCAGCAACCCCACCTCCCCGCGCGACTTGGGCCGCAGCACGCAGACGTGGCACGAATAGCCGTACCCAAATCGCAGCTTGCGGGCGTGGTCCTCGACGATGCTGATGACGAAGTGCAGCTGCAGGTCCGGGCGCTCCAGCTCCGGATGGGATTTAATGAAGCCCGCCCCTTCGGCAAACGGCGTCGCAATCATGCCCGTGCCGGAGTGCCGCCATTGCGCCATCGCCTTGAGAGCGCGTACCGCGCCGACGGCACCGATGCCGACCAGATCGGTCTCGTCGCATCGGTACGACAGGATGAAGTCCAGATGATCCTGCAGGTTCTTGCCCACGCCCGGCAGCGCATGGCGCACTGGAATGCCGTGCCGCGCGAGCTCCTGCGGATCGCCGACCCCGGACAACATCAGCAGTTGCGGCGAGTTGAACGCGCCGCCGGCCAGGATCACCTCGCGCCGCGCACGAATGACGGAAGTGGCGCGGCCCCGCAGGACCTCGACGCCCACGGCGCGTTTGCCATCGAACACGAGCCTCAGTGCGCGCGTATGGGTCAGCACCGCCAGGTTGGCACGGTGCATGGCCGGGTGCAGGTAAGCGGCGGCCGCCGAGCAGCGCTCGCCGTTGCGGGCGCCGCCATAAAACTGCGTCACCTGGTAGTAGCCAACGCCCTCCTGCTCCGGGCCGTTGAAATCGGCGTTCAGGCGGTAGCCGCATTCGAGGCCGGCCTGGATGAAGTCGCCCGTGATGCCGCGCGGCGACTGCTGGTTCGCCACCTGGAGCGGGCCGTCCGCGCCGTGCCATGCGTTCGCACCGCGCTGATTGCCTTCGGCCCGCTTAAAATACGGCAGCACGTCGTCATAAGACCATCCGGCGCAGCCCAGCCGCTGCCAGTCGTCGTAATCCTGGCGCTGGCCGCGCACATACAGCATCGCGTTGATGGCGCTGGATCCGCCCAGGCACTTGCCGCGCGGTTGATAGCCGCGCCGGCCATTCAACTCCGCTTGCGGCACGGTCTCGTAGGCGTAGTTGTTGATCCGGGGCCGGCCGGGCACCATCGCGATCACCCCGGCCGGAGCGCGCACCAGCAGGCCGCGACCGTCGCCGCCCGCCTCCAGCAGGCATATCGTGCATTGCGGATCTTCGCTCAGGCGGCCAGCCAGCGCGGCGCCGCCGGAACCACCGCCGACGATGACGTAATCAAATTCCATACTTTTTCCTTTGTTGGCAAGGCGGGTTCAAGAGGCACGATTGGCCTGGACAAAGGCGGCAATGCCGCTGCGCGCGTTGGCCTGCGCGGCCAGCTTGCGTTCGTCCGGCACGGCGTGGTCGCGGTCCCAGGCCAACACCTTGGGTATCATCAGCTTGTGCCACAGCGGCGGTATCAAGGCCACGACGATGGTGGTGAGGTAGCCGCTGATCATCATCGGCGCGCCGGGGAAGGGCTTGAGATCCTGGTATGGCACTTCGCCCTGGGCGTGGTGATGGGAGTGGCGGGTCAGGTTGAACATGGTCCAGGAGCTGATGCGCTTGTTGGTGTTCCACGAATGGCGCGGCTGCACCGGCGTTGCCGGGTCGCGCACGATGCCGTAATGCTCCATGTAGTTGACGATCTCCAGCAGCGCCTTGCCCCACAGCGCGCACAGCGTGAAATAGCCGGCCGCTTGCCAGCCACCCGCCAGCCACGCCAATGCCACCAGCGTTGCACTCATCAGGTGGCCGCGGATGACGGCGTTGTGCAGCGACAGCGCGCCATGCCCTTCCCGCTTCAAGCGCTTTTTCTCGATATGCCAGGCGCTGACATTGCCCTTGATGGTGGAGATAACAACGTGGGCATACACGTTGCGGCCACGCGGCGCCGTTGCCGGGTCTTCCACCGTGGAGACGTAGCGGTGGTGGCCGTACACGTGCTCGATGGCGAACACGGTGTCGAAACTGAAGGCCAGCAGCCAGCGGCCGATCAGCATGGAGACCGGGTCCCACGTACGGTGCGTCAGTTCATGGCCGGTGATGGTGCCTATCATGCCGATCATGAGGCCCGTCAGCACGATGCCGGAAACATGATGGCCGGGTGCCGTGGCATCGCGCGCCGCCAGCAGGTCTATTCCCGTCCAGCGTGCCAGCCATGCGCCCAGGCCAAGCACGTCGCCTGGGCTCACGCTCCAGACGGCGGCGAACACGATGGCCGCCAGCAGCGGCAATGCCAGCCACAATTGGAACGTCAGGATGCCGGGATGGCCAAAGGCGGGCACGCTCGTATCGTCGCCGCAAACGCCGTCACCGACGATGTAAATGGCCAGCACCAGCGCGAGGCCAGCCGTAATGTAGCCGCCGCCGGCCAGGATCGCCGCCAGCGCGATCAGGCCGATGACGTGAAACAGAAAGTACTTCAGGTAATGCAGTGTCTTCATCTTGTCTCCTTCTTTTTTATTGAAATGGGTGTAATTCTTATCGCGCGGGGGCTTACGCCGAGGCGCGTTGCGGCTCGCGCAAAGTGGTGAACCGGTCGGCGTGGATGTGTTCGGGCGCGATGCCGCACCGTTCAAGCGTGGCGGCGCAGGCATCCACCATGGGCGGCGGCCCGCACAGATAAGCGTGCGATCCATGCTCAAGGACGCCGGCGATCCGGTCGGCGACCATGCCCCGTTTCCCCGGCCACGGCGCACCGTCCGGGACGGCGGACAATACGGGGATGAAGGTGAACTTGCCGCGCCAGCGTTGCGCCAGCGCCGCGATTTCGTCCAACGCGTAGAGGTCGGCCTCCCGCTGCGCGCCGAACAGCAGCGTAACGGCGCGCTCGACGCCCTTGTCCGCCGCATCCATGAGCAAGGCCAGCACGGGCGCCAGGCCGCTGCCGCCGGCGACCAGGATCATGGGCGCATAGTCCGGCCGCAGCCAGAAGTCGCCGAGGGGACCGTCGATAGTCACCTGCTCGCCCACCAGGGTTTGCTCGTTGAGCAGCGTGGACAGCGCGCCGCCCGGCACCTTCTTGACGAAAAAGCGCAGCTGCGAGTCCGGCTGGACCGGCGAGGCAAAGGAATAGCTGCGCGACAGCTGGCCCAGGCGCGCCACGCTGACATTGGCGAACTGCCCTGCCTTGTAGTCCAGCGATGCATCGAGCTGGATGCGCACCATGGCGATATCGTGCGTGAGCCGCTCCTGCGCCACGATGCGTCCCGTGACCTGCTTGCGGGCCTGCTGGCCGGCCATGTCCACCTCGACGGCGATGTCCGTCTGCGGCACGGCCTGGCAAGCCAGGATGTAGCCCCGGTCCAGGTCCTGGTCCGACAGTACATAGCCGGTCCTGGTCAGTTCCTTGACGCGCCCTTCCAGCAGCCGGCATTTACAGGTGGCGCAGCCGCCCACCCGGCAGCTGTGAGGGAAGTCGATTCCCTGCCGCAGCGCGGCCTGCAACAGCGTTTCCCTGGGGCTGACGGTAATCGGCACGCCATTGATGCGGGCCGTTGTTGCGTGTTTTTTGGACAGGAATGAGAACATATTTTTGCACCGATGTAGCCGTTCAAGAGGACTTCATCGTAAGGGGAGCGTCGTTTTGTTGCGAGGTTGGCCATTGACATTCATGGGTCATTTTTTGACAATGTGTGCATCTCAGCCGCCGGATCCACCCACATGAACTCACCAGAATTCGCACTGCCAGTCCAATATGTACGCCAGATCGCGGACCAGGTGAGCCGGATGGGGGCGCCCATGCCCGCCTCGTTCGCGCGCCACAAGTGGACGGAAATTGACGTCAACGACCTCTCCTACACCCTGTCGTTCGCCGACTTTCAGCAGATGCTGCTCGATGCGATGGCGGCGACGGGGGAGCCGGCGTTCGGGCTGCTGGTGGGGGAACGCATGCTGGTCAGCAGCCACGGCATCCTGGGTTATGCCGTCATGAACAGCGGCACGCTGCGCCAGGCCATCGCGGTGATGACGGACTATCTGCAGATCCGCACTCGCCTGGTCTATGCGCGGCAGACCGTCGTGGGCGACGAAGTCCGTTTCATGCTGGAGGAATCATTCGCGCTGGGCGCAGTGGAGCGCCCCGTGCTGGAAACGATAGTCCTGACGATCAAGAACCTGTTCGACTACGTCACGACGGGGCCCTCACCGGTCAAATACGTGTCGTTCCCGTTCACGGCCCCTGACTACCAGGACCTGGTGCAGGACGTGTTCCACTGCGATGTGCGCTATGCCGAACCTTGGACCGGCTTCGCTTTCCCGCAAAGCATTGTGGACGCCCCGCTGGCCATGGCCAATCCGACTACCCTGCGCGAAACCATCCTGATCTGCCAGAAGGAACTGGAGAAGATCGCGCAGCAGCAATCCTGGCAGATGAAGCTGCGGCGCGCGCTGTTGGAGCAGCAGAGCGGCTTTCCATCGCTGAACGTGGCGGCACGCCTGTTCAACCTGACACCCCGCACCTTGCACCGGCGCCTGACTGTAGAGGGCACTTCATACAGCGCGGTGGTGGACGAGGTGCGCCACCAGCTGGCCATCGAACACCTGAAGGCGGACAAGCTTTCGTTCCAGGAGATCGCCTATGCGCTGGGCTACACGGACCTGTCCAATTTCCGCCGCGCGTTCAAGCGCTGGGAGTCCGTGTCGCCATCGGCCTTTCAGGCCAGTCGCAAGGTGGCGGGGCATGGCGCTCGCGCGCATATCGACGAGTAGATGGTGCTTCCGCCAACGGTTCTCCGCTGCCAGACGTAAAGCACCAGGCGGCGGTCAAGTTTCGATACGCTGAACGGAATGCGCGACACCTCCATGGTCAGCAGGTCGATCAGGTCGGCCGCTTCCGCTTGCGGCAGAAAGCCGGCCGGTGTCGCGTCGCGGCAGGCCCGCCAGGCGGCCCAGGCGTTCTCGCATTGACGCCTTGTTCGGGCGCGATGCCAGACGATGCTGGTTTTACGCTTACTATTCGCCTGGCGTCTTGCAACCACATTCAGTAGCTCTTGCAATAAGCTTAACAGACGTGTACCTTTCCAAAGAGGCGTTTGATCGCACCGACGCTATCGTCCATTGGGAGTACGCCATGACCACCTTGCAATTCGCCACGCTCGACTCTTCCGGGGTAAAAAACTTGCCTGTTCCGGTCTCGGATGTAGATATAGACCAATGGGTTTTTGCGCAAGGCTCGACACTGTACACGTGGGGCGCCGGTCCTTGCATGAACGTCGTGATTCACGATGCCGAGCATAACCGTGGTTGTCTGGCTCACATCTCAAATATAGTCGACATTGGCGACATGGGTAACGACTCATTCGTAAGGAGTAGTCTTTATCACAAAGCCTGTTTCTCGATCTGGTCAATGATTCGTAAGGCCATGCCGGGCACCACATCGTTTGAAATCTGGCTGGGTGGAGGACAGGCGTTTAGTCCCGGAAGCAAGTTTGTCAAGACTGACGATGTCAACTACGACTTCCCGGAATACCTGATTAAATTTATGGGTGAGGCAGGGGTGAGCGTCAAAGTACTCGATAAAAGGCTGCAAGGTAGCGACATCGCTTATGTTCCCGCCTGCAACCAAGTCTACGATATCAGCAAGGTCCTTATGGACGTTCATGATGTGAAAACAAAGGAAGCTTTATCAGCTCGCATCGAGGGGAAGTGTCTCTAACATTTCCGCATGGGCAAGCAGTCAGGTTGAGGCACGCGGTTGTTCGATACTTGGTCAACACGCGGTGAGCTGCACAAGCTTGCTTGCCCGGATCGCTACAGGTAAGTGTAGCGCAGCACAGTGCACACCCGATGACGCAGCGTTTGCGAGACCTCGACCTGCATAACGCCTAGGCTATGTTGGCATTTCACAGCCATACCTTGCAGCTCCGTTCCAACGTCGGTGCAATCGTGCGCCAATGGCCAGACCTGCCGCACCCCGGTTGGACGGGATGAGCGCGCCATACCCGAAGCTGATCGCCACCATGCCGCCGACACGACAACTGGCCGTTGCCAACCGGCTTGCCGTCGCGCGCACGCCTGATGCGGTGCGGTGCCAGCCGCGCCCGTTCATGGTGCAGCGCCCGCCCACGGATCACCGTGCAGGCCACTATTGGGCAAAAATGGTGCGGTGCCACATTTCCCGCGACGCAATAATCAGGCACGAGTCTTGCTTGATATGTAAATTGGAATCAATGGCGATTCCATCATTTACGCGCCGGTCTAACGATGGACCGGCAGGACAACGGCGTCCACTCAGCATGGTCGAGCGCCAGGCGGGGTGGACGCTTTTTTGTTTTCTGAAGGCACATAGACATGACACTCCAGCTAACTCGCGTCAAGCTCTACTCCAACTGCACGCCTGCGACCATCATGCAGCCGCCATCGGCGCAAGCGGCGCGGCAATCGTCCATGTTCGTCCCGGGAGAGCGCGCATGCTGACTTCAGAAATGGTGACCACCAAGGCACGAACGGACGACGCGTCTACCCCGCTGTCGGGCGAAGTATTTGGCGCGCTGATTAATCTGTCCGGACGGCGTCGTTTCACCTCGCAGCGCCTGGCATTGTTCGCAATGCTGGCGGCGCAAGGCGACCAGCAGGCCGCCCCCATCGCGCGCGAGGCGCTGACGCTGTTCCGCAACGCCCACACGGTGTTGGTGCAAGGCGACCAGAAACTGCCGGGGATATTTTGTCCTGAGCTGCACGAGGCCTACTTCGGCCGGCTGGCCGGCGATCGCAAGATCCTGCAATTCATCGACCTGGCCGAGCGCACGCTGCACGCGATCGAGCAAGGCAAAGCGGACGCGCCGGCCCTGCTGCAGCAGCTGACGCGCGACGTCACACCGATCCTTGATGTGCTGAACCAGATCACCACGGTCTATGAGGAACAGGCGAAGCGCCACGCGCTGCTGATGCGCAAGCAGCTGCGCGGCATCATCACCGATATCGAATCGTTCGCCAAGCAGGCGAAGATGGTGGCCTTCAATGCGCGCGTGGTGGCGGCGCGCGCCGGCCATGCCGGCAAGGAGTTCGCGGTCGTGGCCGGCGTACTGTCGTCGATCACCACCGAGATCGACGATATGGTGAGAATGGCGCTCAACGCTGCCTGAGAGATGCCTATGCCTTCCTTACCCGACACCGGCACCGCGCCGGCGCCCACAACCAACACGCCGCCTCCGGCGCCCGCCCTGCACGCGGTGCTGTCGGCCGCCGCGCGGGCCGGCGACCTGGAACAGCTTGCCGGATACGGCCGCTGGTGGTTCGATCCGGCCAGCGCACGGGTGGCGCTGTCGCCTGCGGCCGCGCAACTGCTCGAAGTCGAATCCGGCATCTATGCCGCCCTCGAGGACGCGCTGGTCCACGTGGTGCCGGACGACGTGCTGACGCTGATGGCGCACCTGACGCAAGGCGCCGGCCAGGGCGCCGACTGCGAATTCCGGCTGGTCCATGCCCTGACGGGCTTGCGCTGGCTACGCTTGCGCATGCCACCGGTAGCGGCCGACGGCGCCGGCCTGCGCTCGGGCGTACTGCTCGACATTACCGCCGCCAAGCACGCAGCCCTGCGCGAGCGCCTCGGTGTCGAATCGACCCGCATCCTGATCGGCACCCGGACCCTGGACACTGCCCTGGTCAACCTGATCGCCCTCGTGTGCGAACACCTGGGCTGGGAATGGGGCGCGCTGTGGGCCGTCGACGCGCAAGCCGGGCACGCGCCCACCCTGATGTGCCGCCATCACTGGCACGTGCCGCACACCCAGCTGGCCGCCTTCACCACCGACAGCGAGACGGTGCGCATGGGCGCCGGCGAGGGCCTGGTCGGACAGGTGTGGGCCAGCGGGCGGGCCGCGTGGGTGGAGGATATCGCGGCCGACATGGGCTTCCTGCGCCGCGCCAGCGCCATCGAGTGCGGCCTGCGCTCCGGCTATGCCTTTCCCGTCGCGCTGCTGGGCGCCGACGGCCAGCGCCACTGTCTCGGGGTGCTGGAGTTCTTCAGCCCCCTGTCGCGCCAGCGCGAAGCCCAACTGCCCAACATGGCCGAGGGCATCGGCAGCGCCGTCGCGCACACCCTCGAGCGTTTCAGGCAACAGGAACACCTGCTGCAGCTGGCCCGCATCGACACCCTCAAGGAGCTGACCCACCATGGCCAGATCGACGCGCTGCGGCGCGCGGCGACCACTCGCCCGACAACGGCGCCCGGCGGCGACGCCCCCGCCGCGGGCCGCAATTCGCCACTGGCCGACCTGATCGCCTCGATCGACGAAGTCTTGTGGACGCTCGACGTGGGCGACTGGTCGGTGGTCTATGTCAGTCCGGTGGTGGAGCGGGTGTATGGCGTTGCCCGCCATGCTTTCTATGCCGACCCCAATCTCTGGCTCAAGTGCGTGCACCGGGCCGACCGCAGGCATGTCCTGACCCAGGCGCGCCGCGTGGTCGCCGAAGGGCGCGCCGCCTTTGTCTACCGCATCCTGCGGCCGGACCAGGAAGTGCGCTGGATGCGCTACGAAGCGAACTTCGTGGCCGGCAACGGCGCGGGCGGCCGCATCGAACTGGTCGGCATGGACGTTACCGAGCAATACCGTTTGCAGCAATCGCTGCATCGCTGCCACCACGCCTTACGCATCATCAACGATTGCGAAACGCTGATCGCGCGCAGCAACGACGAGCGCGCCCTGCTGCGCGGCGTGTGCGACGTGCTGGCGCAGACCTACCGCATGGCCTGGGTCGGCGTGCTGCACGGGGACGGCAGCCTGGCGCTGGCCGCCGCCACCGGCGCCCACCAGGATTATCTCGACCAGCTGGGCTCCTCGCTGGCGGCCGGCGCCGCCGGCCTGGGCACGGTCGGCGCCGCCTTGCGCAGCAATGCACCCGTGGTGGCCAACCGGATCGACAGCGACCGGCTGCTGGCGCCATGGTCGGTCGCGGCCATGCGGCGCGGGCTGCACGCCAAGCTGGCCTTGCCGCTGCATTGGCAGAACGACGTACTCGGTGTAATGAACATCTATTCCCAGGACCGCGACGCCTTCGACGTCGATGAAGTGCGCCTGCTGGCCGGCCTGGCCGGCCGGGTCAGCGCCACCATGCAATCGTACCGCCACCGCCAGGCGCAACAGGAGGCTGAATCGGCCTTGCGCCTGCGCGAACGCGCGCTCGAAGCGAGCGCCAATCCGATCCTGATTTCGAGCGCGGTGGCGCCGCGTTACGCGATCGAGTACGTCAACCCCGCCTTCGAGCGCGTGACCGGCTATGCGCGCGCCGAAGTGGTGGGCCGCCACCCCGATTTCCTGCTCGGCGCGGACCGCGAACAGGACGGGCTGGCGGAGGTGCTGGCCGCGTTTCGCGACAAGCGCGAGGGGCGCGCCATGTTGCGCAACTACCGCAAGGATGGCGACTTGTACTGGAACGACGTGCATATCGCACCGGTCAAGGACGACGACGGCGAGGTGCGCCACTTCGTCCTGATCCAGTACGATGTCACGGCGATGAAACGCTCGGAGTCGGCCCTGCACCGGCTGGCCCATTACGACGCGCTGACCGGGCTGCCCAACCGCGTGCTGCTGCATGAGCGCCTGCTGACGGCGATCGGCGCCGCGGACAGCGGCTTGTGGCTGGTCTACCTCGACCTGGACCGCTTCAAGCTGGTCAACGACACCCTGGGCCACCGCGCCGGCGACGTCCTGCTCAAGGAGATCGCGCGGCGCCTGCGGCGCGCCGTGCGGCCGACCGACACCGTAGCCCGGCTGGGCGGCGATGAATTCGTGCTGATGTTCCCCGACATGCCCGACGAAGCGCACATGGTGCAGGCGACGCAACGGGTGCTCGACGTGATCGCGCAGCCGCTGCTGATCGATGGCCACGAGTTCTTCCCCACCTGTAGCATGGGCGCGGCCAGCTACCCGCAGGACGGCGCCGATCAGGATGCCCTGATGCGGCACGCCGACATCGCCATGTACCGGGCCAAGGAGGCCGGGCGCAACAACTGCCAGTTCTACGCCAGCTCCATGAACCAGCGCATGCTCGAGCGCCTGCACCTGGAAGGCGAGCTGCGTCACGCCCTCGAACGCGACGAATTCGTGCTGCACTACCAGCCCCAGGTGGAACTGGCCAGCGGCCGGACGGTGGGACTGGAAGCGCTGATACGCTGGAACCACCCCAAGCTGGGCATGGTGCCGCCGGACCGCTTCATCGGCCTGGCCGAAGAGACGGGATTGATCGTCGCCATCGGCGCCTGGGTCATGCGCAGCGCCTGCGCGCAGAACATGGCATGGCAGCGGGCCGGCCTGCCGCGGCTGCGGGTGGCCGTCAACCTGTCGGCGCGCCAGTTCAACGACCGGCAGTTGATCGACACCGTCAAGGCGGTGCTGGCCGAAACCGGCCTGCCGGCCGGCGACCTCGATATCGAACTGACCGAGAGTTCGCTGATGGCCGACGTCGACGGCGCCGTCGCCACCATGCATGAACTGAAGGCGCTGGGCGTGCAGCTGTCGATCGACGACTTCGGCACCGGCTATTCCAGCCTCGCCTACCTGAAGCGCTTTCCGATCGACGTGCTCAAGATCGACAAATCCTTCGTGCGCGACATCGTCGCCAGCCCGGACGACGCCGCCATTGCCGTCTCCATCATCCTGCTGGCCCATACGCTGAAGCTGCACGTGATCGCGGAAGGGGTTGAAACCGCCGAGCAGCTGGACTTCCTGCGCGAACATGGCTGCGACGATGTGCAGGGCTATTATTTGAGCCGGCCGCTGCCGGCCGGAGCGGTCGAGGCGCTGCTCGGCGCCACGGCTGCAACACCAGCGCCCGCCGTCCGCCGCGCTACCACTGATCCTTGTTAGCGCTATGGATCTTCTTGAAATAGTCGCGGTAGTAATGCTTGACCGCGTGGGCCCCTTCGGCGCGCCGTTGCTGCGACGCCTCCTCTTTCAATAGCTTGCGGTAATTATCGAAGTGGGCCTGCGTGATGCGCTCGCCGGCAATCGCGGCCTGGATCGCACAACCCGGCTCGTCGGCATGGGTGCAATTGTGGTAGCGGCATTGCCCGCTCAATTCCACGATGGAATGGAACGCCCGCTCCAGGCCCTGCCCGGCATCGTAGAGCTGCAGCTCGCGCATGCCGGGGGTGTCGATGATCGCCACGCCGTTGTCGCAGAAGAACAGCTCGCGGTGGGTGGTGGTGTGCTTGCCGTGGGCATCGTCGGCGCGGATTTCCCGGGTCGCCAGAACGGTGTGGAACATGGCGTTGATCAGGGTCGACTTGCCCACGCCGGAAGAGCCCATCAGCGCGATGGTACTGCCTTCGCTCATATAGGCCGACAGCGCATCCAGCGAACCGGGCGTGTTGACGCTGATCGGATGCACATGGTCCGCGTCCAGGCCGTCGAGCTGGCTCAGGTAGTATTCGGGATCGTCGCAGATATCGGTCTTGGTCAGGAGCACCACCGGGGTGATGTCGAACTCGTAGGCCAGCGCCAGGTAGCGCTCCAGCCGCTTCGCATTGAATTCCTCGTTGGCGCTGGTAACGATCCACAGATAGTCCAGATTGGCCGCGATCACCTGCGGCAAGCCGTTCGAGATGCGCCGCACCCGGTTCTGCGGTTCGAAGATGCGCAGCAGGCGGTGGTGCTCATTGGCCGCTTCGGCCATGACCCAGTCACCGACCGCCAGATGCTGGCTCAGCGGCTGGAATTCCGGGCCACAGATGATCGAGCTTTCGCCACGGGCGCCCATGGCCACCACACGGCTGCGGTGGATCGCCGTGATGCGGAAGATCTGCTCCAGCGTCTCCTCGGCGCAGATTTCGTCGAACGACAGCTGCTGGAAGAAAATGTTGGACCAGCCGAATTTCTGCAATGATGAATACGCCATATGCACTCCATGATTAAATCGGCCTGGGCCACTCCGCCAGTTCCGCTCGATAGCGTGGCCCTCTTTGTCAACGCTCGGCTGAGCGGCCTTCGCACAGGTTACCGATCCGCCGGGAGGCATGAGATGGTGATCAAGGTGGCGGTGCCGTGCTGGCTAGACACGGAGATGTGGCTAAATGGATAATTTTACAATTATAGCCATTTTTAGCCGATGGACTAATGTAATTAGTCCATCGGCCAAAAGCAAAAAGGGATTTGCGCTCTCTCGCAAATCCTTTTTCTGCCATTCTTAAAGCGCGGCGCCACACGACCAGGCGGTACTCAGGCCATCTGGGTGGCTGACTTCAAACGGCAAATATAGGGGCCAAGTGCGCCTTCCATCATCGATACCAGCTTGGCGGCCATGATGCGCCGGAGTAACCATCCGGTGCCCGGCAGCTTGGGGCGGAACCGGATCGTCCAGGTCAGTTCCGTCTGCGCGCCCCGTGGACGCAGCTGCATCTCGCCCTGGTGACAAACGAAGGGCGAGCCGCCAATCACCCGGTAGCGCAGGTTCTCCAGCGGCCGCCAGCCCGTCACCTGTTCCCGTACCAGGCCAACGCCAGGCGGACCCTGCAAGTCACGCTCGGCGCCCAGGCCGTTGGCATCGCCCATCCCCGGGCGGGTCAGGCGCACCGGACTGAAGCCGCTCCAGTGCGCCATCCCCTCGTGGTCGGCGATCACCCGCCACACCTGCTCCGGCGTGGCGTTGATTTGGACCGTATGGCTTACCGAGTGCGTGTCCGCAGGTGGCCGCTTCGCCAAGTTAGCAGGCAGGAAGCCCCACATGCGGTCGCCGAGCGTCGGGGTGGTCCACAGTATTTCGAACGAAAAGTCCTGGGCGTCGTTGACGTAGACGACGCCGGCGCCCAGCGGCGGCAAATGGACAGGCCGGCAATTCGGCCGGCCGCCGGCCGCGACGGCACGACGGTAGACCTCCATGTGGTCGCGCTTGTTATGCGCGCCAAACGCGATGTTCAGGATGCCCTGGTCGCAAATGCGGTAGTCGGACGGGCGCGGCTGGCCCACAGGGTCCAGGTACTGCACCACCTCCACCAGCACATCGCCGGCCAGGAACACCTTGCCGCGCGTGCACGCGCCAGGCAGCCCCCAGATCGCCTCATGTTCGGGCGCATGCAACGGCGCGGAAAATTCAGCCAGTCCCAGGCCGTCGCGCAGGAAGTCTGCCGTCTTGTCCAGCTCAGGCACCGACAGCGTGACCGACCGCACCGCGGCGGGGCAATCCGCCCTTGCGGCATCGCCGGACAAGTTCAGGGGATCATCCTCCATCAATTCCACATACACGCCGTCCGGGCTGCGCACGCAGGCGCGCCGCGCGCCGGGTGCGCCGACGGCGGCACTGAGTGCGGGCGACTCGAGTGCCGCCAGGCGCGCCAGGGTCGCGTCGAAATCGCGGACCCAGATACCGATCCGCGTATAGCCGATGTCACATGGCCGGAAGTCCACCGGCATCAGTTTGGCGAGCGGGCGTTCGAACTGGAACAGCTCGAACTGGAACCAGGGATTGCGGGCCATCATCCACCAGCAGGTCGATGCGGCGCCGGGCAGGCCTTGTATTGCCGCCGCCAGCGGGCCCCGCATCATGTGACGTCCGCCGCCGGAAGGCAACAGCCCTATCCCTGCGCGGAACCATCGCTCGGTACGCGGCAAGTCGACAACGGATAAAGCAATCTGATTGAGCGGTGGAATATAGGGCATGTAAAAACTCGACGAAAAAGACTACGATGGAAAATTTAATTCAGGCCTGACCCGGCCGACGCCAGCACATTCATGCAGGCGTTGCTGTACGATTCGGACGCACCGCCCATCCGGAACGGCGGCGCCAATGCGTTCATTGTGGGTTGATGCCAAGATGATCCTGTTATCATATGTCGCCAACCCGTTGAACCTCGACACCCACCCATGCCCCTATATGAAGCGCTAATCCCGTCCCGCTACGCGCAACCGCTGCTGGCGCTGATAACGGAAGCGAGCCCGGAAGCGCTGCGCGACATCCTGACCGAGACCGGGCTGCACGACCTGGTGCAGCCGGGCGCCGCCACCTGGACGGAAGAGACGGCATTGTCCATCCGGCAGTTTGGCGACTTGCTGATTGCCGCTGCCCGGTATTTGCAGCGCAGCGACCTCGGCTTTGAGCTGGGCAAGCGCATCACGATTGAGCACCACGGCTCGCTCGGGACCGTATTGGCAGGCTGCGCCACGATGGAACAATTGCTGATGGTCGCGGAGCGTTACTACAATCTGATCACACCGTGCTTCCGCGCACACTATGTGCATGGCAAGGCGCTTAGCCAGTTCGTTATCCGCGTCATGGCGCCGCTGGAACAGGAAGTCCTGCACATGCTGCTGGAGCTGCATGCCGTTTCCACGCACTGCGACTTGCAACGTCTGCTGGGCAGCACAGCCGGCGTCACGATCGAGTTGTCATGCCCCGCCCCGGCCCATATAGAACGCTACGCGGCGTTGCGGGCGACGCGCTTCCAGTTTTCTTCAGGCGCGCTGCCCGAAGTGCACACACTGCTGCCGGCCAGCCTGGTCCACAAGGCGCTGCCGCGCAGCGGCGGCGAACAGGCCCCGGCCGAGGCTTTGCCCAGGGCCACATTGCGTGAAGCGAAGGACTATGGACGCTGGGTCGAATTGATGTTGCGCGAAGCAGAAGCGGTGCAGCCCACGCTGGAGCAACTGGCCGCGCTGCTGTCGATCTCGCCGCGCAGCTTGACGCGCAAGCTGGGCAACGAGGGCATCGACTTGCGCCAGCTGGCGATGCGCGTGCGGCACGAACGGGCTTGCCGCATGCTCTCCGGTACGACGCAGACCCAGTCGCACATCGCGTACCGGCTCGGCTACGCGGACGAATCAGGCTTCGTGCGGGCATTCCAGAAAATGGAAGGCATCCCGCCCGGCAAATGGCGCAGCGAACGGCGATAGTGCCGGGCCACCTTGGCCTTCGCCTCCTCCAGTCTGTCATGTTGACGCTGGTGTCCTGCAGCCATACTCCCTCCGGCGCGATGACGACGGGGACCACGGCGGCGCGCTGTACACCCAATGCCAGCCGTTGGGAACGACTTCGCGCGACGCGATGCGATCCACCCCGAATTGGCTACAAATGGTAAGTTGAATATGACTTTATCCATCGACAATCAGGACCATTTCCACGTCGATGCGAAGCGTAAGGGTTGTTTGACATGAATACATTCGACGGCAATACCATCTTTGTCACGGGCGGCACCAGCGGCCTCGGGCTGGCGTCAGCGATCGCCCTTGCCGCACGCGGCGCGCATCTCGCCATTTTCAGCAGCAGTGAAAAACTGGCGGAAGCGGCGCTGGAAGCGGTGCGCGGCGCGTGCAAGCATGGCGGACAGCGTGTCGCCTGGTTGCGCGTCGACGTCGCTCAGCGCGACCAGGTGCTGGCCGCGTTCGCCGCCGCGCGCCGGCAAGTGGGCGAGCCCGATATCGTGCTGCACATGGCGGGCATCGGCGGCTTGGCGCCCATGGCGGAAATGCCGCTCGCCACCTTCGACCGCATCATGCAGATCAACGTCTATGGCACGCGGCACGTGGCGGAAGCGGCGTTGATGTCGATGCGCCCGCGCGGTCGCGGAAAGATCGTGCTGGCCGGATCGCTGGGCGGCCTGGTGCCCGTGTTCGGCTATACCGCCTACGGCACCTCGAAGTTCGCGGTGCTCGGCTTCGCCCAATGCCTGCGTTACGAATTGAAGCCGCTCGGCATCGACGTCGCCTGCTTCTGCCCAGGAGAGGTCGAGACACCCGGCCTGGCGGCCGAGCGCGAGCACACCCATCCCGCCGCAGTCGTACTCAAGCAGATTGGCGGGACGCTGCCACTGGAACGCGCGGTGCTGGGCCTGTTGCGCGGCATCGAAAAGAACCGCTTCCTGATCGTGCCGGGGCTGCGTCCCAAGCTGATCTGCCTGGCGTTGCGGCTGACGCCGCTGGCGCTGTGGCAAGCCATTACCGACCGACTTGTCGGCTACGCGCTGCGCAAACCCCGACCGTTGACCATCCGGAGTGAATAATGACCGATCGCACCACAGAGCGGGTCCATGCTGGACGCACAAAGCAAAATGGCCCGCGATTACACGCAGGCCATTTTGCCGATATTCTTGGTGGGAAGTGCAAGTTTCGAACTTGCGACCCCTGCAGTGTGAATGCAGTGCTCTACCCCTGAGCTAACCTCCCGAAGCGGGCCGAATTATGGCATAAAACCCGGCCGGATGGGAAGAGGCTTTTTACTGCCGCGCCGAAAAATATTAACAGTATGGTTAATTTCCCCCTCCGGCGCGATAAGCCTGCAGCGGCACCAGATCGCTCACCTCGCGCAACGCCTGCTGGCGCTGATAGATCTCGTCCAGCGAGCGCTGGCGTTCGCCCTTCAAATCGGGCGCCAGCGCTGCCACCAGGTCGCGCTGCAGCGAGCTGTGGCCGGGCGTCGTGAGGTCCGATTTCAGGTGGCCGAACGCATACTTCATCTCGCGCGACGATTGCGTGGACGACTGCCTGAGCGACGCCTTCGTCAGCCGCCCCTGGTCGTAGGCCATGAGGGCGTCGCTGCTGGCGCTGTCTTCGATCTGATAATAGCTGTAGTTCTGATCTTCCGGCCCGCCATCGAGGCGCAGCGGCGCGCCGGCCACGGCCGGCATGTGGTAGCTGGCCGTCAGCTGCAATTTCTGATGCTGGGTAATGGAGCGGTCGCCCTGGTAGTGGCCATTGATGCTGGTGCTTTGCGAGGCCCGGTAGGAGAACGCATCCTTTTCGTTCGGCCGCATGTGGTTGACCGCCTTGGCCGTCTGCGTGATGGCGGCGTCGAAGTCGGCCAGCCCGGTCAGCAAGGCATGGTCTTCCCCGCTCAGCGTCAACCGGCCGGGCTGCTCGCCGGTAGCCGCCGGCAGGTTGGCCGCGTCGTTGTTGCCGTTCAGTTCGGCGAACGCATCCTTGAACAAGGTGACGAGGGCGGCATCGCCATGCCCGCGCGTGGCGGCCAGGTCGAACTGGTTCAGGTAGCTGGCCACGGCCTTGGCCTGCTGCGCCTTGGTGCCCAGGCCGGCAAGCTGGCTCAGGTCGACGCTCACATCCAATTTGCCGGTGGCGCCGCTCAGGCTGACCTTTCTCTGCGTGGCATCGGCATGCAAGTCCAGCGTTTGCGTACTGTCCGGGTCCATCGGCGATTTGACGACGGTGTGCAGATCCACCGATGCCAGCAAGGACGGATCGAACTGCATCAGGCCGGCCAGCTTGAGCTGCGGCGGCTCGTGCGTCATGCCGTCGATGGCTTCCTGGAACGCGGTGGCAAGCTTGGCCACGGCACCGCGCTCGGCCTCGTTCAACGTGCCGCTGGTCTTCAGTTGCACGCCCAGGCCGTCCTCGGTACTGTCGAACACCAGTTTGACTTCCGCCCCGCCCTTGGTGCTGATGGTCAGGGCAACCTGGTTGTCGCCCTGTCCGTGCAGCACCGGCTTGGACATGGTGAGCACCGGCGCGGACGAATACAGCTGAATGCCGGCCGGCAGCTGCCGCACGGACTGGGATACATCGGCGCCGTCGCTCTGGAATTTTTCCAGCATGGCACTGCCCAGGCCGTGGAAGCGCCCGGCGACGGAAGGCGCGAAAAAATTGCGGGCAACGAGCGAGGTGATCTTGTCGCGCACGGGCGACTCCCACAACAGGGGCGAGCCGGCGATCGCTTCCACGCCCTGCCCGTCCTGCGTGGCCGCCGCCACACTGGCCGGGCTCAACGTTACGATGGTCGATGGCATGGCCACCGGAGCGACGGGGGCAGCGGCCGCGTCCTCCCGGGATGCCGGCGCGCCGGACGAAGTCGTTGGCCGCAGGCCGGCTGCAGGCAGGGATGAGATGGTGGTCATGGTGGCGATGCCGTGCGGCGAGGCACGGCGCAATGGCAAAATGTGCAATCTTTAAATTATAGCCATTATTAAGCCATGCGCCAGCGCAATTTTTCCTGCGCCCAATGCAAAAAAGGATTTGCGATCTCTCGCAAATCCTTTTTCTGTATTCTTGGTGGGAAGTGCAAGTTTCGAACTTGCGACCCCTGCAGTGTGAATGCAGTGCTCTACCCCTGAGCTAACCTCCCGAAGCGGGGCGAATTATCGCATACAACTTTATGAAAATGGAAGGGCTGCGGCGAAAATTCTCCCAAATTTCCCTTAGCCGCCCTGCGGCGCGGCCAGGGCACGCCAGATGCAGCTGCCCTTGACGGCCTTGTCCAGCCCGTTCAAGGTGTCTTCGTGGGCCGCCAGCTCAGCGTCCGAGGCGGGCATGACGATGATGTCGGCCAGCGGCACCGGCTCCAGGCTGGCGCCGCCTTCGTTCACCTCCTCTTCCACGTCCATGCCCAGGCTGTTCTGGCCGCGCGTCATGGCCAGGTAGACATCGGCCAGCAGTTCCGCGTCCAGCAGCGCGCCGTGCAGCTTGCGGTGCGAGTTCGACACGCCATAGCGGTCGCACAGCGCATCGAGTGAATTGCGCTTGCCCGGGTGTAGCTCCTTGGCCTGTACCAGGGTGTCGATCACCTTGCCGATGTGGTCGGAAAAATCGGGCAGGTTCAGCCGTTTGAATTCATGGTTCAGGAAACCGAGGTCGAACGGCGCGTTATGGATGATCACTTCCGCACCGCTGATATAGGCGCGCAGTTCCTCGACGATTTCATGGAACTTGGGCTTGTCGCTCAAAAATTCCGTCGTCAGGCCGTGGACGTTCAGCGCGCCCTCTTCCGATTCGCGCTCCGGGTTGATGTAGACGTGAAAATTATTGCCCGTCAACATGCGGTTGTGCAGTTCGACACAGCCGATTTCGATGATGCGGTTGCCCAGTTTGGGGTTGATACCGGTAGTTTCGGTATCGAGTACGATTTGGCGCATGGTGTCTGTCTGAATGGTCGGTTGCTGAAGCGAGCCGCGCAGTATAACAAAGCGCGGCGCCGGGCTGCGTGATTACGCCTGGCCGCGGCCGGGCGTGGCGGGCGTGGCGGGCGCGCCATGCGCCGGCACCACGCGCCGCTCCACCGCCGGGCTCGGTTGCCCAGGGGGTCTAGCGTTTGCGGACGGAATCCACGCCGCGGTTGGCCAGCATGTCGGCCCGCTCGTTGCCGGGGTGGCCGTTGTGGCCACGCACCCAGCGCCATTCAACCTGGTGCACGGCCTGGGCCGCGTCCAGCGCCTTCCACAAGTCCTCGTTCTTGACCGGCTCCTTGGCCGCCGTCTTCCAGCCGCGCGCCTTCCAGCCATGAATCCACTCGCTGATGCCCTTTTGCACGTACTGGCTGTCCGTGTACAGCGTCACGGCGCAGGGACGCTTGAGCGCGTTGAGGGCCTCGATCACGGCCTGCAATTCCATCCGGTTGTTGGTGGTGTTCAGTGCGCCGCCGAAAATTTCCTTTTCTGCCCCATCAGCCACCATCAGTGCTCCCCAGCCGCCCGTGCCGGGATTGCCCTTGCATGCGCCATCGGCAAAAATATCGACTTTATCCATCCTGCTGTTCCCGCCTCTTGTTAGTTGCCGGCACGGCCACCGGGGCCGCCGCCGTCCGTTTGGTCCATGCCGGACCGATTAAATGCATGCCCTTGACGCGCTTGATGGCATGCACGATATACACTCCGCCCAGATAAGGCCACCAGCGCGCGCCCGCATTATCCATGAAGGCGTAGCGGTGCAGCCACTTTTCTGTACGGCACGCGGGCGCGTAGCAGCCGAAATGGCTCTGGCTGGCGCCCAGGTTCAGCAATTTTAACCAGTCGCGCATGCGTGGCATAGAGATCAGTTCCTGGGCCCGCGGCAGGAAATAGGAACCCGTGACCCGCCCCATGGCCTGGCGCGCGCCCCACAGGCTGGCCGGATTGAAACCGCAGATGATCACCTGTCCCTCCGGGATCAGCACCCGCTCCACTTCGCGCAACACCTGGTGCGGCTCGGCGGAAAATTCCAGCACATGGGGCAGCACCACCAGGTCTATGCTTTGGGAAGCGAACGGCAGTTCCGTGTAGTCGAGTGTGACGGCCACCTGGCGCGCCGTCTCCGCCCCCTGCGGACCGGTGTTGCGGGGCCGCACGCGGTTGTCGGCCAGCCACTGGTAAGGCATGCGGTTGGCCGCCAGTGCATTAATTTGCGGCATGCCGATCTGCAAGGCATTGAAACCGAAGATATCGGCCGTCAGATTATCGAGGCAGGTTTGTTCCCACTCACACAAGTACCTGCCTGCCGGTGTTTGCAGCCAGCCGTCCAGCGCTATAATGGATTGGTCGGATGCAGCGTTATCCATGTCTAGCCTTTCGTGACCCAATGACCATCTCATCTCCCCACACTTTACACGTCCTCACGGTACCTGCTTTTCATGACAATTATCTGTGGCTGATACATGATGGCACGCATGCCGCCGTGGTCGATCCGGGTGACGCCAAGCCCATCATGGCGGCACTGAAGGAAAACGGCCTCAAGCTTACCGCCATTCTACTCACCCACCACCACGCTGACCATATCGGGGGCGTGCCTGCATTATTACAGCATTATCCGGTTCCTGTTTTCGGGCCGCGCAACGAACGCATCGCGGGCGTCACGCTGCCGGTGGGCGAAGGCAAGCGCATCGACGTGCCCGGCCTGCCGCTGCGCCTGTCGGTGCTGGACGTGCCGGGCCACACCATGGGCCACATCGCCTACGTGCGCGAAGCGGCCGATGGCGAACCCACGTGGCTGTTCTGCGGCGACACCTTGTTCGCCGGCGGCTGCGGCCGCCTGTTCGAAGGCACGCCGGCGCAGATGATCAGCTCGCTCGGCAAGCTGGCCGCCCTGCCCGACGACACCAAGGTCTATTGCGCCCACGAATACACGCTGTCCAACCTGCGTTTCGCGCGCGTGGTGGACCCGGACAACCAGGCCCTGCGCGAGCGCGTGGTGCTGGAGACGGACCGGCGCGAGCACAACATCGCCACCGTGCCAAGTACGATTGGTGTGGAAAAGGCCACCAACCCCTTCCTGCGCTACCGCGACCCGGCCATCGCCGCCCAGCTGGTCAAAGCCGACCGGCTGTCGCCGGGCGACACGCCGCTGGCCACCTTCACCGCCCTGCGCCTGTGGAAGAACGACTTCTGACACCTTCCAAAGAAAAATAGGGACGTACCCCATTTCCGCCCCCCCTGACGCCGGACAAAGGGGAAGAAAAAAGGGGTACGTCCCCATTTTTTCGGAAATAGGGACGTACCCCTTTTTTTCCACTCGGCTGTTACGCTGCGGCCCGTTCGAAAAGGGGAACGAAAACGGGGACGTAGCACGGTTTTTCGAAAACCGTGTTGCGTCCCCATTTTTTCATGCCACCCCGGCAAAGGGGCGGCATGTTCAGTTACATCAGATTTCTTCGTACAGCGGCAGGGTCAGGAACTCTGCGAACGACTCCGAAGTGGACATCTCTTCGAAGATCTGGCCGGCGCGCACGTAGGTCGGACCTTCGCCGCCTGGCGCATCGCGTTGTACCTTGGCCAACTCTTCCGGAATCATGGCGCGCACCATCTCGGCCGTGACCTTGCGGCCGTCTTCCAGCACGCCCTTGTCGGAACGGATCCACTGCCACACTTGCGAGCGGCTGATCTCTGCCGTGGCCGCATCTTCCATCAGGTTGTGGATGGGGACGCAACCGTTGCCGGCCAGCCAGCTGCCCAGGTAGTGGATGCCGACGTTGATGTTGTAACGCAGGCCCGCTTCCGTGATCGGCGCTTCCGGCTTGAAGTCCAGCAGTTCGGCACTGGTCACCTGCACGTCGGGACGCTGCTTGTCGATCTGGTTAGGCTTGTCGCCCAGTACTTTCTTGAACTCCGTCATGGCCAGCTCGACCAGGCCAGGGTGAGCCACCCAGCCGCCGTCGTAGCCGTCGGTGGCGTCGCGCGCCTTGTCGTTGCGCACGCCGCCCATGGCCACTTCGTTCTTTTCCGGATCATTCTTGATCGGGATCAGGGCCGCCATGCCGCCGATGGCCGGCGCGTTGCGCTTGTGGCACGTCTTCAGCAGCAGCAGGGCGTAGGCGCGCATGAACGGGGCCGTCATCGTCACCTTGGCGCGGTCGGCCAGGCAGAAGTCCTTGTCCAGCTTGAACTTCTTGATGCAGGAGAAGATGTAGTCCCAGCGGCCGGCGTTCAGGCCCGAGCTGTGCTCGCGCAGTTCGTACAGGATCTCGTCCATCTCGAAGGCGGCCAGGATGGTCTCGATCAGCACGGTGGCCTTGATGGTGCCTTGCGCCAGGCCCAGTTCGTTCTGGGTCATGACAAAGATGTCGTTCCACAGGCGCGCTTCCAGGTGCGATTCCATCTTCGGCAGGTAGAAGTAAGGACCGGCGCCGCGGGCCAGCTGTTCCTTGGCGTTGTGCACCATGAACAGGGCGAAGTCGAAGATGCCGCCCGAGATGCGCTTGCCGTCGACCAGCACGTGCTTCTCATCGAGGTGCCAGCCGCGCGGACGCACGACCAGGGTGGCGATCTTGTCGTTCAGTTTGTACGACTTGCCGTTCTGCTCCATCGAAATGGTGCGGCGCACGGCGTCGAACATATTGATCTGGCCGGTGATCTGGTTGTCCCAGTTCGGGGTGTTCGAATCCTCGAAGTCCGTCATGTAGCTGTCGGCGCCCGAGTTGAAGGCGTTGATCACCATCTTGCGCTCGACCGGACCGGTGATTTCCACGCGGCGGCATTCCAGCGCCTTGGGGATAGGCGCGATCTTCCAGTCGCCGTTGCGGATGTGGGCCGTCTCGGGCAGGAAGTCGGGACGTTCGCCGGCGTCCAGGCGCTTGGCGCGCTCCACGCGCACGGCCAGCAGTTCCTGGCGGCGTGGTTCGAAGGCGCGGGTCAGCTTGACCACCAGGGCAAGCGCTTCCGGCGTCAAAATCTGTTCAAAGCCGGGCTTGATCTCGCCCGTAATTTCCATACCTGCCGGCACGTTGATGGTGGACTGCGTCATGGATGTCTCTCCGTATAAGGTAAAGTGAACTGCTATCCCAAAGTATAAGCACTGCTAATCTTGTTGCCACCTGAATCTTTTAGTATGACGACTCAGTTACACCGCGATCTGTTTTCAAGTATATTCACTATTTAGTTATGCAAACAAGACTAAAAATCACTTCATCTTTGCGTTTTACACACAAGTGACAGGCAACCGGTATCCATGGGTCAGTTCAGGCAAATTTCCACCTTCGTCGAAGTCGTTTCCAAGGGCAGCCTGTCGGCCGCCGCCCGCGCCGAGGGCATCGCCCCGGCCATGATAGGGCGACGGCTCGACGCGCTGGAAGCACGCCTGGGCGTCAAGCTGCTGCAACGCACCACACGCAAGCTGGCCCTGACCAATGAAGGCGCCGCCTTCCTGGAAGATTGCCAGCGCATCCTGGCCGAGCTCGAGGATGCGGAATCGGCCGTGGCCGAGCGCAGCGCCCGCGCCAGCGGCCACCTGATGATCTCCGCCCCGGCCGGCTTCGGCCGGCAACACGTGGCGCCGCTGCTGCCCTCCTTCCTGGCCGAGCACCGCGACGTGCAATGCACGCTGAACCTGAATGACCGCGTGGTGGACCTGATCGGCGAAGGGGTGGACGTGGCGATCCGCATCGCCAGCCTGTCCGATTCCAACCTGGTCAGCGTCAAGCTGGCCGACAACGAACGGGTACTGGTGGCCGCGCCCGCCTACCTGAAGCGCTACGGCGAACCGAAGACCTTGGCCGAACTGTCCAAGCACAACTGCCTGGCCATCAGCAGCGAAGGCAGCCAGCGCGGCTGGACCTTTCGCGACGGCGGCAAGATCGTCACGCTGAAGGTAACGGGCAATATGGGCTGCAACGACGGCCAGGTGCTGCACGACTGGGCGCTGGCCGGCAAGGGCCTGGCCTGGCGTTCGATGTGGGAAGTGGGCAGCGAGATCGAGGAAGGCAAGCTGCAGACGGTGCTGGAACAATACTCCGCCCCGGGCAACGACATCTACGCCGTGTTCGCCCAGCGCCGCCATTTGCCGCTGCGCATACGGGCCTTTGTGGACTTCCTGCGCCACACCTATGCCCAACCCGATTATTGGCGCAAGGCTTGGAAATAAATACCGGAAAATAACTTGCCTAGAAGCATTCAAATACATGCTTTAAAGGCAAGTAAAAACCATCAGACGAAAAAAAATCCCCGGATACCGAGGATTTCTTTATGTCGTTTGACTCAGCGTATTACAGTGGCTGAATGTTCGAAGCTTGCTTGCCCTTAGGGCCAGCGGTCACTTCAAAAGAAACACGTTGGTTCTCTTGCAGCGACTTGAAGCCGGTCGACTGAATCGCCGAGAAGTGAGCGAACAGATCTTCGCCGCCTTCGTCAGGGGTGATAAAGCCGAAACCCTTCGAGTCATTGAACCATTTTACGATACCAGTTGCCATTACAATTCCTATTTCAGTTAAGTTGGGCTTGCGCCCGTGATATCGTTTGAGGCAAGAAAGAAATGACAGACAAACTGCACTACTCTTGAATCTAAACGATGCCGCATTATACCCAATTACCAGAGAAAAGCACGTTTTCGCAAAAATAAATGCGAAGGCCTGAAAACAGTAGAAGAAACCGCCACTTACCGGCCTCAGCATTGCTCTTTTAACAGGGTAGTAGTGCCACTATAGCTCGAAAATCAGCATCAGGTTTGCGCTGTATCAAAAAGAAATGCGTCCCACGCCACACCTGAGCTCACCAGGACGGTGCGCGCGGGTCGCGGGCGGCCCATTGCAGCAGCGCTTCCACCTGCGCCGCGACGCCGTCCCACTCGGCCTGCCCCGCCATCACGGCCCGCATCTGCTGCTCCACGCTGCGGCAGTACTGGCCCAGCGTGCCGTAGCCGAAAGTGCCGGCGGAACCGGCCACGCCGTGCAGCAGTTCGTGCAGCTGGTGCATGTGCTCGGCGCCGGGCGTGCCGCCGTCGTCGGCCCGGCAGGCGGCCAGCGCTTGCGTGATCTTGTCCATCGTCACGGGCACGGTGGCGGCGAACTTGTCGCTCAGCGCCTGCAGCCTGGCACGGAATTCCTGGTCGACGAGGGTAGCCATGGCGCGTTCCGCTTAACCTTTGGTGCCGAAGATGCGGTCGCCCGCGTCGCCCAGGCCGGGCACGATGTAGGCATGGTCGTTCAGGTGCGAATCGAGCGAAGCGCAGTAGATCTTCACGCCGGGATGGGCGTTCTGGAACACGGTGATGCCTTCCGGCGCCGCCACCAGGGCCAGGAAGATGATCTGGTCGTCCTTCACGCCGCGCGACTTGAGCACGTCCACCGCATGCACGGCCGAATTGCCGGTCGCCACCATCGGGTCGCACAGGATGAAGGTGCGCTCGGCCAGGTCGGGCAGGCGCACCAGGTATTCCACCGGCTGGTGGGTTTCCGGGTCGCGGTAGACGCCGATGTGGCCCACGCGGGCCGACGGGATCAGGTTCAGCAAGCCGTCGCTCATGCCGATGCCGGCGCGCAGCACGGGCACGATGGCCAGCTTCTTGCCGGCGATGACAGGGGCGTCCAGCGTCATCAGCGGCGTTTCGATGGTGCGGGTGGTCAGCGGCAGGTCGCGCGTGATTTCATAACCCATCAACAGCGTGATTTCCTTCAACAGCTCACGGAAGGTGCGCGTGGACGTATCCTTGGCGCGCATGTGGCTCAGTTTGTGCTGGATCAGGGGATGGTTGGTGATATACAGGTTGGGGAAACGCGGATCTTGTTTCATTATGGTGGGCTCTTAGTCTCTCGACGGGTGCCGCCCATCCCCGGGTACGGGACGGGGCGCGGTGCCGTCATCGGTTGGTATGGCGCATTATCCCAGCCATCGAGGCACGATGGAACTGTTTCACGAAAATTAATTCGGCGCATATATGAACCGGTCAGGACCGATCAAATGCTGCAACAGGACGCCGTCAACCCCTCTTCCATAACGAAGCCGCGCTCGCGGAACAGCCGCGCCGACACCCGTATCAGTTCCGCGCGCCGGTTGCCATCGGCCGCCGGCGGCGCCTGGCTCATGCCGGCTCCACCAGCGCCCGCGCCAGGATGGCGGTGCAGTCAACGCCATCCGGCAGGCGGCCGTATGCCCCGCCCACGTCGCGCGCCAGGCGCGAGGCGACGAAAGCCTGCGACACATAAGCGGGCGCGTGCCGCAGCAGCAGCCCGGCCTGCACCGCCAGCACGATCCGCTCGGCCAGCCGGCGGGCGCCGTATTCATCCGTTTGCGGCTGCTCCAGGTCGGCCAGCAGGGCCTGCGTGTAGCGCACATAATCGGCGTGGGCGTCGCCGGCCAGGGCCAGTTCAGCCGCCAGCGCATCGCGCGCGGCCGGTGTCTTGCCCAGCGCCCGCAGCAGATCGAGGCACATCACGTTGCCCGAGCCTTCCCAGATCGAGTTGACGGGCAGTTCACGGTACAGCCGCGCCAGCGGACTGTCTTCTACATAGCCGCTGCCGCCTATCACTTCCATCGCCTCCGCCCCGAAGGCGGGGCCGCGCTTGCAGATCCAGTATTTGCCGGCCGGCGTCAGCACCCGCGCCAGCAGCGCCTGGACCGGATCGGTGCCTTCGTCATAGCAGCGCGCCAGGCGCAGCGCGAAGGCGGTGGCAGCCTCCGATTCCAGCGCCAGGTCGGCCAGCACGTTCTGCATCAGCGGCTGCTCGGCCAGCGCCTTGCCGAAGGCGTGGCGGCGGCGCGCGTGGTGCAGCGCGTGGGTCAGCGCGGCGCGCATGGTGCCGGCGCTGCCCAGCACGCAGTCGAGCCGGGTGTGGCTGCCCATTTCCAGGATGGTGGGAATGCCGCGCCCCAGCTTGCCTACCAGCCAGCCGTAGGCGCCCGTGAATTCCACCTCGGACGAGGCGTTGGAGCGGTTGCCCAGCTTGTCCTTCAGGCGCTGCACGCGGATGGCATTGCGCTGCCCGTCGGGCAGGAAACGGGGCACGAAGAAGCAGCTCAGGCCCGCGCTGCCCTGCGCCTCCGTCTGCGCCAGGATCAGGTGGGCATCGCTTTGCGGCGCCGAGAAGAACCATTTGTGGCCAACGATGCGCCACACATCCTCGCCCTCGTCGCCGAACAGGCGCCGGCCTTCTTCGGGCGCCAGGGCCTCGGCCATCGTGGTGTTGGCGCGCACGTCCGAGCCGCCCTGCTTTTCCGTCATCCCCATGCCCACCAGGGCGCCCCGCTTCTGCTCGATGGGCAGCGAGCGGGGATCGTACTCGCGCGACAGGATCTTGGGCAACCATTTGGCGGCGATCTTCGGCGCCTGGCGCAGGGCCGGCACGGACGCGTAGGTCATCGTCACGGGGCACTGGGAACCGTTTTCCAGCTGGCCGAACAGCATGTAGCGGGCCGCCCGCGCCACCTGGCCGCCCGCACCCTGCCCTTCCCACGGCGAGGCATGGGCGCCGTTCTCGATCAGCAGCGCCATCAGGCTGTGCCAGGACGGGTGAAATTCCACTTCGTCGATGCGGTGGCCGCCGCGGTCGAAATTGTGCAGCCGCGGCGTGTGCAGGTTGGCCAGCCGGGCCAGGTCCAGCACTTCGGCACGCCCCAGGCGCTCGCCCAGCGCATGCAGCGAGGCGGCCTGGGCGGCGCCCCCTTCGCGCTCCAGCGCTTCCTGCAAGGCCAGGTCGCAGGCGTACAGGTTGACGTTTTCGAACGGGGGGACAGTGTTGCTGACGGCATGGGTGTCGAATGGGTTCATCGGAGTTCCTGATAACGGTTCAAAGTGCGGTGCCGGGCGGCCATGGCTACAGCCTAGCCCAGCGCCAATTACGAAGCAAGCGGTTGCTTGCTTAAATGCCACGCGCACCAATTCCCGCACTGCCATCGCGCATGGCCGCATGGCCTCCAATACCGAGCATTTGCTCGTTAAATGGTTAGGATTTTAAGAAATATTCCGTTCTTTACCCTCTGGCGCCTGATTTTTCTCCATATCTGATGAGATTTCATCAAAACATGCGCAGATGTTGTCTTTTTTCATGTAAAAGCGCTGCCATCAGTGATACATTTCGTTCTGGTTTTACAAGCTGGCAGCAGTCGCGCACCGTATGGGCCTGCTTCAAACGTTGTAAAATTTGTTACGCGACAAAATGAGAGATTAGATCGTCATAATGCTTTCCAGTTCCCCATCCCTGCCCCAGCGCGATATGCGCCATGAATTAGATCACCTCATGGAAGAGGCAGGCGATGTTGTTTTCCGACTCAATCAGCCAGGCCAGGTCCTGTTTGCCAGCAAACGGGCCGTCGCCCTGATCGCCAGCCCCCACGACCTGCATGGCGATTTGCTGGCGGCCCACGTGGCCACGGCCGACCAGCCGGTCCTGAAGACGGCGCTGGCCGAGGTGCAGCAGTCGCTCGCGCCCAGCGTGGTCGAGCTGCGGCTCAAGACGCCGGAACAGGAAGTGTGGTTCGAACTGCGCATCTCCGGCTTCCTGAACCAGCAGGACGTGCTGGAACTGCTGGTGGTGGGCCGCGACATGTCGGTCCAGCACGCGACCGAAGAGCGGCTGCGCCACATGGCCACCCACGACGCCCTGACGGAACTGCCCAACCGCCTGCTGCTGTCGGACCGCATCCGCATGGTGATCGCCAACGCCCGCCGCTCGGGCCAGGGCTTTGCCGTGGCCACCGTGGGCCTGGACGGCTTCAAGAAAGTCAACGATGGCCTCGGCCATCCCGTGGGCGACGCCGTGCTGCGCATGGCCGCCGCCCGCCTGCGCAAGACGCTGCGCGACAGCGACACCCTGGCCCGCGTGGGCGGCGACGAATTCGTGGCCGTGCTGCCGGGCACCAGCACGGAAGCCCAGATCAAGCTGGTCACGGGGCGTCTGATCGCCACCTTGCAGTCGCCGTTCGAGGTCGACAGCCATACCATCTACGTGGGCGCCTCGGTCGGCGTGTCGGTCTACCCCCACCACGCCGAGGACGAAGTGCGGCTGGTGGCCCTGGCCGACGCGGCCATGTCGCGCGCCAAGGAAACGGGCAAGGCCCGCTGCGTGGTCTACAGTCCCAAGCACAGCGGCCCGCCCGAACACGACATTTCGCTGGAAGCGGCCATGTTCCAGGCCGTGCGCGAAGGCGAATTCCTGCTCTACTACCAGCCCATCGTGGACGCCCGCACGCGCGAAATCCAGGGTTTCGAAACCCTGATGCGCTGGAAGCACCCCACGCTGGGCATGGTGCCGCCGGCCCGCTTCATCCCGATCGCCGAAACCAACGGCCTGATCAACCTGCTGGGCGCCTGGGCCCTGAAAGCGGCCAGCGTGCAGCTCAAGCAGTTCGAGGAAGTGGCCAAGCGGCGCCTGTATATCTCCGTTAACATTAGCCCGCGCCAATTCCGCAACGACAAGTTCCTTGACGTGCTCGATGACGCGCTCGCTTTCTCTGGCCTCTCTGGTGAGCAATTGGTGTTAGAAATTACTGAAGGCACGTTGATGATAGACCCGGTCCATGCCGAGGCCATCCTGTCCAAAATGGCCCTGCGCAAGGCCCGCATCGCCATCGACGATTTCGGCACCGGCTATTCGTCGCTGGCCTACCTCAAGCGCTTCCCCATCTCCGTGCTCAAGATCGACCGCACCTTCATCCGCGACCTGCCCGGCTCGCAGAAGGATGGCGCCATCTGCAACGCCGTGCTGGACCTGGCCAAGCACCTGGACCTGTCCGTGGTGGCCGAAGGGGTGGAGACGGAAGAACAACTGCACTACCTCGACGAGCGCGGCTGCCAGTACATCCAGGGTTACCTGACGGGCAAGCCGATGCCGGCCAACGTGGCGATGACCGCTCTCAAGGAGAGCACCTACGCCAACCTGCTGCCGGAAGAACTGCGCCAGGTGCACCAATGAGCGCCGGGTTCAAGGCCGCCACCGCGCTGGGCGACAAGACCCTGGCCGAGATGTGGGACTGCACCCGCCGCCAGGGCGACATGCCCGGCTTCGCCAAGGCCATCACGGCCATCCTGGGCGCCATGCGTGGCGAGGACGAGCAGGAATTCAACATGGCGCGCACCGTGCTGTCGGACCCCGTGCTGACCCAGAAGGTGCTGCGACTGGCCAACAGCGGCATGTATTCGGCCTTCGGCCAGCATGTCAACACGGTCTCCAAGGCGGTGCTGGTGCTGGGCACGGAGGCCATCGGCCACCTGGCGCTGGGCTTGAAGCTGATCGAGGAACTGTCGGCCTCCTCGCCCGATTCGGGCATCGCCCACATCGAGATGGAAAAGGCGGTGCTGGCCGGCATCGTGGCGCAGCAGATCGCCACCAGCGCCGACAGCCGCCACGCGGAGGAAGCGGTGGTGTGCTCGATGCTGCACACGCTGGGCCGCATGATGCTGACCTTCTACATGCCCGAACGCTGGCACGACCTGCAGCAGCGGGCCGACGCCGAGGGCGTGACGGTGGACGCGGTCGCACCGGCCGTGCTGGGCCTGACCCTGGAAGACATCGGCCACGCGGCCGCCCGCCACTGGGGCCTGCCGCAAAGCCTGATCAACGGCATGCGCAAGCTGGAGCCGGCCGAAGAAGGCGCCGACGTGAGCCCGTCGGACTGGATCGCCGCGCTGTCGACCATGTCGGCCCTGTGCGCCGACTCGCTGTGGCATGACGACGCGGCCGGCGCCGCCGCCGTGCAGCAACTGACCGAACGCTATGCCGGCATGTTGGGCGTGGAGCCCGACAACCTGATGGCGGCCATCGAACAAGCCAAGATCGTGGCGGCCGAAGACCTGTCCATCGCCCCCCTGTCGCGCCCGGCCGAACGGCGCGCCCGGGCGCTGGCCAGCACCCGCCAGCGCGCCGAGGGCAACAAGATCCTGCTGTCCGGCCTGGCCGACATGCGCGACGTGCTCGACACGGCCAGCCCCGGCCAGATGGTGTCGATCGCGCTCGAGACGGTGTTCAAGGGCCTGGACTTCTCGCGCGCCGTCGCCTTCGTGCGCAACCGCAGGGAGGCCCAGTACGCGGCCAAGATCTGCTTCGGCGAAGGGGTCAAGGAACTGCTGCCCGGGATGGTATTTGCCGACAGCTACGAACCGAACGTGTTCCACGCCGCCCTCAACAGCGACCGCGTGATCTTCATCGAAAACGCCAAGGATGCCAAGTTCGCCGCCAAGCTGCCGCAATGGTGGAAGAACAGCCTGTCCGATGCCCGCAGCTTCGTCATCCTGCCGCTGGCCTCCAACGGCCAGCCGGCCGGTTTCCTGTACGGCGACTGGGACGAGACCTTCCCGCCCATCCAGCTGAGCCAGACGGAATTCTCGCTGCTCAACGACATGCGGGCGCTGGTGGTCAAGGCCGTGGAACGACGCCACAAGCTGGAAGCGGTGGTTATCAACCGCGGCGCCTGACAACTGCCAGGTGACAGCTGACCGGCTGGCTAGCGCTGGCCGTCCAGGCGCTGCCAGCGGAACGACAGGCCGGCCGCCAGCGCGGCGCCCAGCACCATGAGCGAGGCCACGTAGTACACCGACGACGGCCCCAGATGCTGCCAGCACTGGGCCAGGAACAGGCCGCCCAGCGATCCGCCGATACCGTATGACAGGCTGATAAAGAGCGCCTGTCCGCGCGCCTGCAAGGGTCCCGAGAACCAGCGCTGCAAGGTCGTCACCGAGGCCGAATGGTGCAGCGCGAAGGTGGCCGCGTGCAGCAGCTGGGCCGCCGCCAGCAATCCCACCTGGTCCGGCACGGCGCCGATCAGCGCAAACCGCAGCACGCCCACGCCCAGCGCCGCATACATCAGGCGCATGGCGCCCCAGCGCCGGAACAGGGGCGCCTGGAAATAGAACAGCAGCACTTCGGCCGTCACGCCCAGCGACCACATGGTGCCAATGAAGGCCTTGCTGTAACCATGGCGCTCCAGGTACAGCGAATAGAAGGTGTACAGCGCCGTGTGGGCCGACACCATCAGCGCCGTCGAGCAGAAGAAGGCGATCACCTCGCGCTTGCGCAGCAGCGTGCGCAACGGCGGCGGCGCCGTCTTGTGCTGCAGGCGCGGCACTTCCTTCAGGCGCAGGCTGGCCAGGAACACGCACACCAGCAGCGCGCCGGCGATCCACGGCAGGGCCATGATGCCGTAGGCGTCGAGCGCATAGGCGGCCGCCATCACGCTGGCGATGAAGCCGATCGAGCCCCATAGCCGGATGCGGCCGTAGTAAGTCAGGTCGCCCCGCATTTCCGACAGCATCAGCGCTTCGCACAAGGGCCCCTGGGCGCTGGTGAACAGGTTAAGCAGCACCATCGCCAGCAGGAACTGGACGAAGGTCTGGCCGAAGAAGAAGCCGGAAAACGCCGTCAGCGCCGCCCCCCCCGTCATGCGCAGCACCCACACCCGCCGCTCGCTGTGATCGGCCACATAGCCCCACACGTTGGGGCCGACGATGCGCAGCACCTGGATCATCGACATCAGCACGCCGATCTGGCCCACGCTCATGCCCTTGCCGGCGAAGAACAGGGTGGCGTAGGTGGAAAAGGTGCCCGCGTGCGCATAGTAGGCGCACAGGAACAGGGCAAAGCTGATGGCTTGGGCGGGCATGGACAGGACTCTGCGGCGTGGAGAAAAGTACTGGCAGGATGGGGCGCCGCCGCCCCGCCCTGCCCGTGCTGCCGGCGCTTAGCGCGCGGCGGTCAGTGCGGCCTGCGCGGCCAGGGCGATGTCGGGCGTGGCCACCTGCACGTCGCCGCACTGGGCGCGGTGCATCAGGGCGTGGTCGATCAGCACCAGGGCCAGCATGGCTTCGGCGATCGGGGTGGCGCGGATGCCCACGCAGGGATCGTGGCGGCCGAACGTTTCCACCATCACGGGATTGCCGTCCTTGTCGATCGAGCGGCGCGGGGTGCGGATCGACGAGGTGGGCTTGATGGCGATCGAGACGGTGATGTCCTGGCCGGTGGAGATACCCCCCAGCACGCCGCCCGCGTTGTTGCCGACAAAGCCTTCCGGGGTCAGCTCGTCGCCGTGCTCGGAACCCTTCTGCGCCACCGATTTGAAGCCGGCGCCGATCTCCACGCCCTTGACGGCGTTGATGCCCATCATGGCGTAGGCGATGTCGGCGTCCAGCTTGTCGTAGATGGGCTGGCCCAGGCCGACGGGCACGTTCTGTGCGATCACGTCGATGCGGGCCCCGATCGAGTCGCCGGCCCGGCGCAGCTCATCCATGGCTTCTTCCATGCGGGCGATCAGGGCGGCGTCGCCGCTGGCGGCGAAGAACGGGTTGTTGGGCACGTGTTCCCAGCCCTGGAACGGCACTTCGATATCGCCCAGCTGGCTCATGCAGCCCTTGAACACGGTGCCGTACTGCTGGTGCAGCCACTTCTTGGCGATGGCGGCCGCACCCACCACGGGCGCCGTCAGGCGGGCCGACGAACGGCCGCCGCCGCGCGGATCGCGTACGCCATATTTGTGCCAGTAGGTGTAGTCTGCATGACCAGGACGGAAGCTTTCCGCGATGTTGCCGTAATCCTTGCTGCGCTGGTCTTCATTGCGGATCAGCAAGGCGATCGGGGTGCCGGTGGTCACGCCCTGGTAGACGCCCGACAGGATTTCCACCGTGTCCGACTCCTGGCGCTGGGTCACATGGCGCGACGTGCCCGGCTTGCGGCGGTCCAGTTCAGGCTGGATGTCGGCCTCGGACAGGGGCAGGCCCGGCGGGCAGCCATCGATCACGCAACCGATCGCGGGACCGTGGGATTCGCCAAAAGTGCTTACGGAGAACAACTTGCCAAATGTATTGCCGGACATAGGTATCGTCATGGTGGAAGGTAGGAAGGGTCAATTTTACCAGCCCGCAGCCGCCGGCGTGGCCGCGGGCGGCATTTTGGCAACATGGTACGCATTAGGACGAATCTGGCAGGCACGTTTTTTGACATGGGTAAGACAAAACTTGCATATTGCGACTCGCCAATGTTCGGAAAATGCTGAAAACGTCGTTCTCAGGAACAATTAGCTATATACTTAATCCGAGAACACCGAGATACCCTGGAGAAGCGACACATGCCCCCATCGATCACCCCCCTTGAGCATTCCAAGGACGATCACGACGATCTGGTATTCTTAGAAGAGCACCCGGCGCCGGTGGATGCGACAGGTGCGCGCAGCGTGTGGCGGGTCATGATCATCGACGACGACGAAGACGTCCACTCGACCACCACCTTCGCCCTGGGCAACCTGGACATGCAGCACCGGCCGCTGGAATTCGTCCACGCCTATTCGGCCAGCCAGGCGCGCGACATGCTCCAGCATGAACCGGAAATCGCCGTCATCCTGCTCGACGTGGTGATGGAGCAGGACGACGCCGGCCTGCACCTGGTGCGCTACATCCGCGAAACGCTCAAGCTGACGGACGTGCGCATCATCCTGCGCACGGGCCAGCCCGGCTACGCGCCGGAAATCGACGCCATCCGCGATTTCGACATCAACGACTACAAGACCAAGTCCGAGCTGACCCGCATCAAGCTCTACACGACGGTGACGGCGGCCATCCGCTCCTACGAACAGATCCGCAAGATCAACGACAGCCGGCGCGGCCTGAACCAGATCGTGCTGGCCAGCACCGAACTGATGACACTGCATGGCGTGCACAATTTCGCCGCCGGCGTGCTGCACCAGTTTGCCGACCTGATGGGCCAGCAACCGAGCGGCGTGCTGTGCGTGCAGAACTGCCCCGAGGATGGTTGCGAGGAGCTGGTGGTGATGGCCACGGCCGGCGCCTACAGCCACCTGGAAGGCTTGCAGCTGACCACCAAGGCCGACGCGCGCATGCACGAGGCGATGGAGCAAACGCTGGCCGAGCGGCGCAACCTGTACGGGCCCGACTACATCACCCTGTATTTCGCCGGCAAGGCCAGCCGCGACTTCGTCGCCTTCCTCGACGTGCAGCGCGCCATCACCGAAATCGACGAGCGGCTGCTGGAAGTATTTTGCAGCAACGTCGCCGTCGGCCTGGACAATGTGGAACTGGTGTCGCACCTGCACAATGCGGCCTTCTACGACCAGCTGTCCAAGCTGCCCAACCGCACCCGCCTGGTCGAGATCCTGGACGCCACCCTGGCCGGTCCGGGGCGCGACACGTGCACCCTGTCGCTGGTGGACCTGGACCATTTCGCCGAAACCAACGACGCCCTGGGCCACCAGTTCGGCGACACGCTGCTGGTGGCCGTGGCCCAGCGCCTGCAGTCGCGCCTGGGCGAGCAGCTGACGGTGGCCCGCATCGGCGGCGACATCTTCTGCGTGCTGGGCGATTCGGCCCAGGTCAATCCGGCCAGCATCCTGGCCCTGTTCCAGACCCCGTACAGCATCGACGGCCAGGACGTGCAGCTGTCGGCCACGCTGGGCCTGGTGCGCCTGAACGAACATGACGGCAGCGGCGCCGACGCCCTGAAGGACGCCGACATTGCCCTCAAGCGCGCCAAGCTGCAGCAGCGGGCCGGCCACTTCTACTTCTCGCGCAGCATGGGCGTCGAGATCCGCGAGCGGGTGCGCATGATGCACGCGCTGCGCACGGCCTTCGGCCAGGACCAGCTGTTCGTCGTCTACCAGCCCCAGATCGACCTCGTCACGCGCCGCCCGGTGGGCGCCGAAGCCCTGCTGCGCTGGCAGACGCCGGACGGCAAGTTCATCTCGCCGGACCGCTTCATCCCCATCGCCGAGTATTCGGGCCTGATCATCGACCTGGGCGAATGGGTGATGCGCACCGCCTGCCGCGAACTGGTGGCCCTGCGCGCGGCCGGCCACGACAACTTCATGATGTCGATCAACGTATCGCAAGTCCAGTTCCGCCACCCCTACTTCCTGGAGATGCTGCGTTCGGCGCTGGAAGACACCAAGGCCCCGCCCGAATTCGTGGAACTGGAAATCACGGAATCGATGGCCATGGAAGAGCCGGACCTGCTCATCAAGATGCTGGGCCAGATCAAGCAGACGGGGGTGAGCATCGCCATCGACGACTTCGGCACGGGCTTCTCGTCGCTGTCCTACCTGCAGCGTTTGCAGATCGACCGGCTCAAGATCGACCGCGCCTTCGTCACCGAGATCACCGGTTCCGCGCGCGGCAGCAGCATTGCCGAGATGGTGATCCAGCTGGGCCGCAACCTGGGCCTGGCCGTGATTGCGGAAGGCGTGGAAGACGAACGCCAGGCTGGCATCCTGCAAACGCTGGGCTGCCCGCTGGCGCAAGGCTTCCTGTTCGCGCGTCCCATGACGGCCCCCGCCCTGGCCAGCTGGCTCAACAACGACGCCCTGGAAGGCGCCGCCTGAACGCCCTGCGGGGGGCCTCCCTGGCCTCCTGCCCCACTCTCCCGGCTTTTCTCCTTCTTGTCCGAATTTCTTAACCTGCATCAATTACAGGTGTAAATGCGAACGCTTATCATTTGCACTCAATTTGTGTTGATGAAGGAGAAGTATGCGTTCCCCCCTTGCCAGTCTGTCCGGCCGCCTTGCCCTGGCCGCTTTTGCCGCTGCCGCCCTGCCGGCCAGCGCCGTCGAATACCCGATCGGCGCGCCGCAGCAGCGCGCCGGCATGGAAATCGGCGCCGTCTATCTGCAACCGGTGGTCATGGAACCGGACGGGATGATGAAGCGCCCGGAAGAGACGGACATCCACATCGAGGCCGACATCCATGCCCTGGGCGGCAACCCCAACGGCTTCGAGGAAGGCGCGTGGATCCCCTACCTGATGGTGAAATTTGAAGTGAGCAAGGAAGGCAGCGGCCAGAAGGTCAGCGGCGAGTTCATGCCCATGGTGGCCAACGACGGCCCCCACTACGGCGAGAACATCAAGCTGTTCGGCCCGGGCAAATACCACGTCCGCTACACCATCCTGCCGCCGTCCGAAAACAAGCACGCCCATTTCGGCCGCCACACGGACCGCCTGACGGGCGTGCGGCCCTGGTTCAAGCCGTTCGACGTGGAATATGACTTCACCTACGTCGGCATCGGCAAGAAAGGCGGGTACTGAACCATGCGCAGTACCCTGCCCCGGCAACTGTGCGGCGCTGTCCTGCTGGCCGGCCTGACGCAGGCGGCCGTTGCCGCCACGCCCGACGTGGCCGCCTTGCAGCAACTGGTGGCCAGGCTGGGCGAGCGCATGGAGCGGCTGGAGCGGCGCAACGCCGAACTGGAACGGGCGCTGCAGGCCAGCCAGCCCGCCGTCGCCACGCCGGCCGCGCCCATCGAACAGCGGGTGGCCGCGCTCGAGGCGCAACAGAGCCGCACCGACGCCAGCCTGGAAAGTGAGCGCATCAGCGAGAACGAACCCGAGCTGACCTCGCGCCTGAAGGCGGTGGAGATGCAGGCCGAAGGTTCGCGCAGCGCGCTGCGCAAGCTCAAGGCCTTCGACGGCCTCAACGCCGGCTTCAACCTGACCACCATGGCGCAAAAGCCCAACGCCGCCACCGGCGCCAACGGCCAGCTCAATTACCGGGCCGACGCCTTCGTCACGCTGCCGCTGGCCAACGTGGGCGCGGTCGAACAGCGCCTCTTTGCCCAGTTCCGCATCGGCCAGGGTGACGGCCTCAATACCCTGCCCACCTTCTCCAAGCCCAACGCCACCGCCTTCCGCGTGCTGGGCGGCGTGCGGCCGGACGATGCCGTGGCCGTGCTGGCCCAGGCGTGGTACCAGGCCAGCCTGCCGCTGCCGCTGGGCGGCCACGCGCCGCGCTCGCGCGAGACGCTGGAAGTCGGCTTCGGCAAGATGGACCCGTTTGCCTTCTTCGACCAGAACGCCGCCGCCGGCGACGAAACGCGCCAGTTCGCCAACACCATCTTCGTCCACAATCCCCTGCTCGATGCGGGCGGCGATATCGGGGTCGACGCCAACGGCTTTGCGCCCGGCTTCCGCCTGTCCTACCACAACACGACCGGCAAACCAGAAAGCTGGCGCCTGTCGCTGGGCGTGTTCGGCGCCGGGGCCACGGGCGCCAACTACCAGCACACCCTGCGCTCGCCCATGCTGCTGGCCCAAGCGGAAACGGAACAGCGCCTGTTCGGCGGCCTGGCCGGCAACTACCGCCTCTACGCCTGGCGCAACAGCCAGGCCAGCCACCTGGACGACACCATCGAAGCGCCGGACCGGCACAGCGGCTGGGGCGCTTCCGTGGACCAGCGCGTGAGCGACGGCGTCACCGTGTTCACCCGTTACGGCAGCCAATGGCACGGCGAGGTGCGCTTCGACCGCGCGCTGACGGCCGGCGCCGAGATCAACGGCAGCGACTGGGGCCGCGGCGGCGACAGCGTGGGCCTGGCCCTGGGCCGGCTGCGCAGCAGCGCCGCCTACCGCGCCATGAGCGGGGCCAGCGGCGCCGAGCGGGTGGCCGAGCTGTACTACCGCTACCGCATCAGCCGCCAGTTCGAACTGTCGCCCAACCTGCAATACATCGGCCACCGGGCCGCCGTCCCTGGCGCCGCGGCCATCACCATCGTCGGCCTGCGCGCCCAACTAAGTTATTGAGAACTGCCATGACCACACTGCCGCACACCCCACCCACACGGCGGCCCCTGCGCCGCTGGCTTGCTGTCGCCGGCCTGGCGGCGGCCAGCATGGCCGCGACGGCCGCCGACCTGCCGACCCTGAACCTGGTGATACGGAGCGGGCGCTTCATCCCGGCCGTCATCGAAGTGCCGGCCAACACCAGGTTCCGCCTGCTGATCAAGAACGAAGGGCCGGGCGCCGAGGAATTCGAAAGCACGGAGCTGCGCAAGGAGAAGGTACTGGCGCCCGGCGCGTCCAGCTTCCTGATCTTCATGCCGCTCCAGCCGGGCAGCTACAAGTTCTTCGGCGACTTCCACCCGGAGACGGCCCAGGGCCGCATCGTGGCCAAATGAGGGAGATCGCCCATGGGTAATGCCTTGTTCATCGTCTGGCGCGAAAGCGTGGAGGCGATGCTGGTGATCGGCGTGCTGTACGCCTGGGTCCAGCGCAACGGGGGACGCGGCCTGGGCGCCCTGTGGAGCGGCACGGCAGCAGGCGCAGGACTGGCCGTGCTGCTGGGCTGGGCCATGGTGGCCACCCAGGACGAACTGTCCGGCGCCGCGCTCGAGTGGTTCCAGCTGGCCATGCTGCTGGCCGCCGCCGGCCTGATCGTGCAGATGGTGCTGTGGATGCAGCGCCATGGCCGCCACATGAAACGGGAACTGGAAAGCGGCCTGGAAAAGGCTGCCGCCCGCGCCGGGTCGGCCGGTATCGCCGTCATCGCCGCCCTGGCCATCGCGCGCGAGGGGGCGGAAACGGCCATCTTCCTGTACGGCCTGGGGCTGGCCGACGGCGGCGGCCGCATGGCGCTGGGCGCGGCGATCGGCCTGGGACTGGCCCTGCTCACGGCCTGGATCGTCAGCCGCGGCCTGGGCCTGCTCGACTACCGGAAGTTCTTCCGCGTCAGCGGCGCGCTGCTGTTGCTGTTCGCGGCGGCACTGCTGAGCAGCGCGGTCGACCGCCTGATCGGCGGCGGCTGGCTGCCTGCGCTGGTCGACCCGTTGTGGAACAGCGCCGCCGTACTCGATGACGGCAGCCCGGCCGGGGCCCTGTTCGCCGCGTTCACCGGCTACCGCGCACGGCCATCGCTGATGCTGGCTGCGATTTACGCGCTGTACTGGCTCGCGGTGCTGCTGACCCAGCGCCGCCTCGCCCGCCATGCGTAGCATTCCCATCGTGCCGGCAGCGCGGCCACGTACGCCGCCGACGCCCACCCCGGCTCAAGCGGCGGACCTGGCGGCGGCCACCACCGGCGCCGAAGCCGCGGCCCCCGCCGAGGGTTCGGCTTCGACGCCGGGCCGGCTGGTCGCGATCGGCCATGCCATGCGGCGTCACCGGCGCGTCATCGTCGGGCTGCAGTGGCTGGTGGTGCTGTTTTACGCGGTACTGCTGGTGGTGCCGGCCTGCATGCCGATCCCGCCCGAGGACGCCCACCTGTACGACAATCTGCGCCTGTTCGCCCAGTTCCTGTTCTGGGGTATCTGGTGGCCCTTCGTCATGCTGGGCACCATGCTGCTGGGCCGGGTGTGGTGCGGCGTGTTCTGCCCCGAGGGTTCGCTGTCCGAGTTCGCCAGCCGCCACGGCCTGGGGCACCCCATCCCGCGCTGGATGCGCTGGAGCGGCTGGCCGCTGACGGCCTTCGTCTGCACCACCGTCTACGGCCAGCTGGTCAGCGTGTACGAATATCCGCAGGCCGCGCTGCTGGTGCTGGGCGGGTCGACGGCAGTAGCAGTGGCCGTCGGCTTCGTGTACGGCAAGGGCAAACGCGTGTGGTGCCGCTACCTGTGCCCGGCCAACGGCGTGTTCGGGTTGCTGGCGAAGATCGCGCCGTTGCACTTTCGCGTCGATCCGCAGGCGTGGCAGCGCGACACGGCACGCGCGCCCATGGTCAACTGCGCGCCGCTGATCGACATCCGCCACATGAAAAGCGCGTCGGCCTGCCACGCCTGCGGGCGCTGCAGCGGCTACAAGGGCGCCGTCAGCCTGTCGGTGCGCGCGCCGGCCAGCGAAATCCTCGCCACCGGCAACAAGGACGCCAGCACGGCCGAAGCGCTGATGCTGTGCCTCGGCATCATCGGTATCGCCACGGCCGCCTTTCAATGGTCGGCCAGCGCCCGTTACGTCCAGTTGAAAACGCTGCTGGCCGACTGGCTGATCGCGCGCGACAGTTTCGTCCTGTTGCAGGACAACGCGCCGTGGTGGCTGCTGACCCACTACCCGGCCGTCAACGACGTATTCACCTGGCTGGACGGGATCTGCGTGCTGCTGTTTATCCTGGGCGGCGGCGTGGCGCTGGGCGGCGCCGTGCTGCTCGCGCTGCGGCTGGCGGCGCGGCTGGCCAGGCTGCCGGAGGTGTCGTGGCAGCGCCTGGCGCTGGTGCTGGTGCCGCTGGCCGGCGCCGGAATTTTCACCGGCCTGTTCATGCTGACGGCCGGCCACCTGAAAGCAGAGCGCATCAACCTGGACTGGCTGCCGGCCGCGCGCACCGCATGGCTACTGGGCGGCGGCGGTTTTTCCGCCTTCCTCGCCTGGCGTATGCTGCTGGCCCGCGTCACGCCGCGCCGCCTGCTGGCGTTCGCCGTCACGCTGCTGCCGGTGGTGCTGGTCAACGCCGTCTGGGCCGGCTAATCCGGCAGCCGGCAGCCGGCGCTCAATCGGGCGCGCAAAAAACAATGCCACCCGCAGGTGGCATAGTCTTGAACAGGACGGACCGCCGTGGCGCCGCGCCCTTATTCCGTCCGCTTATTCCGTCGTCTCGGCCGGCCAGTCGCGGATGTAGGCCTTGAGCATGCGGTTCTCGAAGCTCTGCGCTTCCAGCACGGCGCGCGCCACATCGTAGAACGAGATCACGCCCAGCAGCGTCTTGGCGTTCATCACGGGCAGGTAGCGCGCATGCTTTTCCAGCATGATGCGGCGCACTTCGTTTACTTCCGTGTCGGGCGTGACGGTGATCGGATGGTCGTCCATGTGCTTGCGCACGGTGCCGGCGCCCACGGCACCGGCATTGCTGTGCACTGCCTTGAGTACTTCGCGGAAGGTCAACATGCCGACCAGATCGCCAAACTCCATCACGACCAGCGAACCAATGTCCTTTTCAGCCATCGTGTTGGCGGCTTCAACCAGTGGCTGGTCGGGGGAAATGGTGTAAAGAATATTGCCTTTAACCTGGAGAATTTCGGAAACTTTCATTTTGGGCCGTCCTATCCGCTTGTGATGGGCTATATGAATGAGATTTCTACTTGTCGTAGCCTTATAGCGAATGTAGCCTAAGCCCGGCAAAAAATCCAGCCTTGCGAATAATCAAATCGCAACATTTTTTGCCGTTGTTGCTACAACGGGTTTCGGTTTCGCGGTAGGATGCCCACCATTCCAACCAGATAAGCTGAGACAATATGAGCGGCCCACAATACCCCGGCTTCGATACCTTGTCGCTGCACGCCGGCGCGACACCCGACCCGGCCACCGGCGCACGCGCCACCCCGATCTACTTCACCTCCGCCTTTGCCTTCCCGGATGCCGACCACGCGGCCTCGCTGTTCAATATGGAGCGCTCCGGCCACGTCTACTCGCGCATCTCCAACCCCACCAACGCGGTGCTGGAAGAACGCATCGCCGCGCTGGAAGGCGGCGTGGCCGGCATTGCCACGGCCAGCGGCCAGGCCGCCATGCACCTGGGGCTGGCCACCATCGCCGGCGCCGGTTCGCACATCGTGGCCTCGCGCGCGCTGTATGGCGGCTCGCACAACATGCTGGCCTACACGCTCAAGCGCTTCGGCATCGAGACCACCTTCGTCGATCCGCGCGACCTGGACGCCTGGCGCGCCGCCATCCGCCCCAACACCAAGGTGCTGTTCGCCGAAACGCTGGGCAATCCGGGACTGGACGTGCTCAATGTGCCGCAAGTGGCCGCGCTGGCCCATGAACACCACCTGCCGCTGATGCTCGATTCCACCTTTACCACGCCTTACCTGCTGCGCCCCCTGGAGCACGGCGCCGACCTCGTGTTCCACTCGGCCACCAAGTTCCTGTGCGGTCACGGCACGGCCATGGGCGGGCTGCTGGTGGATGGCGGCACCTTCGACTGGCAGGCAGCCTACGAAAAAACGGGCCATTTCGCCGAACTGTGCGAACCGTACGACGGCTTCCACGGCATGGTGTTCGCGGAGGAATCGACCGTGGGCGCCTTCGCCCTGCGCGCGCGGCGCGAGGGCTTGCGCGACTTCGGCGCCGTCATGAGCCCGCACAACGCCTTCGCCATCCTGCAGGGCGTGGAAACGCTGGGCCTGCGCATGGAGCGCCATGTGGCCAACACGCGCAAGGTGGTGGAATTCCTGCAGTCCAATCCGGCCGTGGAATCGGTGTCCTATCCCGAACTGCCCAGCCATCCGGACTACGAACTTGCCAAGACCCTGCTGCCCAAGGGCTGCGGCGCCGTGCTCTCGTTCAGCCTCAAGGGCGACCGCGCGGCCGGCAAGCGCTTCGTGGAAGGCTTGAAGCTGTTCTCCCACCTGGCCAACGTGGGCGACGCCAAGTCGCTGGTGATCCACCCCGCCTCGACCACGCACTTCCGCGTGCCGGCCGACCAGCTGGCCGCTGCCGGCATCACGGAAAGCACGATGCGCCTGTCCGTCGGCCTGGAGGATGCGGACGACCTGATCGAAGACCTGGCCCGCGGCCTCAAACTGTCCCAGAAAGGAGCCTGACATGCTGCTCAACGTTGAAGGCGTGGACGCCTATTGCTACACGGGCGGCAAGCCGTTCGACCCGGCCCTGCCCACCGTCGTGTTCATCCACGGCGCCCAGAACGACCATAGCGTGTGGGCCCTGCAATCGCGCTATTTCGCCCATCACGGCTACGGCGTGCTGGCACTGGATTTGCCCGGCCATGGCCGCAGCAAGGGCCAGGCCAAGGGCAGCGTGGAAGCGCTGGCCGACTGGCTGCTGGCCGTGCTGGACGCGGCCGGGGTGCGCCAGGCCGCCCTGTTCGGGCACAGCATGGGATCGCTGATCGCGCTGGAGGCATCATTCAAGGCGCCGGAACGGGTCACGCATCTGGGCATGCTCGGCTCCACTTATCCGATGAAGGTGTCGGACGCGCTGCTGGAAACGGCGCGCACGGACGAGCAGGCAGCCATCGACATGGTCAACATCTGGTCCCATTCGTCGATCGCGCACAAGCCGTCCAGCCCCGCGCCCGGCTTCTATGTGATGAACGGCGCCCGTCGGCTGATGCAGCGCATCTCGGCCATCAACCCGGCGCTCGTGTTCCATACCGATTTTGCGGCCTGTAACAGCTACGCCAACGGCGAGGCGGCGGCCAAGGCCGTGCGCTGCCCTACCCTGTTCGTGTTCGGCCAGCGCGACATGATGACGCCGCCCCGCTCGACCAAACTGCTCACCTCCACCATCGCCCACGGCAAGGTGGTGCAGGTCGACAGCGGCCACTCGCTGATGACCGAGCAGCCCGACGCGGTGCTGGACGCCCTGTCCGGCTTCGTCGGCCGGTAAGAAGAAAGCGAAAAAAGGCGGGGAAAGGCAGCCGCTCAGCGGCAGGCCGGCTGGCCGAACTGTTCGGCCAGCGTGTGGCCCAGGCCTTGCTCGACGGCCGTTTCCACCGAGCGCGCCAGTGCAGCGGCCTCGCTCGCGGCCCGCACGTCGCGCTCATCGTCGCCGTCGGCCACCACGCCGGCGTTGACCGGCATGCCGCCGAACACGAACAGGCGGTAGACGTCGGCCAGCGTCAGGCGGTGCACATTGGCCAGCAACACCCAGTGGTCGCCGCCCTCGCTGACCCGCTTGCCCCACTGGACCCGGCGCGGCGCCTCGGTCTGCACCCGTCCAACCCAGCCTTCGGCCGCCATTTTTTCCAGCAGCACGTCCATTTCATCGAAACCGAGCCGGGTGGCACGGCGGATGGTACCCGCGCTCACCAGGGCCGTATCGCTGCAGTGGCAGGCCGTGTACAGCACTTTCAGGATCGCCATGGCGTCGACGAACTCGCCGCCGGGCACGGCCTCGTGCCACCAGCGCTCGTATTTCACCACCGGCAGCGCCGCCACCAGCAACGCGCCCGACAGCGTGATCAGCCACGATACGTAGACCCACAGCAGGAACAGCGGCAAGGCCGCCAGCGCACCGTAGATCTTCGAATAAGCGGGAGACTGGATAATGAAGATGGCAAAGCCGCGCTTGGCCACCTCGAATGCGAGGCCGGCCACCAGGCCACCCCAAGCCGCGTCGCGCCAGTCCACGTCGCGGTTGGGCACGGAGACGTACAGCAAAGTGAAGCCGGCCGTGGTCAGGGCGATCGACAACAGGGTGTAGATCAGGGCGCCAAGCACGGGAATGCCGCCGACCAGGTCGCTGGTGGCCATGAAGAAGTGCGACGACAGCGTGAGCGAGGCGCCGATCAACAGTGGTCCCAGCGTGATCAGGGCCCAGTAGACGAGGATGCGCTTGGTCCAGCCCCGCTCCTGCCGTACCTGCCAGATGCGGTTGAAGACGCGCTCTATCATGCCCATCATGGCGACCGACGTCACCACCAGCGCCACCGCGCCCACCGCCGACAGCCGCGTGGCCTTGGCCGCGAAGCCCGTCAGGTAGCTCATGATGGTGTTGGAGATCGCCTTCGGCATCACGCTTTGGATAAAATACGCTTCCAGCGCGTTGCGGAAGGCGTTAAACATCGGGAAGGTGGTGAAGATGGCCAGCGCGATGGTCAGCAGCGGCACCAGCGCGAACACGGAGGTGAACGTGAGGCTGCCGGCCACCTGGGTCAGGCTCACCTCGCGCAGGCGGCGCTGCGCGAACAGCAGCAGGTCGCGGATTTCCTGCCACGACAGCGAGCGGACCGCCTCGGCGCTGCCATCGACGCGCTGTTTGAAGAAATGCCAGATCGGATAAACGTATTTTGAAAACATGGACTCAATAATCAGGATGCAAGAGTAGCAGTCATGCCACTCCCTAAAGCGCCATATAATACCAACATGAACCGATCCAATCTGATTATTCTCGTATTGTTTTACTCGCGTCATGGCGCCACGCGCAAACTGGCCGAGCTCATTTCCCAAGGCATAGAGAGCGTGCCGGGCTGCGACGCCCGGTTGCGCACGGTACCGGCCGTGTCCACGGTGACCGTGGCGACGGCGCCTGAAGTGCCGGACGAAGGCGCGCCCTACGTGGAACTGGCCGACCTGCAGGAATGCGCCGGCCTGGCGCTCGGTTCGCCCACCCGCTTCGGCAACATGGCCTCGGCCATGAAGTATTTCTGGGACGGTACCTCAACCGACTGGCTGTCGGGCACCCTGGCGGGCAAGCCGGGTTGCGTGTTCACCTCCACCGGCAGCCTGCACGGCGGCCAGGAGGCGACGCTGCTGTCGATGATGATACCGCTGTTCCACCACGGGATGATGGTGCTGGGCCTGCCCTACACCGAACCCGAACTGATGACCACCGCCAGCGGTGGCACGCCCTACGGGGCCAGCCACTGGGCCGGCCTGGACGGCAAGCTGGCCATCACGGAAGACGAAAAACGGCTGGCCATCGCACAAGGCCGGCGCCTGGCCGAGACGGCCGTCAAACTGCAGGGGCAATGATGGTCAACGACAAACTGCATCGCTATTTCCACCGGGGCGCCATCGCCAGCCTGGTGCTGCTGATTATCTGGTGCGTGCTGTGGGAGATGGTGCTGGCGCCGCTCCATCCGGGCGGCTCGTGGGTGGTGCTCAAGGCCGTGCCGCTGCTGATTCCCCTGTACGGCGTGTTCCGGCGCGACATCTATACGCTGCAATGGTCGTCCATGATGATACTGCTGTACTTCACCGAAGGCGTGGTGCGCGGCTACAGCGACAAGGGCAGCCTGTCGGCCTGGCTGGGCTGGGGCGAGGCGGCCATCGTGTGCGTCTACTTCGTGTGCGCCGTGATGTACCTGCGCCCGTACAAGAAGGCGGCCAAGCGCATGGCCAAGGAACTGCTGGACAAGGTCAATCCCGCCAAATGAGCACGCCCGCCTACCTGCATGACTTCCTGGCCCGCTGCCGCGAACTGGTGGGCGCCGATTTCGTCGTCTGCGACGAAGCCGGCATGGCGCCCTACCTGACCGACTGGCGCGGACGCTTCACCGGCAAGGCGGCCGCCGTGCTGCGCCCGGCCGATGTGGAACAGGTGCGCCAACTGGTGACCGCCTGCGCCCAGTGGCGCGTGCCCATCGTGCCCCAGGGCGGCCGCACCGGCCTGGTGCTGGGCAGCGTGCCCGACGCCAGCGGCACTGCCGTGGTGCTGTCGCTGGCGCGCCTGAACCGCATCCGCGCCGTCGATCCCGTCAACCGCACCATCACGGTCGATGCGGGCTGCATCCTGCAGCAGGTGCAGGAGGCGGCGGCGGCCGAAGGCTGCCTGTTCCCGCTGTCGCTGGCGGCCGAAGGCAGCTGCAGCATAGGCGGCAACCTGTCCACCAACGCGGGCGGCACGGCCGTCCTGCGCTACGGGAACACGCGCGAACTGTGCCTGGGACTGGAAGTGGTGACCGCGCAGGGTCAGTTGTGGGACGGCCTGCGCGGCCTGCGCAAGGACAATACCGGCTACGACCTGCGCGACCTGTACATCGGCGCGGAAGGCACGCTGGGCGTGATCACGGGCGCCGTGCTCAAGCTCTATCCGCAGCCCAAGGCCTGCATCACGGCGCTGGCCGCCATGCCCACGCCCGAACACGCGCTGCGCCTGCTGACCTTGATGCAGGAGCGCTGCGGCGCCAGCCTGACGGGCTTCGAGCTGATGTCGCAGTTCTGCCTGGCGCTGGTGGCGCGGCATTTCCCCCAGCTGCCCAAGCCGTTCGCCGCCGCCCACGGCCAGTATGTATTACTTGAGCTGTCAAGTAACGAGTCCGAACAGCACGCCGTGGAACTGCTGGAAAGCGCCATCGGCGCGGCGCTGGAACAGGGCGTCATCGACGACGCCGTGGTGGCCAGTTCGATCGCGCAGTCGGCCGGCCTGTGGCAGCTGCGCGAACACATCCCGCTGGCCCAGGCGGCGGCCGGCAAGAACATCAAGCACGACATCTCCTTGCCCGTGTCGCGCATCGCCGAATTCATCGCGGCCACCGGACCGTTGCTGGAACAGGCTTTCCCTGGCTGCCAGCTGGTGTGCTTCGGCCACCTGGGCGACGGCAACCTGCATTACAACGTGGCGCCGCCGGACGGCATCGCCAACGAAGCCTTCCTGTCCAACCAGGACGCCGTCAACCGCGTGGTGCACGACAGCGTGGTCGGCTTTGGCGGCTCCATCTCGGCCGAACATGGCATAGGCGCGCTCAAACGCGACGAGCTGGCGCACTACAAGAGCGCCGTCGAGCTGGACCTGATGCGCGCCATCAAGGCCGCGCTGGACCCGCTGGGCATCATGAATCCGGGGAAGATACTGTGAACGCCGCGCCGCGCCTGCTGCGGACCGCCGGCCTGCCGATGGCGGCGGGCTTGTTGATGGCCGCGGGCCTGCTGTGGTGCCCGCTGGCGGATGCGCAGCCCGTCTACAAATGCACGGCGGCCGACGGCAAGATCAGCTACGGCAGCGCACCGTGCCCGGATGGGCGCGGTGCCGTGCTCGATGCGCCCGCCGCGCCGCCACCGGAGGCCGCAAGCGCCGCCGCCGCCGAAACCGCCCGCGCCAAAGGACAGGCCGACACGCTGCAAAAGGAGCGCCAGCAACGGGACAAGGCCGACGAACGGGCGCAGGCCCGCGCCGACCGTGCCGCCGAAGCCAGGCGGCTGAAGTGCGGCCGCCTCAAGCTGTACCGGCAGTGGGCCGACGATACGGCCAGGAATGCGCGCGGCAAGGCCGCCGAACACGCCCAGCTGCGGGCCCGGTACGCGGCCGAAAAGCTGGCGCTCGAATGCCCGCAATCATAGCCGCACCCGATCGCCGCACGGTGCCCGCCGGCCTGCGCCAGTTGTCGCGCTGGCTGCTGCTCGGCGAGTGGCGTGCCCACCCGCTGCGCGCCGTCACGGCGATTGCCGCCATCGCCGTCGGCATCGCACTCGGCTTTGCCATCCACCTGATCAACGCCGCCGCCTTCAACGAATTCTCGTCCGCCATCAAGGGCCTGTCCGGCGTGGCCGACGTGCAGGTGCGGGGCACGGAAGCGTTTTTTGACGAAGCCATCTACCCCGACATGGCGCAGCGCGACGGCGTGGCGGTGGCATCGCCCGTGCTGGAATTCGACGCCTCGCTGCCCGGCCAGCGCAACGCCCTCAAGATCATCGGCATCGACGCCATGCGGGCCGCCTTCGTGGCGCCCGACCTGATGGGCATACCGGCCGAGGACCAGCCCTACGACACGATGGGCGACGATACCATCTTCCTGTCGCCGGCCGCGCTGGCCTGGCTCAAGCTGGAGCGCAATGCGCCCGTCGCCCTGCAAAGCGGCACCGACACGGTCAAGCTGCGCGTGGCCGGCCCGCTGCTGCATGCCCGCGCCGGCCAGCGCCTGGGCGTGATGGACGTGGGCGCAGCCCAGTGGCGCTTCAACAAGCTGGGGCAGCTGTCGCGCATCGACCTCAAATTGCGTGAGGGCGTCAACCGCGACGCCTTCAGGTCGCAGCTGGCGCAGGAGCTGGAGCGCCGCTATCCGGGCCGCTTCCACGTCAGCCAGCCCAACGACGAGGAGCAGAACAGCCGCAACGATGGCGTCAGCCGTGCCTACCGGGTCAACCTCACCGTGCTGGCGCTGGTGGCGCTGTTCACCGGGGCCTTCCTCGTGTTCTCGACCCAGGCCCTGTCCGTGATCCGCCGCCGCAGCCAGTTCGCGCTGCTGCGCGTGCTGGGCATGGACCGCCACCGCCTGCTGCGCCAGATCCTGCTGGAAGGCCTGTGCCTGGGCGTGGCCGGATCGGCCATCGGCATCGCCGCCGGCTACGGCATCGCGGCCGCCGCGCTGCGTTTCTTTGGCGGCGACCTGGGCGCGGGATTTTTCGCCGGGGTGCAACCGGAAGTGCAGTTCACGCCGGTGGCCGCGTTTGTGTATTTCGCGCTCGGCGTGGGTGTCGCGCTGCTGGGCTGCGCCGCGCCGGCGCTGGAGGCGGCCCGCGCCCGGCCCGCCGTCGCCCTCAAGTCCGGGACCGAGGAAGCGGCCATCTCGCGCCTGGCCACGATCTGGCCCGCCGTGGCCTGCCTCGCGCTGGCGGCCTTGCTCACGCGCGCGCCGCCCGTGTTCGAACTACCCATCTTCGGCTACCTGGCGGTGGCGCTGCTGCTGGTGGGGACCATTGCCCTGATGCCGCGCCTGGCCGCCGCCGTGTTCCGCGCCGCGCACGCGCGCTGGAGCGCCGCC
>NZ_JBYSZG010000041.1:0-52444 GCF_058786935.1 Rugamonas sp. FW305-51
ACGCCACCGGCGCCTGGACCTACGCCACCGACACTGCCCACAACGAATTTGCGGCCGGCACCGACTACACCGACAGCATCACCGTGGCAACCGCCGACGGCACCACCCAGGTGGTTAGCGTCACCATCCATGGCACCAACGATGCCGCTGTCATCACGGGCACCAGCACCGCCGCGATGGACGAAACCGATGCCATCATCAACGCCAGCGGCAAGTTGAACGCCACCGACGTGGACAGCCAGGCCGACTTCGTCGCTCAAAACAACGTCGCTGGCGACCACGGCTACGGCAAGTTCGGCATCGATGCCACCGGCGCCTGGACCTACGCTACAGACACGGCCCACAACGAATTCGCCGCCGGAACGACCTACACCGATAGCCTGCTCGTCGCGACCGCCGACGGTAGCACGCAAACGCTGACTGTCAGCATTGCCGGAACCAATGACCTCGCCATCCTCGGGGCGGCCAATGTGAACCTGAATGAATCGAATAGCGCAAGCGATATTAGCGCCAGCGGCAAGCTGTCCATCAGCGATGTCGATACGGCCGGCATCTATGTCGCGATGAGCAATGTCACCGGCACCTTTGGCAAGTTCAGCATTGATCAGGCTGGCAACTGGAACTACGCCGCCGACAATGCGCACGACGAATTTGCTGCCGGCACCTTGCATACGGACAGCTTCGATATCTACAGCGCCGACCATACCAAGACGCAGGTCACCGTCAATATCGCCGGCAGCAACGACCAGGCCAGCATTACCGCCTCCAGCAGCGAAGATAACCTGGTCAAGGAAGACAGCGCCGGCAACAATACGGCGGGCGGTACCCTGCAAGTGACCGACCCCGACACGGGCGAAGCGAAATTTCATTTGCCTTCCAGCATGAATGGAACCTACGGCACGTTCAGCTTCAACGCCGACAGCGGCGCCTGGGGCTATACGCTCGACAACACCAGGACCGTCACCAATGCCCTGGCCGACGGGAGCAACGCCACCGATACGCTGGTGGTCCATTCGCTGGACGGCACGGCCGCGCAAACCATCACCGTCAACGTCAACGGCAGCGACGACGCGCCGGACACTTCACCGATCAATTTGTCGACGGTCGAAAACTCGACCATCCTGATTCCGGCCGTGCCCGACTACGTCACCGACCCCGATACGAATGACGTTCTGTCGCTGTCCGGCGTCAGCGGCGTTTCCTTCCATTGGGCAAGTGACACGACGAGCAGCGCGTTGATCAATCCGGTCACCAAGGCGACGGTGTCCTTGTCGGACTTGAGCGCCGACGTCACGATCGTATCCAACAACAGCGCGCTCACCATCACGCCATCGGCCCAACTCGATTGGATGTCGACCGGCCAGAAGCTGGTCGCAACGCTCAGCTACACCGTGCACGACAGCGTAGGCCTGGAATCGTCCAGCAATATTGAATTGACCATTTTGGGCTCGACCATCGACAAGGGCAAGAACCTGGTGGGAGGCAACGGCAACGACATCCTGAGCGGGGACACGAGCAATAACGCCGAAGATGTACTGCAAGGCGCCAACGGCAATGACACGCTGAGCGGCTATGGCGGCACCGACGCCCTGTACGGCGGCACTGGCGACGACAAGCTGTCGGGCGGCGCCGGCATAGACTATCTGTACGGCGACAGCGGCAACGACACGCTGGACGGCGGCACGGAGGGCGACTATCTGTTCGGCGGCAAGGGCAACGATCTCCTGACGGGCGGCTCGGGGGCCGACAAGTTCGTGTTCGAACCCCAGTACGGCAATGACCGTCTCCTGGACTTCCACCTGGCCGAGGGCGACAAGCTGTATTTCGCCGACTTCTTCGCGACACCGATGACGGCCGATGCCTTCGTGACCAAATATGTGACGGACACGGGCAACGACCTGCTCATCAGCTTGCCGGGCGGGTCCATCGTCCTGGTGGGTGTGGCGAACGTGAGCGGGCTGGCGGCCGCCATCAACTTCGGCATGCCGTCCTGACCCGGGAGCCGGCGCGGGGCATGGCGGCAGGCGCAGATTGGTCCTGCGCACGGCCCGCGCGCCGGCCAGCCGTGCCCCAGCTCGGCTTCCGCGCAGCTAGTGGACTGGAACGCTAGAATCGGTCCACTAGTGGTAATGGCCGGCCAGGCTGGCCACCACGGACAACAGCTCGGCCGGATCCACCGGCTTGGCCAGGTGCGACTGGAAGCCGGCCTGCAGGCTGCGCACCCGGTCGTCCGCGCGGGCGAACGCGCTCAGCGCCACCACGGGCCGCGGGTCGCCCCGCGCGCGCAGGGCGGCGATGAAGTCGTAGCCGTCCTGGCCCGGCATGCCGATATCGCAGATGACGACATGCGGATCGCCCTCGTCCACCGCCGCCAGCGCCTGCCCGACCGAGGCGGCGCAACTGGCCTGGGCCTGCTGCTGTTCCAGCATCAGCTGCAGCACGTGGCGGGCGTCCGGCTCGTCGTCCACCACCAGCACCCGCACCCCGTCGAGCATGGGCAGCGCCGTGGCGACCTCGGCCCGTTCGCTGGCGCGGGCCCGTATGGCGCGCGCCTCGGCCTCGTTGCGCACCCGGATGGGCAGGCTGATACAGAAGCTGGTGCCCCGCCCCGGGCCGGCGCTGCTGACGCTGATGTGGCCGCCATGCAGTTCGATCAGGTTCTTGGCCACCGCCAGCCCCACGCCCAGGCCGCCATGCCGGCGCCGGGTGGACGAGTCGGCCTGGCTGAAACGTTCGAACACGAAGGGCAGGAAATCGTCGGGGATGCCTTCGCCATTGTCGGTAATGGTCAGCACCATGTAGCCGCCGGCCTGTTCCAGCTGCAGGGTGATCCGGCCATCCCTGGGCGTGAACTTGACGGCGTTGGTGAGCAGGTTCCACAGCACTTGCTGCAGGCGGGCCGGGTCGCCGCTGACGAGGGGCGCGGCCGGGTCGGCCACGCACTCGAGCGCGATGTTCTTCGACTCGGCAGCCGGCATAATGGACTCGACGGCGGCGCCGATCACGGTGGCCAGCGCCACCGGCTGCATGTCGAGCCGGATCTTGCCCGACACGATGGACGACAGGTCCAGCAGTTCGTCGATGAGCCGGGTCTGCAGGCGCACGTTGCGGTCGATCACTTCGATACCCTTGCGCACGATGGCCGCGTCGCCGCAATTGCTGTCGAGGATCTGGGTCCAGCCGAAGATGGAATTGAGCGGCGTGCGCAGTTCATGCGACAGGGTCAGCAGGAATTCATCCTTCATCAGGTTGACGCGCTCGGCCTCCTTGCGCCCGGCCCGCTCCTTGACCAGCAGCTCGTTCACTTCGCGCTGGGCGGCCAGCACTTCGGCCGTGCGCTCGGCCACGCGCAGCTCCAGGCTTTCGTTCAAGGCCACCAGGGCCGTCTCGACCCGCTTGCGCTCGGCCAGTTCCCGCTCCCGGTCCTGCAAGGCCTGGTTCAACTGGTGCATGCTGGGAATTTTGAGGGCCCTGGGCACGAGCGGCCACAGCAGGAAGGCCGTCACGACGGATACGGAGGCCGTGGCCGCCTTGAGCAAGGCGTCGAGCCAGTAATTGGGATGCCAGATGGTCCAGATCGACAGGAAATGGGTGGTGCCGCAGGCGAAGATGAAGATGGAAAAGCAGACGAAGATCCACGAGAACTGCAGGTCGCTGCGCTTGCGCACGAAGTACAGCATGGCCACCGGGATGCTGTAGTAGGCCAGCCCGATCATGGAGTCCGACAGCACGTAAGTCCATAGCAGGTCGGGCGTCCACAGATAGCAGTGCCCGTGCGGCATGAAGCCGTCTTCGCTGAATTTATCCGCCAAAAAGCCCAACATATGCCGTCTCCGTCTTGTCGTTACCTGCCGGATTGCGCCTTACGCCGTTGCTGCGAATACAGATTGTACTGGCTTGTTACGAGGCCAACATAAATTTGGGCGATGGTGTCACACCTGAGTGACAGGTGTGATTTATCATGTACAAACATGCAAAAATACCCGGACGGCAAGCCGCCGCCCAACCAACCTTGAAAGGAAGCAGGAAATGACGTCATCCGCATTGCCACCGAATGATCTGCCCATCTACCGCCTGCTGACGGGACCGGACGACTCCGCGTTCTGCCGCCGCGTCAGCGAAGCGCTGGCGCTCGGCTACCAGCTCCATGGCTCGCCGGCCGCCACCTACAATGGCAAGCAAGTGATCGTTTGCCAGGCTATCGTCTGGCCCGGTGCCGGCAACGTGGCCGGACGGTGAACTAGTGGACGGGTGGCCACTGGCGCGCGGTATGCACCAGCGTCAGCACCCACACGGCATCGCCATGGATTTCATAAACGAGCCGGTAATGTTCATGCGCCAGCAGTTCGCGCGTGCCCGCGATCTTGCCGGGACGGCCTAACTTTGGGTGTGCCGCCAGCCGGTCGGCGGCAGCGCTGAAGAGACTGTCCATGCGGGCGGCGGCAAGTGGACTATCTGCGGCGATATGGTCCCAGACGTCGGAGCGGTCGTGTACCGCTTGTGGCGTCCAGATTACCTTCATTTCCGGTCCGCGACGGCGGCGCGACGCGCAGCAAACCGAGCTTCGACCTCATCATTGGCATGGCCTGCTCCCGCCGCCATTTCCGCACGGCCCGCTTCGACCTTACGCCGCAGAAACTCGTCATATTCGCGTGCTTCGCGCTGACGCTGTATGAATTCGCGCATCAACTCGCGCAGGATCTGCGATGCCGGGCGATGCGCCGCCTCTGCCTCAGCCATGAAATCGGCCCGCAGTTCAGGCTCCAGCTTCATCGTAAAAACAGCTTCCTTGGACATGGCGCCTCCGTCGAATATACCGCCAAAGTATATACGTTTTCATTACCCGATATCGGGCAACACTTGGGCGAGCCAAACAGAAAAATGGGGACGTAACACATTTTTATTGTGTTACGTCCCCAATTTTTGAGTCGGCATTGACCCCGGTTTTAGTGGTGGCTGCCGCAGCCGTGCGCCTTGGGCGGCGGCGCGGCCAGCGCGGCGCCGGGCTCGCGGCCGCTGTCGCCTTCGAAGCCGGAGGCGTGCAGCCGGGCCAGGTAGTCGGCCCACAGCCGGTCTTGCTCGCGGCCCAGCTTGTAGAGGTAGTCCCAGCTGTACAGGCCCGTGTTGTGGCCGTCCGTAAAGGTGGGCTGGACGGCGTAGTTGCCCACCGGGTCCAGCGCGGCGATGCCGACTTCGCGCTTGCCGAGCTGCAGCACTTCCTGGCCCTGGCCGTGCCCCCGCACTTCAGCCGACGGCGAATACACGCGCAGCAGTTCGAACGGGATGGTGAAGCTGGCGCCGTCGTCAAAGCTGACGTCGAGCATGCGCGACTTGTTGTGCACCGTCAGGCCGGTCGGCAGTGGAGTGGCGGGATTCATGGCTTCGTCTCTTTCAGGCGGTACGGACGCTCAGCCGCCCAGACGGGCGACGATGTCGGCGTGCAGTTGCGGCAGCAACGCGCGGCGCGCGGCCAGCACTTCCGGCAGCGAACTGCGCTGGGCGGCGGCCCACGTCGGGTTGGGGAAATGGGCGTCGTCCAGGTAGCGGGGGATCACGTGCCAGTGCACATGCGGCGTCATGTTGCCGAAGCTGGCCAGGTTGATCTTTTCCGGCACCATGATTTCGCGCTGGGCCAGTTCCACCTGCCACACCACGTCCATGATCCAGTGCCGCTCGCGCGGCAGCAGGTCGCTCATTTCCTTCACGTGGCTGTTCCAGATCACGCGGCAAAAGCCGGGATACTCGGGCTCGTCCACGGCGATCACGGAGACCTGGGCGTCGCGCCAGATCAGCGTGCCGGCCGGCGCCGTGCTGTTTTCCAGCGCGGCGTTCAGCTTGCACAGCTCGCAGCTTGTCGTCATACCAACACCCTTTCAATGCCGCCGTCGTTGGCGCGCTTGACGTAGTCGGGCATCCAGTTCTCGCCCAGCAGGTGGCGCGCGATCTCGACCACGATGTAGTCGGCCGTCGTGCCCGAGTCGTCATTGTAGCGCGACAGGCCCTGCAGGCAGGATGGGCAGCTGGTGAGGATCTTGACGTCGCCGCCGAAACCGTCGGCGCGCAGCTTGTCGGAACCCTTGACCATTTCCTCTTCCTTGCGGAAGCGCACTTGCGTGGAAATGTCGGGACGGGCCACGGCCAGCGTGCCGGACTCGCCGCAGCAGCGGTCGTTCTTTTCGATCTTGACGTTGTCCACGGTGGCGATCAGGGCGTTGACGGTCTTGGTCGACTCCTGGATCTTCATCGGGTTGTGGCACGGCTCGTGGTACATATAGCGGGTGCCCGTCACCCCTTCCAGCCTGACCTGTTTTTCCAGCAGATATTCGTGGATGTCCATGATGCGGCAGCCGGGGAAGATCTTCTCGAATTCATAGGTGGCCAACTGGTCGTAGCAGGTGCCGCACGAGACCAGCACGGTCTTGATGTCCAGATAGTTGAGCGTGTTGGCCATGCGGTGGAACAGCACGCGGTTATCCGTCATCATCTTCTCGGCCTTGTCGTACTCGCCGCTGCCGCGCTGCGGATAGCCGCAGCACAGGTAGCCCGGCGGCAGCACGGTCTGCACGCCCACTTCCCACAGCATGGCCTGGGTGGCCAGGCCCACTTGCGAGAACAGACGCTCGGAACCGCAGCCGGGGAAGTAGAACACGGCTTCCGTATCGGCCGTCGTCTTGCGCGGGTCGCGGATGATGGGGATGACCTTGTCGTCCTCGATGTCGAGCAGGGCGCGGGCCGACTTCTTCGGCAGGTTGCCCGGCATCTTCTTGTTGATGAAGTGGATCACCTGTTCGCGCACGGGCGGCTTGCCCACGGTCGGCGGCGGCGCCTTGGTCTGTTTCTTGGCGAACTTCTTGAGCAGGTCATGGCCCAGGCGCTGCGCCTTGTAGCCCCAGCCTATCATGGTGGTGCGGGTGGCGTTGATGGTGGCCGGGTCGGTCGCGTTCAGGAAGAACATGGAGGCGGCCTTGCCCGGATTGAAGGTGCGCTTGTCCATCTTGCGCAGCAGGTTGCGCATGTTCATCGACACGTCGCCGAAGTCGATGTTGACGGGGCACGGCGTGACGCACTTGTGGCACACGGTGCAGTGGTCGGCCACGTCCTCGAACTCTTCCCAGTGCTTGATGGAGATGCCGCGCCGGGTCTGCTCTTCGTACAGGAAGGCTTCGATCAGGGACGAGGTGGCCAGGATCTTGTCGCGCGGCGAGTACAGCAGGTTGGCGCGCGGCACGTGGGTCGAGCACACGGGCTTGCACTTGCCGCAGCGCAGGCAGTCCTTGACGCTGTTGGCGATGGCGCCGATGTCGCTTTGCTGCATGATCAGCGATTCGTGGCCCATCAGGCCGAACGACGGCGTGTAGGCATTGCGCAAGTCGGCGCCCATGCCTTCCAGGTTCAGCAGCTTGCCCTTGTTGAAGTGGCCTTCGGGGTCGATGCGCAGCTTGTAGTCGCGGAATTCGCCGATTTCATCTTCGGTGAGGAATTCCAGCTTGGTGATGCCGATGCCGTGCTCGCCCGAAATGACGCCGTTCAGGGAACGGGCCAGCTTCATGATGCGGGCCACGGCCTGGTGCGCATCCTGCAGCATTTCGTAGTGGTCCGAGTTGACGGGCAGGTTGGTGTGCACGTTGCCGTCGCCGGCGTGCATGTGCAGCGCCACGAACACGCGACCGCGCAGCACGCGCTGGTGGATGGCCGTCGCTTCGTCCAGGATCAGCTTGAAGGCAGCGCCGTTGAAGATCTGGCGCAGCTGAGCGCGGATTTCCTGCTTCCACGTGATGCGGATGGTGCGGTCCTGCACCACGTCGAACAGGGTGGCGTTGGGCTGGTCCTGCAGGCGCTGCGCGAACACGGGCAGCAGGCGCTCCAGGCCCAGCGCGGCCAGCTGCCCGGTGACGGCGGCCAGCGGCTGGTCCAGTTCCTTGAGCAGGAAGGTCCAGCGCGCCGTGACCTGCTCGAGCAGGTTGCTGGCCTGCTGGGCGCGGTCGCCCAGCATTTCCGCGTCGCCCACGCGGTCGTCGGAGGCGTCGTCGCTCTTGCCCACCGGCAGGTTACCGGCCGCAATGAACTCGGCCAGCTCGGCCGCCAGCTGCAGCTTGTTCTTGATCGACAGTTCGATGTTGATGCGCTCGATACCGTCCGTGTACTCGCCCATGCGGTTGAGCGGAATCACCACGTCTTCATTGATCTTGAAGGCGTTGGTGTGCTTGGCGATGGCGGCCGTGCGGGCCCGGTCCAGCCAGAATTTCTTGCGCGCTTCGGCGCTGACGGCCACGAAGCCTTCACCGACGCGGGTATTGGCCAGGCGCACCACTTCCGAGGCGGCCTGGGCCACCGCGTTCTCGTCGTCGCCCACGATGTCGCCGAACAGCGCCATCTTCGGCAGCACGCCGCGCTTGGACTTGGTGGAGTAGCCGACGGCGCGCAGGTAGCGCTCGTCGAGGTGCTCCAGGCCGGCCAGGCGGATGGTGCGGTACTGCTCGCCCTTGGCCGGCAAGCCGTCCAGGTAATCCTTGATTTCCACGATGGACGGGATGGCGTCGCGCGCCTGGCCGAAGAATTCCAGGCACACGGTACGGGCGTGCTTGGGCATCTTGTGCAGGATCCAGCGGGCCGACGTGATGAGACCGTCGCAACCTTCCTTCTGGATGCCGGGCAGGCCGGCCAGGAACTTGTCCGTCACGTCCTTGCCCAGGCCTTCCTTGCGGAACTTGCGGCCGGCGATGTCCAGCATTTCCGTCTTGAACGGCTGGCCCTTGGCTTCGCCGCGGGCATTCGGATGGGTCCATTCCAGCTTGAACTTGGCCACCGGCGCGTCGTGGATCTTGGACAGGTTGTGCTCGATACGGGTCACTTCCAGCCAGTCACCGTTCGGGTCCACCATGCGCCACGAGGCCAGGTTGTCCAGTGCCGTGCCCCACAGCACGGCCTTCTTGCCGCCCGCGTTCATGGCAATGTTGCCGCCGATGCACGAGGCGTGGGCCGAGGTGGGGTCGACGGCGAACACGAAGCCGGCCTTCTCGGCCGCTTCCGACACCTTGTTGGTGATCACGCCGGCGCCCGTGTAGATGGTGGCGTATTCGTGATCCAGGCCCGGCAGCACCTTCATTTCCACGGCGCCCATGTTGAGCAGCTTTTCCGTGTTGATGACGGCCGACATGGGCGTGAGCGGAATGGCGCCGCCCGTATAGCCGGTGCCGCCGCCGCGCGGGATGATGGTCAGCCCCAGTTCGATGCAGCCCTTGACCAGGCCGGCCATCTCGTCTTCCGTGTCGGGCGTGAGCACCACGAACGGGTATTCCACGCGCCAGTCGGTGGCGTCCGTCACGTGCGCCACGCGCGACATGCCGTCGAACTTGATGTTGTGTTTTTCCGTGTAGCGGCCCAGCACCTTGGTGGCGCGCTTGCGCAAGTCCCAGGTCTGGCGGAACTCTTCGCCAAAATCGGCCACGGCCTTGCCGGCCGCCTTCAGCAGCTGCTCCACGTTGGCGCTGCGGCGGCGGGCCACGTCGGCCGCCTCGCCCGCTTCGGCCGTGTCGACCAGCAGGCGGCGCTTGTCCACTTCCGCCAGGCGGTGATGCAGGGCGTCGATCAGCTCCTGGCGCCGCTTGGGGTTGTCCAGCATGTCGTCCTGCAGGTAGGGGTTGCGCCGTACCACCCAGATGTCGCCCAGCACTTCGTACAGCATGCGGGCCGAGCGGCCCGTCTGGCGCGCGCCGCGCAGCTCGTCCAGCAGACGCCAGGAGTCTTCGCCCAACAGCCGGATGACGATTTCACGATCGGAAAACGACGTATAGTTGTAGGGGATTTCACGCAGACGGGTCGGCGCGGGACCGTGGGGCGTTTCGGCTAGCAAAGCTTGGAGTTGTGCAGGGGCATTCATTATGAGATTGGACGTGTAAACTGAACCCAGAAGGTTCATTCTAGCGTATTGCGACGCACCATGCCGGAACAGCCTTAGCCGGCCTAAGGGCTATCCGTGACGTGCGATGCCGAAATTAATTTGCAAAACGAGGCAATCGTTGGCACGCTTCCGCAAATTAACAACACTTCAACGAACATTATTCAGGCTTATGTAAGGTTTGCGGAACGACGTTTGCCGCAAAAAATCAGCCGAACAGGGCGCCGATCCGGTGCCACAGGCCGTCAGGCACGTACAACAGGGCCGTCGTCATGCAAATATAGCGCGCCAGCTTGCCCAGCGCCATATAGGCCACGCTGGGCCAGAACGGCAGGCGCAGCCAGCCGGCCAGCGTGCACAGGGGATCGCCCACGCCGGGCAGCCAGGACAGCAGCATGGCCTTGGCGCCGTAGCGCTCGAGCCAGTGGAACCAGCGGCTTTCGCGCTCGGCCGCAAAGCTTTCCTTGGCCTGGTAGCCCATCCAGTAATCGACCATGCCGCCCAGGGTATTGCCCAGCGTGGCCACGGCCACCACGGGCACGAACAGGGCGCCGTTGGCCTTGATGACGGCGAACACGGCCGGCTCGGAGCCCAGCGGCAGCAGCGTGGCGGAAATAAAACTGACGAGGAAGACGGAGGTCAGCCCCACTTCGGGCGCGGCCAGCACGTGCAGCAGCCAGGTAATTGCAGAGGCGATCATCAGGTTTTTGAAAGAGGCGAAAGGTGTCCATTATAATTAAGCTCACCCGTTCAGCAGCACCAAGGAACAGTCCGGCCCTGCGCCCACCCGCGCCAGCCCGGCACACTGCCGCCCCCGGTCACCCGCCGGATAGGAGCAAGTCTTTGCATCGACCGCACCGGACTGGCATCCCCAGCCCGGCCCAGAATCACTTTGTTTGCAGACTATGACTATCGACTACCTGAAGAAGATCCTGACCGCCCGCGTCTATGACGTCGCCGCCGAAACCCCGCTGGAACTGGCCCCCACGCTGTCGCAGCGTTACGCCAACCAGATTTATTTCAAGCGCGAGGACATGCAGAGCGTGTTCAGCTTCAAGATTCGGGGTGCCTACAACAAGATGGCCCACCTGAGCGAAGCGCAGCGCAAGCGCGGCGTCATTTGCGCCTCGGCCGGCAACCACGCCCAGGGCGTGGCCCTGTCGGCCGCCCGCATGGGTTGCCGGGCCGTGATCGTGATGCCCACCACCACGCCGCTGGTCAAGGTCGATGCCGTCAAGGCCCGCGGCGGCGCGGAGGTGGAAGTGGTGCTGCACGGCGAGTCGTACACGGACGCCTACAACCACGCGCTGCAGCTGGAAAAGGAACAGAAGCTGACCTTCGTGCACCCGTTCGACGATCCGGAAGTGATCGCCGGCCAGGGCACCATCGGCATGGAAATCCTGCGCCAGCATGCCGGCCCCATCCACGCCATCTTCGTGCCCATCGGCGGCGGCGGGCTGATCTCGGGCATCGCCGCCTACGTCAAGCAGATCCGTCCCGACATCAAGATCATCGGCGTGCAGAGCCTGGACTCGGACGCCATGGCCCGCAGCCTGAAAGCGGGCGAGCGCGTCACGCTGGCCGACGTGGGCCTGTTCGCCGACGGCACGGCCGTGCGCCTGGCCGGCGAGGAAACGTTCCGGTTGTGCCAGCAGTTCGTGGACGACGTGATCCTGGTCGACACGGACGCCATCTGCGCCGCCATCAAGGACGTGTTTACGGACACGCGCAGCATCCTCGAGCCGTCCGGCGCGCTGGCCATCGCCGGCGCCAAGGCTTACGTGGAGCGGGCGGCCCTGACCAAGGACCCGATCGAGAACGTCACCCTGATCACCGTGGCCAGCGGCGCCAACATGAACTTCGACCGGCTGCGCTTCGTGGCCGAGCGGGCCGAGCTGGGCGAATCGCGCGAAGCCGTATTCGCCGTGACGATGCCGGAACAGCGCGGCAGCTTCAAGCGCTTCTGCTCGCTGATCGGTCCGCGCAACGTGACCGAGTTCAACTACCGCATCAGCGACGAGGACCAGGCCCACGTGTTCGTCGGCATCCAGATCGCCGACCGCAGCGAGTCCGGCGCCATGGCCCGCAAGTTCGAACAGAACGACTTCCGCGCGCTGGACTTGACGCATGACGAACTGGCCAAGGCCCACATCCGCCACCTGGTGGGCGGCAAGAGCAGCCTGGCGCAGGACGAGATCCTGTACCGCTTCGAGTTCCCCGAGCGGCCCGGCGCGCTGATGCGTTTCCTCGACAGCATGGCGCCGAACTGGAACATCTCGCTGTGCCACTACCGCAGCCAGGGTGGCGACGTGGGCCGCATCCTGATCGGCCTGCAAGTGCCGCCCGAGGAAATGGGCGATTTCGCCCGCTTCCTCACCACGCTGGGCTACCGCTACTGGGACGAGACGGCCAACCCCGTCTACAAGCTGTTCCTGGGCTAAGCCCTGCTGCAAAGGGGGCCAGTGCAAAGGGGGCCAGGACACTGGCCCCCTTTGCTTGCGCGAATGCGCTACCATGCGCCTTTGCACATCGACTTCCTCACCGCCATGACCAATACCGCCGACCTTGCCGACCTGTCGCCGTTAGGCAAGACTTCCGCCTACCGCACCGATTACGCGCCCGAACTGCTGTTCCCCATCCCGCGCAAGGGCAAGCGCGATGAGCTGGGCCTGCAGGGTACGCTGCCCTTCTTCGGGGTCGATATCTGGAACGCCTATGAACTGTCGTGGCTGAACCAGCGGGGCAAGCCGCAGGTGGCCATCGCCCGCTTCACGGTGCCGGCCGATTCGCCCAACATCATCGAGTCCAAGTCGTTCAAGCTGTACCTGAACTCGTTCAACCAGACCCGCCTCGACAGCCCGGACGCGCTCAAGGCCCTGCTGCAGCAAGACCTGTCGGCCGGTTTCGGCGCCAACGTGCATGTGACGTTGACCTTGCCGGACGCTTTCTCCACCATCGCCATGGGCGAGCTGGACGGCGTGCTGCTGGACCGGCTGGATGTGGAAATCGACAACTACCGCCCCGCGCCGGAATTGCTCAAGGCGAATCGCGACCAGCTGCCAGTGGAGGAAACGCTGGTGTCCCACCTGCTCAAGTCGAACTGCCTGGTGACGGGTCAGCCGGACTGGGCCAGCGTGCAGATCCATTACTGCGGCCCCCAGATCGACCAGGAAAGCTTGCTCAAATACCTGATCGGCTTCCGCGACCACAACGAATTCCACGAGCAGTGCGTGGAACGCATCTTCACCGACATCCTGCGCCAGTGCGCGCCCCAGCAGCTGGCCGTGTACGCGCGCTACACGCGGCGCGGCGGACTGGACATCAATCCCTGGCGCAGCAACTTCAGCAGTGCCCAGCGCCCGCCCAATCTGCGCGGCGCGCGCCAGTGAGCACCAGTGCGCGCCATGCAGCCTGAAGCACCAATAAGCACCCATAAGCGCCGGCGAGCCTGGCGCGCCGATCGCTGCCGGCGCGCATCGTCCGCCGCCCGACATTTGCGCTGGCGCAAGGACGTGCGCACAGGCCGTGGCGCGGCGCGCACGCGGCCGGCGAAAGTAATATAATTTTCAATGGGACAATAAAGCATCGGCGTATGATAGAAACATGACGAGTGCCGTGACCACGCGCTCATCAATTCCGGCCGCTTTATTGAAAACAGGAAAAAATCGGAAAAACGGCCCCGCGGCCTGGCAAAAAGCCGGCTTTTTCCGGATTTTCTGAATGGAAATGGCAAATGCTTACCCCAGTGCATTTTTTACAATGCCAAGACCACCCCTGCGCGCCTCGTGGCGGACGCTCCGGGACGGCCAGCGCAAGCGAATTCATGTTACACGGCGCAGAAACCAGCCTATAATTCTGCTCGCAAGCCACCTTTGTGCGTTGCACCATTTCATGTCGCGTTATGAACAACCTCAGCAAAATACTTTCTCTTGAAAACGTCCTGCTCGACCTGGAAGTGTCGAGCAAGAAGCGCGCCTTCGAACAGGCCGGCCTGATTTTCGAGAACAACTGCGGCATCGCCCGCTCCACCGTCTCGGACAATCTGTTTGCGCGCGAACGCCTGGGCTCCACCGGCCTGGGCCATGGCGTGGCCGTGCCGCACGGCCGCATCAAGGGAATGAAGAGCCTCAAGTCGCCGCTGGCGGCCTTTGTGCGCCTGGCTGAACCAATCCCGTTCGAATCGCCCGACGGCAAGCCCGTCAACCTGCTGTTCTTCCTGCTCATTCCCGACCACGTGACCCAGCAGCACCTGGAGATCCTGTCCGAGATCGCGGAAATGTTCTCCGACGACGCGTTCCGCACGGCGCTGACGACGGATCCCGATCCCAAATCCGTCCACGCGCGCATCATCAACTGGCAACCAAGCCTGCAAGCGGCGGGCTGATCTTCGGCGGGGCCGGGCGGCCATGCTAAACTAGACGCTGCCTATCATTCTTGCAAAGACCGCCCATGCTGCAAACCCCGCTGACGATACAAAGGCTGTACGACGACAATCGCGAAAGTTTGCAGCTCGGCTGGTTTGCCGGCTTCCCCGGTGGCGAACGCCTGATCTCGGGCGACGTCGCTTCCGCCGCCGATCAGGTGGGCCACCTGAACACCATCCACCCGGGCCGCATCCAGGTATTCGGCCACCAGGAAATCAACTACTACCAGCGTCTCAAATCGCTCACCCGCACCCATGTGATCGGCGAGCTGATCGCGGGCGGCCCGCCGGCCCTGATCATCGCCCAGGGCCTGGAAACGCCGCCCGACATTCTCGCCATCTGCGACGAAAAGAACATTCCCCTGTTCTCCACCCCGCTGCCGGCGGCGCAGGTGATCGACTTCCTGCGCGTCTACCTGTCCAAGAAGCTGGCCCAGCGCATCATCATGCACGGCGTGTTCATGGACGTGCTGGGCGTGGGGGTGCTGATCACGGGCGACTCGGGCCTGGGCAAGAGCGAGCTGGGCCTGGAACTGATTTCGCGCAGCCACGGCCTGGTGGCCGACGACGCGGTGGAATTCTCGCGCATCGCGCCCAACATGATCGAAGGCCGCTGCCCGGCCCTGCTGCAGAACCTGCTGGAAGTGCGGGGCCTGGGCCTGCTCGACATCAAGGCCATCTTCGGCGAGACGGCCGTGCGGCGCAAGATGCGCCTCAAGCTGATCGTGCACCTGGTGCGCCGCAGCGCGCTGGAAGAGGAAGTGGAACGGCTGCCGTTCCAGTTCCCCACGGAGGACGTGCTGGGGCTACCGATCCGCAAGGTTGTCATTCCTGTGGCGGCCGGCCGCAACATCGCCGTGCTGCTGGAAGCGGCCGTACGCAACACCATCTTGCAACTGCGCGGCATCGACACGCTGCAGGAGTTCATGGAAAGGCAACGACAGGCGATGAGCGGAGACTGAATGTTGCCAAGGAGTCGCGCCATGCATGGCGCAACCGTTACGCAGGCGCGCGGCATGCCGCGCGAATTCCCTGCTCCACCAACGTCAAGCCATGAGCGGGGATTGACGCCTTCCGCTATCATCTCCCCATGCGCATCGTACTAATCACCGGCATTTCCGGCTCCGGCAAGTCCGTGGCCCTCAACGTCCTGGAGGACACGGGCTACTATTGCGTGGACAACCTGCCCCCGGCCCTGCTCTCGAGCCTGGTCAGCACGCTGCTCAACGAGGGCACGGAAGCGCTGGCCGTGGCGGTGGACGCCCGCAGCGCCGAGTCGCTGGCCACGCTGCCGGCCGACGTCAAGCAACTGCGCGAGGCCGGCCACGACGTCAAGGTCATGTTCCTGACCGCCACCACCCACTCGCTGGTGGCCCGTTTTTCCGAAACCCGGCGCAGCCACCCGCTGTCGCACGAAATGCGGCCAGGCCAGAACCCGGCCTCGCGCCGCACCCTGATCGAATGCATCACCGAGGAACGGGAACGGCTGTCGGCCATCGAGCAGCTGGGCCACGTGATCGACACGTCCGAGATGAGCGCCAACAAGCTGCGCGCCTGGATCAAGGACCTGGTGGCCATCGAGCGGGCGCCGCTGACGCTGTTTTTCGAATCGTTCGCCTTCAAGGTCGGCGTGCCGCTGGACGCGGACTTCGTGTTCGACGTGCGCGCCCTGCCCAACCCTTATTACGACCTGGCCCTGCGCCCGCTGACGGGGCGCGACGCGCCCGTGATCGCCTTCCTGGACGCCCAGCCCAGCGCGGCCGACCTGCTCAACGACATCCGCAACTTCATCGAGAAGTGGCTGCCTTCGTTCAAGACCGACAACCGCAGCTACCTGACCGTGGCGCTGGGCTGCACCGGCGGCCAGCACCGCTCGGTCTACATGGCCGAACGGCTGGCCGCCTACTTCCACCCCACCGAGCGCGTGGTGTTGCGCCACCGCGAACAGTCGTAAATTCCTGCCACCAACTGGCAGGATTTGACTGTTTTTTGTCTTTTTTGCACACTCCGCCTGCCAGATACTGACGCTCATCCCGTCACCCTGGCCCGGAGTATTCCCATGCGCATTGCCAAACACACGCTCGCCGCCGCCCTGTGCGGCGCCGCCCTCCTGCTGGCCGGATGCGCCAGCGGCCCCGCCGCCATCGACGCCAACGCTTCCCAGCTCAATGCGCAGGACGGCATGATCGCGCCCTACCACGCCCGCTTCGGACGCAGCCAGCCGCTGGTGGCCGTGGTCGGCGACAACCGCAGCGCGGAGCTGAGCGATTACCTCGTGCCGTACGGGATACTCAAGCAGGCCGGCGTGGCCGACGTGCTGGCGTTGTCGACCGACGAGGGACCGCTCAGCACCACCACCGACATGGGCAAACCCGGCTTCCGCATCGAGGCCGAGACCACCATCACCCGCTTCGACGCGCGCTTTCCGGACGGCGCCGATTACGTCATCGTGCCGGCCACCCGCGACACGCCGGCGTTACGGACCTGGATCGCACAGCAGGCGGCAAAAGGGGCAACCATCGTCAGCATCTGCAACGGCGCGCAGATCGTGGCCAGGAGCGGCGTGATGGACGGCCACCATGCGACGGCGCACTGGTCGTCGGAACAGGACCGCATGGAGCGGCAATCGTCGATACGGTGGGTCAGGAACGCCCGCTACGTGGCCGACCGCAACTGGGTGTCGAGCGCTGGCGTGAGCGCCGCCATCCCCACCTCGATCGCGCTGGTGGAGGCGATTGCAGGCCGCGAGCGGGCCACCGCGCTGGCGCAGGAACTGGCCGTCGCCGACTGGAGTCCGCGCCACGACAGCGGCGCCTTCCAGCCCCGGTTCGGCCATAACCTGACGGCGCTGGCCACCACCGTCTACACCAACGGCTGGTTCCACCACGACGATGCGCTGGGCATCCGCGCCGCCGCCGGGGTGGACGAAGTCACGCTGGCGCTGACGGTGGACGCCTGGTCGAGCACGGGGCGCAGCCATGCCTGGCTGGTGGCCGACGACGGCGCGCCATTTCGCACCAGACACGGCCTGCGGGTGATCCCGGATCGCGCCATTGGCGACGCGGCCAGCCTGGACCGCATGCTGGCCCTGCCAGCGGCAACGCCAGCGGGCAAGGCGATCGACCAGGCCCTGGCCGGCATCGCCAGCCTGTACGGCCGCACCAATGCCTACGGCGTGGCCCTGCTGCTGGAATATCCCGACTTCCACGATTGAGCGGCGGCGCCAACTCTGGGATGATGGCGCTATTTCCCGTCACGGACAGCGCACCGCCTCCCATGCCAGCCCAGCCTCCTTGCCACATCGTCGTGCTCGCGCACGAGAACATGAACCTGCTCGACCTGACCGGCCCCGTGCAGGCGTTGGCCACGGCCAGCCGCCGCTGTTCCGGCACCGGCCCGGCCCTGTACGAGATCACCGTGGCGTCGGCCGATGGCGGCCTGGTGACCACCAGCGCCGGCCTGCAGGTGATGACGGTGCCCCTGTCGGCACTGGACGGCGTGGCGATCGACACCATCATCGCGCCGGGTGGTTGCAAGGGCCAGCAATACCATGCGCCGCCGCCGCTGGTCGCGTGGGTGCGGCAGCGGGCACCCACCGTGCGGCGGCTGTGCTCCGTCTGCACCGGCGCCTTCCTGCTGGCCGCGGCCGGCCAACTGGACGGCAAGCGCGTGACCACGCACTGGGAATGGGTGGAGCGCCTGGCCGCCCTGCATCCGGCGGTACACATCGATGCGGACCGGATCTACATCCAGGACGGATCGCTGTGGACCTCGGCCGGCGTCACGGCCGGCATCGACCTGACGCTGGCCCTGATCGAGCAAGACTATGGCCACAAGGTGGCGATGGAAACGGCGCGCCAGCTGGTCGTATTCATGAAGCGCGCCGGCGGCCAGTCGCAGTTCAGCACCCCGCTGGCGGCGCAGACGCAGGAAGGTGAACGCTTCACCGGACTGCATGCGTGGATCGCCGACAACCTGGCCGCCGACCTGCGGGTGGAACGGCTGGCCGAGCGGGCCGGCATGGCGCCGCGCACCTTCGCCCGTACCTATGCGGCCAAGCTGGGCCGCACGCCCGCCAGGACGGTGGAAGCCATGCGCATCGAAGCGGCCTGCCGGCTGCTCGAGCAAACCGACCAGCCCCTGAAGCGGATCGCTGCCACCACCGGCCACGGCGACGAGCAGAACCTGCGCCGCGTGTTCCTGCGCCGGCTGGCAGTGAGTCCCAGCCAGTACCGGCAGCGCCACGCCGCGCGTGCATGCGCATGACGCCACTCAGACCGCCGGCACGCCCCAGTGCACCACCTCGATGGTGTGACCGTCCGGATCGACGATCATGGTGCCGTAATAGCGCTCGTTGATGTCGGGCCGCGGGCCCGGCGCGCGCAGCGTGGTGGCGCCCAGCGCGCTGGCCGCCTGGTGGAAGCCCTGCGCCGCCTGGCGGCTGGGCGCGGCGATGGCGACGTGGCTGCGCTGGCCCGCCAGCGCGCCCTCGCCCGTGGCCGGGTAGAGGCAGAAACTCCACGCGCCGTCGGCGCCGTAGATCACCTGGCCGCTGTCCTGGTGCTGCATGGTGTAACCGAGCGGCGCGAAACAGGCGCTGTAGAAGTTGGCGGCGCGCGCCAGTTCGCGCGTGCCGATGGAGACGTGATCGATCATGATGCTGCTTCCCGTAAGAGTTCAGAGGCATCCATGATACGAAGCGGCGCCGATACGGCATTTCAAAATCGGCCCGCAAATGAGACATTGTTGCATCCGGCCGCGCCGCCGCTGACTACCTACAACGGCACCTTGGTTTCGAACTTGGCGCAGTTCATGGCCAGCAGGCTTTTGTAGTTGCTGACGTTGTTATTGGAGGTGAACACGCGCCGCGTGAAGGCCTGGAACGCCTCCATCGAGACGGCCGTCACCACCAGCATGAAGTCGAATTCGCCGGCCACCTCGTAGCAGGCCATCACGTCCGGCTCCTGCCGCATCAGCGCTTCGAACAGCTTCAGCAGCGACGTGTTCTGCTGTTCCAGCTGCACGGTGACGAAGGCCGTCAGCGGCCGGCCCACGCGCACCCGGTCCACCAGCGCCACATCCTTGACCAGGATGCCGGAGGCGCGCAGCTGGGCGATGCGGCGCTGGCAGGTGGCCGGCGAGGAGTACACCCGCTCGGCCAGCCGGCGCAGCGGGATGGAGGCATCCTCCTGCAGCAGGTTGAGGATCTCGATGTCGATCCGGTCCAGCGCCACCGTCACCGCGTCAATCCAGGTGGCGCAGCGGATGGGCGTAGTCCGGCCATACGGGGGCGAAGAAGCGCGCCACCATCTCCGGGGTCACGTCGGCCAGCGCGGCCGGCTGCCACTTGGGGGCATTGTCCTTGTCGATCACCAGCGCGCGCACGCCTTCGAGCACTTCGCCATCCTCGAAATTGTGGCGCACCAGGGTGCGCTCCATGCGCAGGCAGTCGGCCACGTCCAGCGCGGCGCCGCGCTTGAGCAGCTCATGGGTGACGGCCATCATCAGCGGCGAACGGGTCTGCATGGCGGCCAGCGCCTTCTGCGCGAACGGATCGGCATCCTGCGCCAGCGAGGCCATGATGGCGGCCACCGAGGGCGCAGCGAAATGGCGGTCGATCAGGGCCCGCTGCGCCTGCAGCATGGCCTGGCCCGCGTCGGCCCGCAGCGGGGCCGCGAAGGCGGCGATGGCCTCGCGCAGCCGGGCGCCCGGCGTGGCCTCGACCAGGGCCGCCAGCGCCGGCATCTGCGCCGCCGGCACGAAGTGGTCGGCCAGGCCCAGGTACAGCGCGTCGGCCGCGCCTATGGTCAGGCCGGTCAGGCCCAGGTAGTTGCCCAGCTGGCCGGGCGCGCGCGACAGGAAGTAGCTGCCGCCCACGTCCGGGAACAGGCCGATGTTCACTTCCGGCATGGCCATCCTGGTGCGCTCGGTGACGATGCGCACCCTGCAATCGGGTCCGCCCTGGGCCACGCCCATGCCGCCGCCCATCACCACGCCATCCATCAGGGCGATATAGGGCTTGGGGTAGTAGTGGATCAGGTGGTTGAGCGCGTATTCTTCCGTGAAGAAGTCTTCCAGCAGCGCGCTGCCGCCCTGCGGGCCGGCGCGGCCCACGTCGTAGAAGAAGCGGATGTCGCCGCCGGCGCAAAACGCCTTCTCGCTGGTGCTGCGGATGACCACCGCGTCGACGCCGGCGTCGTCGCGCCAGGCCAGCAGGGCGGCCGTCAGGTCGCGCACCATGGCCAGCGACAGGGAATTGAGCGCCTTGGGACGGTCGAGGGTGAGAAAGCCGGTACGGTTGCTGACACTGGTCTGGACGAATTCGCTCATGGCAAGTTGCGGAAAATGATGAAGCGCCTATTCTAACGCGCCCTGCCCGCGCTGCGCGCACCGCCAGCCTTCACGTCCGCCACCTGTCCAGCATCGATGCTCAGCGCCGCTCCAGCAGCTCGAACAGTCCCATGCCGGCCACCATGGCGCCCGTGAACAGCAACGCCTTGGCGCCGCCCGTGGTGAGCGAGGCCAGCGCAGGGCCGGGGCAGAAGCCGGCCAGGCCCCAGCCGGCGCCGAAGATCAGCGCGCCCAGCACCAGGCGGCGGTCGATCACGCGGGTGCCGGGCAGGCTCATGGCCACACCCAGCAGGGTAGCTGGCCGGGTGCCGGCATAGCGGAAGGCCAGCACGCCGACGGCGATGGCGCCGGCCATCACGAGGGCCAGCGACGGATCCCAGCTGCCGCCCAGGTCGAGAAAGCCCAGCACCTTGGCCGGATTGCTCATGCCCGACACGATCAGGCCGATGCCGAAGATCAGGCCGGCCAGCAATGCGATTACGATGGTCATGCGGTTCTCCTTATCCGAACACGTGGCGCGCGAGGTAGACGGTGACGAAGCCAGCCGCCATGAAGGTGGCCGTGGCCACCATCGAGCGCGGCGACAGGCGCGACAGGCCGCACACGCCATGGCCGCTGGTGCAGCCGGAACCATAGCGGGTGCCGAAGCCCACCAGCAGGCCGGCCGCGATCAGGGTGCCGCTGCCGGCATCAATCTGGACCGATGGCAGGCCCGCCACCAGGCCATAGACCAGGGGTGCGCCCACCAGCCCCAGCACGAACGCCACGCGCCAGCCGATGTCGCCCGCGCGCGGGCGCAGCAAGCCGCCCGCGATGCCGGCGATGCCGGCGATGCGGCCGTTAAACAGCAGCAGCAAGGCTGCCGACAGGCCGATCAGCGCGCCGCCGAGCAGCGCGCCCCACGGCGTAAATACGTTCCAGGCGATGGTCATTACTGGGCTCCTTTGCCGTCGTTACAAAATTGCTGGTACAGCACCTGCAGCACGGCCAGCGCGGCCGGGCTGGCGATCCGGTAGAAAATCTGCTTGCCTTCGCGCCGCGTGCTCACCAGCTCTTCCTGGCGCAGCACCGTCAACTGCTGCGACAGCGTGGGCTGGCGGATGCCCGTCAGTTCCTCCAGCTTGCCCACGCTGTATTCGTCCTGCGTCATCTGGCACAGCAGCAGCAGCCGGTCCGGATTGGCCAGCGCCTTGAGCAGGCTGCTGGCCTGCCCGGCCGAGGCCCGCAGGCTGTCGATATCGATGCTCGCATTGTCCATCTGTACTCCCCCACTCCCGCTATCCGTCATGGCAAACATTATACCAAATTATATATTATGTGCATGTATGGTTTCAAGCAGGCGTTTGGACAGTGGCGCCGAATGCTGGCACACTGCCCGCTTGCCTCGATACCCACCGAAAGGACTCCCCCATGACACAATCGACCCTCGCCGTGCAGTACGCCGACATCGCGGCGGCCGCGCAACGGCTGGCCGGCGTGGCGCACCCTACCCCGGTGCTGACTTCGCGCCAGGCCGACGAACGCAGCGGCGCGCAGCTGTACTTCAAGTGCGAGAATTTCCAGCGCGTGGGCGCCTTCAAGTTCCGCGGCGCCTACAACGCCATCAGCTGCCTGGACGAGGAGCAGCGGCGCCGCGGCGTGGTCGCCTTCTCATCGGGCAACCACGCCCAGGGCATGGCCCTGGCCGCACGCATGCTGGGGGTGCCGGTCACCATCGTCATGCCAACCGACGCGCCGGCCATGAAGCTGGCCGCCACCCGCGAATACGGCGCCGAGATCATCCTGTACGACCGCAAGACGGAAGACCGCGAAGTGATCGCCGCCCGCCTGGGCCAGGAACGCGGCCTGGCCGTGATCCCCGCCTACGACCACGCGCACGTGATCGCCGGCCAGGGCACGGCCGCCAAGGAACTGTTCGACAGCGTGGGCGAACTCGATTACCTGTTCGTGAGCACGGGCGGCGGCGGCCTGCTGTCGGGCAGCGCGCTGGCGGCGGCCACGCTGTCGCCGCGCTGCGCCGTGATCGGCGTCGAGCCGGAGGCGGGCAACGACGCCCAGCGTTCGCTGCGCAGCGGCCAGATCGTCCACATCGAGGTGCCCGACACCATCGCCGACGGCGCCCAGACCCAGCACATCGGCAAGCTGGTGCTGCCCATCCTGCAGACCCACGTGCGCGACATCGTCACCGTCAACGACGACCAGCTGCGCAGCCAGATCCGTTTCTTCGCCGAGCGCATGAAGATGGTGGTGGAAGGCGCCGGTGCGCTGGCCGCCGCTGCGGCCATGAACGGGGTGGTCGATATCCGCGGCAAAAAAGTGGGCGTGATCGTCAGCGGTGGCAATATCGATATGGCGCTGTTCGCCGAGTGCATGGCGCGCAGCGCGCCGCAGAACTGACCCCCAGCACGCATACGGTTTATACCATTTATACGGTTTAGACGAAAAGTACGCGACGTAGGGCCGCAAAAAAGGGCGCCAGATGCGCCCTTTGTTTTCTCAAGCCGGGACCGTCTTATGCGGTGGCGGCGGGTTCGAAGGTGTCCGGCAGATGCTTGATCGCATCGTGGCCGTGTTCCTGAACTTTGGATTTGTATTTCATGACCTGACGATCAAGCTTGTCGATCAGGGTGTCGATGGCGGCGTACAGGTCTTGCGACAGGCTCTCCACATACACGGTCTTGCCGGACATGCGCAAATTGATCTCTGCCTTCTGGCGCTTCTCTTTCTCGGTGAGGTTATCTACGGTCAGGATGACAGCAATATCAATCACTTGATCGAAGTGGCGTTTGATGCGCTCCAGCTTGTTCTGCACATATTCGCGAATGGCTGGGGTCACTTCGAGATGATGTCCACTGATGGTGAGATTCATACACACTCCTAAAGATGATGTCGCTTACGGTCAGTGCGCTGCCCTTTCAGGCCGGGCGCGCAGGAACCAGATAACTACAAAGACTTGCGGAGACTGACTGGCGGGATCTTTAATGCTTCGCGATATTTGGCAACAGTTCGTCGCGCAATCACCATGCCTTGTTCTCCCAGCATGTCCGCAATCTTACTGTCGGATAAAGGATTTTTAGGGTCTTCTGCTCCTGTCAATTGCACGATCAGTGCACGTATCGCCGTCGATGATGCTTCTCCCCCCGCTTCGGTGGCGACATGGCTGCCAAAGAAATATTTCAACTCAAACATGCCATGCGGGGTCAGCATATACTTCTGAGTTGTTACCCGAGAAATAGTACTCTCGTGTAGTCCCAGTGTATCAGCAATTTCACGCAACACAAGGGGCCTCATGGCAACGGCGCCGTGCGAGAAAAAATTCTTTTGCCGTTCCACTATGGCTTGCGCCACGCGCAGGATGGTGTCGAAGCGCTGGCGCATGTTCTTGATCAGCCATTTCGCTTCCTGCAGCTGGGCCCCCATGGCGCCCTCGCCCTTGCCCTGCTTGAGCAGGTTGGCGTACATGGCGTTGACCCGCAGGCGCGGCATGACGTCGTTGTTCAAGGTGACCTGCCAGCCGTTGCGGGCCTTCTTGACGATCACGTCCGGCACCACGTAGTCCGACACGTCCGAGGCAAACGCGGCGCCCGGGTGCGGATTGCACTGGCGGATCACGGCCTGCGCTTCGCGCAAGTCCTCGTCGTCGCACTGCATGGCCTTCTTGAGCTTGTTGAAGTCGCGCTGGGCGAACCAGGCCAGGTGCTGTTCCACGATGGCCAGCGCCATGCGGCGCGTCACCAGCGGCACGTGCGGCATGCGCTTGATCTGCAGCGCCAGGCACTCGGAGGCGTTGCGGGCGCCCACGCCCACGGGGTCGAAACTTTGCAATAACGACAAGGCCGTCTGCAGCTCCTCGGGCTCGATGTCCAGTTCTGCCGGCAGGCGGGCCAGGATTTCTTCCAGCGGTTCTTCCAGGTAGCCGTTTTCGTCGAGCGCGTCGATGATGATTTCCACCAGCGCCCGGTCGCGCATTTCCAGCACCGTCACCCGCATCTGCTCCATCAGGTGTTCGCGCAGGGTGCAGTGGTTTGCTTCGAGCTGGGGCCGGGAGTCCTCGTCGTCGGGCGTCTTGCTGCGCCCGGCGTCGCTCCAGTCCATGTCGCCCTCGGGCGCGGCGTCGCCGTCGGCGCCCTCGAACGGCTCGGCCTCGGCCGGCGCGGGCGCATCCTGCTGCTGGCCGGGCGGGCCTTCGGGCGGCGCCTCGGCCGGCGCGCTTTGCTGGCTGATGGCGCCGTCGGCCAGCAGCCGCACGGAATGGTCGAGCGGATCGTCGAGCCGCTCCAGCAGCGGATTGTCGGTCAGCAGCTGTTCCAATTCCTGGTGCAACTCCAGCGTGGACAACTGCAGCAGGCGTATCGATTGCTGCAGTTGCGGGGTCAGCGCGAGGTGCTGCGAAGTGCGCAGTTGCAATGACTGTTTCATGGCTTTACTTACATACCTTACATACGGAAGTGTTCACCCAGATACACGCGACGCACCGATTCGTTGGCGATGATGTCGTCTGGCCGGCCTGACGCCAATACCGTGCCCTGGTTGATGATATACGCGCGGTCGCAGATGCCCAGCGTCTCGCGCACATTGTGATCGGTGATCAGCACGCCGATGCCGCGTTCCTTGAGGAAGCGCACGATGCGCTGGATCTCAATGACGGCGATCGGGTCGACCCCGGCGAATGGTTCGTCGAGCAGCACGAAGCGGGGATTGGTCGCCAGTGCGCGCGCGATTTCGACCCGGCGCCGCTCGCCCCCGGACAGGGACAGCGCCTGGTTCTCGCGCAGCTTCTCGATTTGCAGATCGGCCAGCAGGGTATTGAGCCGTTCATCGATTTCGGCCTTGGATAAAGGCTTGCCGTTCACTTGCTGGATTTCCAGCACGGCGCGGATGTTTTCTTCCACCGTCAGCTTGCGGAACACGGACGCTTCCTGCGGCAGGTAGGACAGGCCCATCACGGCCCGCCGGTGGATGGGCAGCGACGAAATGTCGACGCCCGAGATGTCGATGGTGCCCGCGTCCGACGGCACCAGGCCCACGATCATGTAGAACGAGGTGGTCTTGCCGGCGCCGTTGGGGCCCAGCAGGCCCACCACTTCGCCGCACTCGACCTGCAGCGAGACGTCGTGCACCACCTGGCGCTTGCCGTAGCTCTTTTGCAGACCGCGCACGATCAGGGTGCTGCCGCAGCGTTGCATGTCCATGCTCATTTCCCCGCCGGCGGCACGGAAGCCGCTGCCGGCGCCGGGCTCTTGTTGGACGGCTGGATCACCATGGTGCCGCGGCCGGCACCCGGCTTGCTCTCGCCGGTGGCCGTGTTCTTGACGGCGAAGAATTCCTTGCGGCTGTCGTAGGAGATGAATTCGCCCTGCACTTCATCGCTGGGCTTGCCCGCCTCCAGACGCCGGATCCGGGCCTTGGCGAACAGCTTGACCAGCTCCGTCTTGCCGTCGTATTCGATGCGTTCGGCCTGGCCTTCCACCCACTGGTCGCCGGCGCCGTCGCGCTTCTGGCGGAAGGTGGCCGGGGTGCCGGGGGTGCTGGTCATGGTCACGTACTGGTAACCTTCCGGGTCTTCATGCACCACGGCCTTGGGCGACTTCATCTGCAAGGTGCCGCGGGTCAGGATCACGTTGCCGGTGGCGATCTTGATCTGTTTGACGTCGTCCACTTCCAGCTGGTCGAAGGCGATTTCAGTCGGCTTGCTGGAGTCCGCCTTTTCAGCGTGGGCCAGGCCGGCCGCCGCCCACAGCAGGGCCGCCGACAGGATGAGTTTTTTCATTGCGAATCCGTTCTATATCGTTCTGTATCAATGCGCCGCACGGGGCGGCAGGTGGATCTGGCCGCGCCCGCCCAGCGCGATCTGGCGCGTGGCGTTGTCGGCCTTCATGCCGGTGCCGCGGGCGCTGGAGGCGCCCAGCTGCAGCTCGACCGGCTGGTCCGTTTCCATTTTCTCGTCGTCCGGGTACAGCGTCAGCGCGGACGTGGTCATGCGCATGGCCTGGCTGTTGGCCGCGGCCGGGCGGACCACGCGCACGTCGCCGCTGAGCTTGACGCGGCTGTTATCCTGGTCCACCCGGGCCTGGTCGGCCCGCACGTTCATGGGCGGCTGGTCGCCCGCCAGGCTGTGCACGGTGGGATGGTCCACGTCGGACGAATCGTCGGCCGGGTGGTGGGTCAGCTTGTCGCCGGCGATGATGTAGCTGGGCTGGCCGGCCTTGTTCAGGCGCACGAAGCTGAAGCGCTCGATGATGTAGTCCGGCTCGTTGCGGTGGCTGTCGGCCTCCGCCTGGCGGCCCGCCTGGTTGACCACCTGCACCAGCCAGAACGTGCCGAGCGCGCATGCCACGCCGAACAGCATGATCAGGGTCAAACGCCAGCGGTGTGCCGTTTTCTTGTGCATGATGCCGCCTCAGACCAGGAACTGGGCCATGATCTTGTCGTAGTTGCCCTGGGCCCGCAGCAGGAATTCGCACACCTCCCGCACGGCGCCGCCCCCGCCCCGCGCTTCCGTCACGTGATGCGCGCGGCTGAGCACATCGGCCCGGCCGTTGGGTACGGCCACGGCGAAGCCGACCCGGGTCAGGATGGGCAGGTCGACCACGTCGTCGCCGATGAAGCCCACCTGGTCGGCCGTCAGGCCCGTCTTGGCCAGCAGGGCGTTGAACGGGGTCAGCTTGTCGTGCCCGCCCTGGTGCAGGAAACCGATGCCCAGGTCGGCCGCCCGCTTGACCACCTGCGGCGACACGCGCGCGCTGATGATGGCCGTCTGCACGCCCGATTCCTGCAGCAGCTTGATGCCCAGGCCGTCGTGCACATTGAAGGTCTTGAGCGCTTCGCCCTCGGCGCCGTAGTGCAGGCTGCCGTCCGTCAGCACGCCGTCCACGTCGAAGATCATCAGCTTGACCTTGGCGGCGCGGGCCACGTTTTCCAGTTTGTAGGCGTCTTTCATCAGATCACCTTGGCGCGGGTCAGGTCGTGGATGTGCAGTGCGCCCACCAGCTTGCCGGCCTCGTCCACCACCAGCATCTGGTTGATGCGGAACTGTTCCATCACGGCCACGGCGTCCACCGCCAGCTTTTCGGGCGTGATGGTGCGCGGGTTGGGGTGCATCACGTCGCGGATCACGACCTGGGTGAAATCCTGCACCTTCTCGATCATGCGGCGCAAATCGCCGTCCGTGAACATGCCCACGGGGCGGCCGTCGGCGTCCACGATGGCCGTCATGCCCATGCCCTTCTGGGTGATTTCCAGCAGCGCGTCCGTCAGCTTGACGTCGGCCGTCACGCGCGGCACGGCGTCGCCGCTGCGCATCACGTCGCGCACGTGGGTCAGCAGGCGCCGGCCCAGGGCGCCGCCCGGATGGGAGCGCGCGAAATCCTCTTCCTTGAAGCCACGCAGGTCCAGCAGGGCCACGGCCAGGGCGTCGCCCAGCGCCAGCGTGACGGTGGTCGAGGCCGTGGGCGCCAGGTTGAGCGGGCACGCTTCCTTGGCCACCGATACGTCCAGGTGCACGTCGGCCAGCTGCGCCAGGCTCGAATTGGGCTTGCCCGTCATGGAAATGAGGGCGCTGCCCATGCGCTTGACAACGGGCAGGATGGCCATCAGCTCCGCACTTTCGCCCGAATAGGAAATGGCGATGAAGGCGTCGTCGGCCGTCACCATGCCCAGGTCACCGTGCGCCGCTTCGGCCGGATGCACGAACAGGGCCGGGGTGCCGGTCGAGGCCAGCGTGGCGGCGATCTTGCGGGCGATGTGGCCGGACTTGCCGATGCCCGACACGACGACGCGGCCCTTGCAATTGAGCAAGAGCGACACGGCGCGGCCCACGCTGTCGTCCGTGGCCAGGCGCGCGTGCAGGGCGGCGATGGCGTCGGCCTCGATCTGCAGCGTCTCGCGGGCCAGTTCCAGGGCCCGGCTGGCAGTGGCCGGGTCAATTCGATCAAAAGCTTTCAGCATTGTTTTTTCATGGGTTACACTCATGCCGAAAGTATAGCCGAATTGGGTAAGCAAAAAACTTGCCAGTGGTAACAAAGGCTGACAAACAACGGAATCGACCACCCCATGATACGGAATTAAATGTTTTCATCCCTGGAACTGACTCTCTTGCTGCTGGGCGCGGCCGTGCTCGGCGTGGTCGCATTCCGGATGATGCATATGCCGCCCATGCTGGGCTACCTGGCCGTAGGCATCCTGATCGGCCCCCACGCGCTGGGCCTGGCCGAACAGAACGAGGCCAGCCAGACACTGGCCGAATTCGGCGTCGTGTTCCTCATGTTTTCCATCGGCCTGGAATTTTCCACGGCCAAGCTGATGGCCATGCGCAGCATCGTGTTCGGGCTGGGCATGGCCCAGGTGGGACTGACCATCGCCCTCACCATGGGCTTCGGCTGGCTGATCGGCAGCCTGCTGCCGGCCAGCCTGCACCTGGGCTGGCAGGCCGCGTTTGCGCTGGGCGGGGCGCTGGCCATGTCGTCCACCGCCATCGTATCCAAGATGCTGACGGAGCGGCTGGAACTGGAAAGCGCCCATGGCCGCAAGATCATCGGCATCCTGCTGTTCCAGGACCTGGCCGTGGTGCCGCTGCTGATCCTGATTCCGTCGCTGACGGAGCAGCCCGACCGCCTGCTCGAAACGCTGGGCTGGGCCAGCCTGAAGGCGGTGGCCGTGCTGGTGCTGCTGCTGTTCTTCGGCCAGAAGCTGATGCGGGGCTGGTTCACCATCGTCGTCAAGCGCCGTTCGCAGGAACTGTTCATGCTCAACCTGCTGCTGGTAACCCTGGGCGCGGCCTGGATCACGGAGCGGGCCGGCCTGTCGCTGGCGCTGGGCGCGTTCGTGGCCGGCATGCTGATTTCGGACACGGAATACAAGCACCAGGTGGAGGAAGACATCAAGCCCTTCCGCGACGTGCTGCTGGGGCTGTTCTTCATCACCATCGGCATGCTGCTCAACGTGCGCCTGGTGCTGGAAAACTGGTGGCTGGTGCTGCTGTTGCTGGCCGGCCCCGTGCTGCTCAAGTTCGCCCTGATCGCCGGGCTGGCCAAGCTGTACGGCGCCACCGACGGCGTGGCCCTGCGCACGGGACTGGCGCTGGCCCAGGCCGGCGAATTCGGCTTCGTGCTGCTGAACCTGGCCGGCGGCAGCCATCTGCTGGCGCCCGACATCGTGCAGGTGGTGCTGGCCTCGATGGTGCTGTCGATGCTGGCCGCGCCCTTCATCATCGCCAAGTCGGACCAGATCGTGATGAAGGTGTCGAGCAATGAATGGATGATGCAGTCGCTGGCCCTGACCAAGATCGCCAGCCGCACCATGTCGACCCAGAAGCACGTGATCCTGGCCGGCTTCGGGCGCAGCGGCCAGAGCCTGGCCACCTTGCTGGGCGAGGAGAAGATAGCCTACCACGCGCTCGACCTGGACCCGGAGCGGGTGCAGGAGGCGCAGACGGCCGGCGCCAACGTGTCCTACGGCGACGCGGCCCGGCGCGAAAGCCTGGTGGCGGCCGGCATCTACCGCGCCAGCGCCATCGTCATCACGTACGCCAGCACGCCGTCGGCACTCAAGGTGCTGCACCTGGTGCATGAACTGGCGCCCACCCTGCCCGTCATCGTGCGGGCCCATGACGATACGGACCTGGACCGGCTGAAGGCGGCCGGCGCGACGGAAGTGGTGCCGGAACTGATGGAGGGCAGCCTGATGCTGGCCTCGCACGCCTTGGTGCTGCTGGGCGTGCCGCTGCGGCGCGTGGTGCACCGGGTGCAGACGGCGCGCGAGGAACGCTACGCCTCGCTGCGCGGCTACTTCCACGGCGCCAGCGACAGCAGCGAGGAGGCGGACCTGGTGCGCCTGCATTCGGTCACGCTGGGCGAAGGGGCGGCCGCCATCGGCAAGTCGCTGGGCGAGCTCAATCTGGACGACACGGGGGCGGAAGTGGCCAGTATCCGGCGCGGCATGGGCCGCATGGAGGTGGCGCCGCAGACCATGCTGGCGCCCGACGACGTGGTGGTGGTGCGCGGCCCGGCTGACGCCGTCAGCGGGGCCGAGAGCCGGCTGCTGCGCTGAGCGTGGCGCTCACGCCGGCACGTGGCGGATGACGCGGTTGCGCCCGCCCGCCTTGGCCTGGTACAGCGCGCCGTCGGCGCGCGAGATCAGTTCACGGGCCACCAGTTCCGGTTCGCCTGCAGCCAGGTCCGGGTCGAGGCAGGCCACGCCGATCGACACCGTGACGGACAGCTGCACTTCATGCGCCAGGTTGATCATGGTGCCGGCCACGCTGGCGCGGATGCGCTCGGCCACGAAGGCGGCGCTGTCGAGGTCCGCATCGATCAGCAACACGACGAATTCCTCGCCGCCGAAACGGGCCAGTGCGTCCGACAGGCGCAGTTCGTCCTTGATGCGGGCCGCCACTTCGCGCAGCACTTCGTCGCCGCCCTGGTGGCCCACCGTGTCGTTGACGCGCTTGAAGTGGTCGATGTCGATGTACATGAAGGCGATCGGATAGCGCTGGCGCCGCGCGCGGGCGATCTCCTCGAGCAGACGCCGGTCCAGGTAGCGCCGGTTGTAGACGCCCGTCAGCGAGTCCGTCAGGCCGATGTACTTGAGCATCTCGTTGCTGATCACGTTTTCCAGGCAGATGGCGATGATGGAGGCCATATGCTCGATGAAGTCCGTGCCCAGGCTGGGCGTGAAGCGGGCCGGGTCCACACTGCCCAGGTTGAGGCAGCCGATGATGCGCTTGTTGCGCATCAGGGGCACCAGGGCCACGCTTTGCAGGGCGGCCGGCGCTGCGGGGAACGGCAGTGCATGGCGCACGGGATCGTACATGCCCAGCTGCGGGCGCGGCGGCGGCGTGCCGGCCGTGCGGCGGCCCAGGTCGAAACCGAGTTCGTCGAGCTGCTCGACGAAGACCAGTTGCGGAAAGTCGGCGAACACCACGCCTAGCTTGCCCATCACGGTGCGGATGTCGGCATCCTCGTCGATCAGGGTCAGGGTCACGCTTTCCAGCTCGGAGATGACGGGCAGGGTGCGGAAGATGGTGCCCACCAGTTCGGGGAAGGTGGCGGCGCCCACGATCTCCAGGTCGAACGCCTGGTGGCGGCACATGATCGAGTGGTTGCGCTCGGCCTGCTCCAGCAGGTAAGCCATGCGGGCACGCAACGCCTGGTTCTCCGCCGCCAGCTCGCCGGCCCGCGTGGCGGGATCAGCGTGGGACGGCAGCGCGCCTGTGACTGTGTGCGTCATATAAACCCTTACTCGATAGCGACTGCGACCAATGACCGTGCCGGAGCGTTGCTGTCTTTATCATCCGGCAAGTCACAACATTACGCCAAGTAAGGATGCTTGGAAATGCCAAAAAGTAAATTCCGTTACAAAAACGCCAATTCGACATCGACTTCCTGCCCCAGCCGGATGCGCTGGCCGGCGCCGGCCACGACGATGCTGTTCATGCCGAAGCAGATGGCGCCGTCCAGCTCCGGCTTGGCACGGTAGCTGCGCAGCAGGTCCACCGGGTCGGGGCCGGCCTGGCCCGTGTCCTGGTCCACGGACGGGATGGGACAGCGCGAACATGGCTTGACGGGACGCAGTTCCGCTTCGCCCAGGCGATAGGCGGCCGCATAGTCTTCCTCGAACGCGTCCAGGCCAGCGATGACCAGGTTGGGGCGGAAGCGGTTCATGGGGACGGGCGCGCGGCCGGCCGCCACCAGCCGGCTATTGAGGTCGTCCAGCGAGGCGGCGCCGGCCACCAGCACCGGATAGCCGTCGGAGAACATGGTGGTGGCCGCCACGCCCCGGGTCCACTTCTCGCTGACCTTGCGCAGCGCATCGGCATGGAAGCGCACCAGCCGGCACGGCACGCCGATGGCGTTGCTGAACCAGGCGGCGGTCAGCTCGTCGCAGTCGTAGGCCAGCACGCTGTCGTCCCATACCTGCACCGTTTTCGCGACGGCGTCCCCGGGGTCGGGCAGGCCCAGCGGAATTTCCAGGCGCAGCATGCCGGGCGCCCGCAGTTCCAGCGTGTCGCCCTTCAGGCGGGGCACGATCAGGGCCATGCGCGGGTGTTCGCGCTGGGTCATGAAGCGCCCTTCCCCATCTACCACCATCCATTCGCGGTCGTAGATCTGCTGGGTCATCAGACCCGCTTCGGTCAGCGTGGCTTCCTGCAGCGCCAGGCCGGCGCAGGATTTGATGGGATAGAGGGTGATGGCGGTCAGCGTAGGCATGTGCAGGCAGGCAGCGCCGTGGGCGTTGCGGCAAAGTTGTGCAAAAGTGAAGTATGGCAGAAAGCGCGCGATGCTGTCTCGCGGCGCGGACCGGGGGGGGGGGCGGGGGCATGGCGCGTGGCGCCATGCCCGGAGGCGCCATGCCCGGAGGCGCCAAGGCGGTGCGCCTTGGGCCGGGTACTTGATACGGGCGCTTACGCTTCGGACTTGGCGTCCTTGCGCGGACGGCGGCCCCGCGGCTGGGGCTTGCGGGCAGGCTTGGCGGCCGATTCCGCGTCCTGTGCGGCGGCGGCAGGCGCCTCCGCAGCCGGGGCGGCCGTCTGGACTTCGGCGGCCGGGGTCACCGCTTCCGCAGCGCCGGCCACGTCGGCGGCAGCCGGCTTGGCCTTGCCCTTGGCCGCAGGCTTTTTCTTCGGCGTGGCCTTGGCGGCGGCGCGGCCACCCTTGGCCGGCTTGGCGGACTTGGCGGGCTTGGCCGCGTCGGCTGCCACCTCAGTCACGTCAGCCGCTTCCGCTGCTGGCGCGTGGTCGATACGCTGCTCGAGCACATCTTCGGCATGCCGGGCGGCGATGGCGCTGTCGTCAGCCTGCGCCGGCATGGCGCTGGCCGCTTCAGCCGATGCGTGCCCGCCCTTGCGTTCTGCCTGTTTGCGGCCACCGCGCTTGCCGCGGCCATGACGACCTTCCTGGCGCGGCTCCACCACCTCGGCCGGAATGTCGATGATGTCGCTGCTATCGCTGACGTCGCCCGTCTCGATCACTTCGACCAGTTCCACCACTTCCACCACTTCGAACGGCTCGGCCTCCAGCACTTCAGGCTCGGCATCGAGCACCAGTTCCGCGGCGCGCTCGTCGGCGCGCTCGGCATGGCGGCCAGACTGGCCGCGGCCACGGCCACGGCCGCGACGGCCATCCTGGCGCCCTTCCGGACGGCCTTCCTGGCGCGGCGTTTCCGCCGCGTCGCCCGCTGCGCCGCCATCGGCCGCGCCGGTGCCGTCGGCCAGGCCGTTGCTGATGGCCGCACCGCTGCTGCGGTACACATAGGCGCCCGATTTCTCGTCACGGCCAAATTCCAGCAGGCCGCGCGCGCGCGCTTCCTCCAGCAGGTTGCCGAAGGTGCGGAAGCTGTAGTACGACTCGCTGAAGTCGGGCTTGCGGCGCTTGATCGCCTCTTTCAGCACGGAAGCCCAGATCTTGCCGCTGTCGCCACGCTCGGACACCAGCGCGTCGAAGGTGCCGACCACGATTTCCATGGCCTGGTTGCGGCGCTTTTCCATGTCGTCGCGGCGGCGCTTCTCCTCTTCCGGGGTGCGCTTGACGGCCGGCGGCGCTTCGCGCGGATCTCGCTTGGCGGCGGCGCGGCGGCTCTCGCGCACCAGGTCGTCGTAGAAGATGAATTCGTCGCAGTTGGCCACCAGCAGGTCCGAGGTGGACTGCTTGACGCCCACGCCGATCACTTTCTTGGCGTTCTCGCGCAGCTTGGACACCAGCGGCGAGAAATCGGAATCGCCCGAGATGATGACGAAGGTGTCCACGTGCGACTTGGTGTAGCACAGGTCCAGCGCATCGACGACCATGCGGATGTCGGCCGAGTTCTTGCCCGACTGGCGCACGTGGGGGATTTCAATCAGCTCGAAGTTTGCCTCGTGCATGGGCGCCTTGAAGGCCTTGTAGCGGTCCCAGTCGCAATAAGCCTTCTTGACGACGATGCTACCCTTGAGCAACAGGCGCTCCAGCACCGGCTTGATATCGAACTTGTCGTAATTGGCGTCGCGCACGCCGAGCGCCACGTTTTCAAAATCGCAGAACAGCGCCATGCTGACGTTATCGTTGGAGGAAGCCATGTGGAATGTGTTTTTCTAGTGAGGAGAGTGAGGCTGGCGCAGCCGCGCGCCGAAGGCAATGCGGAGATTATACCGAACTGGCATGGCGGCGTTGGTGAATTGGCCAGCCGTGCCCGCGCCACCAGCCGGCCGCGGCCCGGTGCTCAGCGGCCGGCGCCGGACCCGGGGCGCTGCTGGCCGGCGCCAGAGGCCGCAGGCTGCTGGCCAACGCCGCCTTCCCTGGCCGGCTCCCCTTTGGCCCAGCGGCTGACGGCCGCGTTGATATCGTCCAGCGATTTGGCGCCCAGGATCAGGGCCCCGATGATGAGCAGGGCCACCATGTTGGCAATGACGCCCGTCACGGCGTCGCGCATCCAGCCGCGCATGGTCTTGCGTTCGTCAAACTGGCGGCGCACGTCTTCCTTCATGGCCGCCGCCAGGGCGCCGAGCGCGACTTCCACCTTGATTTCGTTGATCTTCTTTTCCGTGCCCATGGTCAGGACCTGCTGGCTGAGCGCCCGGCCCCGTTCCAGATAGCCATGCAAGGCGTGCGGCAGCAGGTTCATGGAGCGGAACGCGTCCAGCGCGGCCGCATCGGGTAACTGGCCGCCGTGGTCGGCCATGTACTGTACCGTCCATTCCACCTTGTGCCGTTTGTAGATGGTGTAGGCGAAAGCACCGGCCATGTCGCCGCCCTCCTCCATCAGGGCCTGGAAGATGTGGTCGGCCACGTCAGCCTCCACGCTCCAGGCTCTGGCTGGCGCGGATGCCAATTTCCTTCAGCTCGTCGGCGGTGTAGGTGATGTGGTCGAGCAGGCGCCGGTCGGCATTGGACAAGCCGAGGTAGGGCAGTTCGTCGCTCTGGCCGACAGTGGACGCCGGCGCTTTCTTGAGCGAGCACAGCAGGTCAACCGCCTTGCACTTCCAATAGTCCAGGCTGGTCCAGTCGGTGCCGGAGGTGACGAGTGCGGTCGCGGGCAACAGCTGGCGCAGGGCGTCCCAGCGCCTATCCGGCTGGCCTTGGGCCGATGCGGCCCAGTCCATGAACGCCGGCGCGTCCAGCCGGGCCTTGGCGTACAGCTCGGCGAGCGCCTTGAGCTCTTCCGGGCTGAATTTCAGCTCCGTGCCCGCAGCCGCTTGCTGGCGATGCCGGGAGACGGTCTCCTGCAGCGCCTTGCGGGCGTCCAGCGTGTTGAGCACGTCCAGCGTTTCGGCCATGCTGAATGGTTTGAATTTGGCAATCATGGTGGCCTCCGTTTCCAGCCCCTGAATGGCCAGCATAGCACGAAGCGGAGCGCCCGGTCTGCGCGGCGGCAAAGGTGAAACGCCGCCGCGGCCGACGGGGATGTCGGGCACGCAATAGCTTTTTTACCACACATCATCAAATTCCCATCAGGAAATTGCTTTTGCATACCAACAAACCATTTCGTCATGGAAATTGTTAGTTTAGTATGCATTGATGCGGCCCGCCCGCTGACCTTTGTTGACGAGAAGCGGCATGCGCAGAGCTGGCAAACCCAAGGTATACCCGAACGGTCGCGGCCGCCCCGCAGCCATGGCACCGATAGGCCAGCCGTCCGGCGGCACACCCGGTCGCTTGGGGGGCCGGGCCCTCTGGCGCATTGCACCGCTTGCCATCCTGCTGGCCGGCTGCGGCACGACCTACACGGTCGACGACGGCAGCCCGGTCGATGAAAAACTGCTGGCGCGCATCCGCACCTACGGCAAGGGGCAGCAGGTATTGCGGCCCAACGTCGTCAAGACGGCACAACTGAAGGACCCCGATTGCAGCACGCAGTACGAACTGCCGTTCGTGACGGCGTCGTCCTACGACCTGCCGAAGGAAAAGAAAATTGCCTGGGTACGGGGGCTGGGCGTGGATGAACGCCTCACCGTGATCGCTGCCACGCGCGAGTCCGGCCTGGCATTGGGCGAGCACATCGAAAAAGTGGACGGCTACAGCAAGGCCGATACGGCCAAGATGCTCGAAGAACTGGAGAGCCTGCGCGACGGCGGGCGCGCGTTCAAGATCACGCTGGCCGGCGGCCGGACGATACCGGTCACGCCGGTCGAAGTGTGCCGTGGCCACGTCAACCTGGCCGCGCCGGAGGCAGAGGAAGCGCAAAACTATCACTGGCTCCAGAGCACCCACCCGCTGGACCTGTTCACGCTGGAGCTGACGCCCGACGAGGCGCTGTGGCTGGTCTTGTGGACCCAGGGCTTGTCCGAGGAAGCGGGCGCCCGGATGAAGGTCTACCACTACGGCCTGAAGATCGTGCGCACCGGATTCACGGTCGCCACCGTGGTCAGCGGCGTGGGCGCCATCGCCAACGCCGCCAACACGGCCGCGGCGGCGGCGGCCACCGCCCAGGCCAGCCGGACCGCCGGCCAGGCGGCGCTGCAGGCGGCCGCCAAGGTCGCCGCCGACCAGGCCGCGGCCGCGCTGCGGCAAAAGACGCTCGATACGGTGCAGACCCTGGCCAGGAACCAGGCGCAGGCCATCGCCATCGATTCGCTCAAGGCCGCCAGCTTGTTCAAGGATAGCCTGAGCGGCGTGTCGTGGGTGGCCGGCACCGGCTTCTACATGGCCGACCAGTGGGCCATCGAGCGCATGGCCAGACTGGGACGCGACCCCATTGCCGCCTACACGCTGCATTACAAGCTGGCCTCCAGGGCGATGGCGCAGAACGCCTTCGTGTTCGATGCGGATCGCCTGAAATGGATGATGGGCTACTCGGACAAGCATGCCATGACGGAGCGCGTGCAGCTGGCCATGAATGGCGAGGATCCGGACGGGCCGATCACCTACAGCGTGGCCAACTCCGTCGATCCCGATGGCCTGGTGACGTATGTATCGGACGAACCGCTGCCCGCCAAGGCCGCAGCCGCCTTGGCCGCCGCGCCGGCCATCCGCGTGGTGGCCGGCGACGCCATCATCGAAGGGGCATTTGTGCTCGACCCCAACCAGGCCACCTACTCCGGCAACGGCAAGGTGATGTGGGCCAACGGCGACGTCTATGTGGGCGAACTGGCGGCCGGCTACCGCATGGGGACGGGACGCATGGACTGGGCCAACGGCGACCGCTACGAAGGCCAGTGGCGGTCCAACCTGCGCCACGGCAAAGGCACGCTGACCTGGAAGAACGGCGACAGCTGGAGCGGCAACTTCAGGGAAGACGAGCAGACGGCCGATGGCGTGCTGACCCGCAACGGCGCGCCGGCCGGGCAGGCGGCAGCGACCAATAACGGATAGCCAGCAGCGCTCTTCCTGTGCTGGTTCCTGGAGAGCGTTTGTACGCGAATAGCCAGAAGGCTACTCCGCGTCGTCATGATCAGTGTCAGCCGCATCGGACGTATCCTTGCGGCTCTGCAAGAAGCCCGTCACCGTCCCAATAATCGTCGTCGTTAAAACGATACCCGCAAGCCAATCCTTGTCCATCGAAGCGAACAATGCCGACATGGCATAGCCTCCAGTAATGAGGCTCCAAGCCATCCAGTGAACTCGACGGTTGTCCCCCTGCTGGGCTTCCAAGGCTCTGGCCTGAAGTTCCCGCGAGTGTCTGGAATCCTCTTCAAAAACGCGAAGAATCCGTTCTGGCGCATCCGCCACAACCTCGCCATATTTCTTGAATATATCTGGATGGGGAATTGGCCCATTGAACGAAGTGCGTTCTTGATGAAGAGCCAATACGCGCTGCTGCACTGGGTCGGTTCCCGGCAGGATCGTAGTCGCTACATGAGGCAACGGCCCCTTGGGCTTGCTCACCCGAACAAGAGCAGGCTGATCACCTACGTTGCTTGGCTGAGAAGTGGATGAGACGTGGTTAGATTTTGCTTGTTTATTTGAGATTTTTTTGTTTCTCGACATCGCGTCCAACCTTCGTGATGGCGTGGTTCAGCTCTTGACCAACACGAGTCCAAGAGGCGCGCATCATACGCTCGGCCCCAGTGCGAACAACAATCTTGTCATACCCACCGTGATTCCGAAGGGAAAAAACAGTCGGCATTGCGGTTAAGAGTTTTTGTTTCATAAAATGAATAATACACTGATTCCTCTTGACAGATCGCCCCATTGTCCTGGGGTCGTGACAACAACCAGAGATTCTGGTCAATCCTTACGAAATCTCAACCACCATTGGCGCCCTGCCCCTCCGGGAGCGTGCCGCATAGCAGGGCCGCCGCACGATGGCGGAATCGTGTTGCAATGCAACAATTATCATCAGGCCATCGCATCATCCCAGAAAACAAAAAGTGCCTGATTTCACAGGAGAATCAGGCACTTTTCGAGGCTCAAGAACGCTATATGAAGTTCTATGGCATCCGAAATCTCTCTCAGGGCAACTTAGACGTTGAACAGGAAGTTCAGCACATCGCCATCCTTGACCACATATTCCTTGCCTTCGGCGCGCATCTTGCCCGCTTCCTTGGCGCCCGCCTCGCCCTTGTAGGCGATGAAGTCGTCGTAGGAAATGGTCTGGGCGCGGATGAAGCCGCGCTCGAAGTCGGTGTGGATCACGCCGGCCGCCTGCGGCGCCGTGTCGCCCACGTGGATGGTCCAGGCGCGCACTTCCTTCACGCCGGCCGTGAAGTAGGTCTGCAGACCCAGCAGCTTGTAGGCGGCGCGGATCAGGCGGTCCAGGCCCGGCTCTTCCATGCCCATGTCGGCCAGGAAGGCGCCCTTGTCGGCGTCGTCCAGGTCGGCGATTTCCGATTCGATGGCGGCGCAGATGGCGACGATGGGCGCGTTCTGGGCGGCGGCGAAGGCGGTCAGCTGGTCAAGCAGCGGATTGTTGGTGAAGCCGGAATCGGACACGTTGGCCACGTACATGGCCGGCTTGGCCGTGATCAGGCACAGCGACTTGATGAGCAGCATCTCGTCGGCGTCCAGGCCCAGGGTGCGCACCGGCTTGCCTTCGTTCAGGTGCGGCATCAGGCGCTCGCACAGGGCGACCAGCTTGGCGGCATCCTTGTCGCCGGAGCGGGCTTTCTTGTTTTCGCGGTGGATGGCTTTTTCCACCGTGCCCATGTCGGCCAGGGCCAGCTCGGTCTGGATCACTTCGATGTCGTCCAGCGGGCTGATCTTGCCGGCCACGTGGATCACGTTGTCATCCTCGAAGCAACGTACGACGTTAACGATGGCATCGGTCTCGCGGATGTGGGACAGGAACTGGTTGCCCAGGCCTTCGCCCTTGGAGGCGCCCGCCACCAGGCCGGCGATGTCGACGAATTCGACGATGGCATTGACCATGCGCTCGGGCTTGACGATCTCGGCCAGCTTGTCCATGCGGGGATCGGGTACTTCGACCACGCCCACGTTGGGCTCGATGGTGCAGAACGGGTAGTTTTCGGCCGGGATGCCGGCCTTGGTCAGGGCGTTGAAGAGGGTGGACTTGCCGACGTTAGGCAGGCCGACGATGCCGCATTGGAGACTCATGTGAACCTTTAATTATCAATCATGCCGGCGAGCGGCACTGAAAAACGGCCGGCGAGGCGGCGTTTACTGGAATTTTTGCTGTTTTGCAGCGTTCAAGGGTCAATTGTAACTCTCTCGCCACCGCTATTCAAAAAAATCCCCGACAATGGGGGCTAAAATGGACGCTTTATCCACCAAACAGGAAACCGCATGATCTTGCGTAACGCCGGACGGGAACAATTCCGCCACTTCATGACTATCCCCACCCGGTGGATAGATAACGACCAATATGGCCACGTCAACAACGTCGTGTACTACAGCTATTTTGACACGGCCGTGAACCAGTTCCTGATCGAACGGGGCGTGCTCGACATCCACAACGACCAGGTGGTCGGCTATGTGGTCGACAGCGCCTGCGCCTACTTCAGCCAGCTGTCCTTCCCCGACCTGCTGCACGTGGGCCTGCGCGTGAGCAAGCTGGGCAACTCCAGCGTGCGCTACGAGATCGGCATCTACCGCAACGACGAGCCGGTGCCGGCCGCCGCCGGCCACTTCGTGCACGTCTACGTGGACCGCGACACCAACAAACCCGTCACCATTCCCGACCACGTGCGGGCCGTGCTGGCCACCCTGTAAAGGCGAACGATCTGGGTTATCCTGTCACCACCCAAAAACAGGAGACCCTCGATGCCGCTTTCCCCTATCCGTGCCAAGCTGGCCACCACCGCCCTGCTCGCCAGCCTGATCGGCTGCGCGCTGTGCAGCGTTCCCGCACTGGCCGCCGCGCCAGCCACCGCCATGGCGCAGTCGCCCGCGCAACAGAAGCTGGACCGGCTGGCCGACGCGTTCTACCAGGCCCGCGCCCGCTTCGACCCGCTGCTGTACGCCACCGCCAACGGCGACAGCCGCTATGACGACCAGATCGGCATGAACATCGCGCCCAAGGTGCGCACCCGGCAGTTCGCCCTGTACCACCGCATGCAGCGGCAATTGCGCGCCATCCCCCGCGCCACGCTGGGCGACAAGGATCAGCTCAACTACGACCTGCTGGCCTACGAACTGCAGTGCGCGCTGGACCTGGCGCCCTTCCCCGAGCACCTGCTGCCGCTGAACCAGATGGATAACGTGCCCAGCACGCTGGCCAACTACGCGGGCGGCACGGGGTCGCAGCCGCTGTCCACGCCCAAACAGTACGACGCCTACCTGAGCCGCCTGAGCCAGCTACCGGCCTGGATAGACCAGGCCATCGCCAACATGCGCGAGGGCATGCGCACCGGCGTCGTGCAGCCGAAAGCGATCACGCTCGCCATGCTGCCCCAGTTCCAGCAGCTGCGCAGCGCCACGCCGGAAACGAACATCTTCTACACCCCCATCAACAACCTGCCGGCCGGCTTTTCCGCCGCCGACAAGCAGCGCCTGACGGCGGCCTACCGCCAGCTGATCGCGGCGAAACTGGCACCGGCCCTGGAGCGCCTGAGCACCTTCCTGGAAAAGGACTACCTGCCGGCCAGCCGCGCCAGCACCGGCCTGGACGCCCTGCCCAACGGCGCGGCCTGGTACCAGGCCCGCATCAAGGACGCCACCAACCTGCCCCTGACGCCGGACGCCATCCACGCGCTGGGCCTGAAGGAAGTGGCCCGCATCCAGCAGCAGCTGGTCGAGCTGGGGCCCAAGCTGGGCTACGACGGCCCCACCAGCGGCCTGCCGCAATGGGTCAGCGCGCAGGAGAAATACAAGCCGTTCACCAGCGACGCCCAGGTGCTGGACGCCTACCGCAAGATCAACGACGCCGTGCTGCAAAAGCTGCCCACCTATTTCAGCCTGCTGCCCAAGGCCAGGCTGGACCTGCAGCTGGAGCCGGAACTGACGCGCGCCACGGCGTCCGACCACTACACGCCGGTGGCGGCCGACGGCTCCCATCCGGGCGTGTTCTGGCCGGTGGTGAACGACGCGCACAAATACAGCACCTTCGGCATGGTCAGCCTGTTCCTGCATGAAGGCTTGCCGGGCCACCACCTGCACGCGGCGCTGCTGAAGGAATTGCCGCTGCCGGACTTCCGCAAGTTCGACACGGAGAACCCGAACAGCGCCGCCTTCACGGAAGGCTGGGCGCTGTACAGCGAAACGCTGGGCAAGCAGTTCGGCCTTTATGAGCAGCCCGAGTTCTACTACGGCCACCTGAACGCGGAAATGCTGCGCGCCGTGCGGCTGGTGGTGGATACGGGCATACATGCCAAGGGCTGGACCCGCGAGCGGGCCATCCAGTACACGATGGAGACGCTGGGCTTCAGCGAGGCGCGGGCCCGCAACCAGATCGAGCGCTACATGGTGATGCCGGCCCAGGCGCTGAGCTACAAGATCGGCTCGCTGAAAATCCTGGAACTGCGCGAGCGCGCCCAGCAGGCGCTGGTCGACAAGTTCAGCTATCCGGCCTTCCACGCCGTGGTGATCGGCGACGGCACCCTGCCGCTGCCCATCCTGGAGGCGCGCGTCGACCGCTGGATCGCGGCGAGCCGGTAATCCTGCCGGACCGGGCCGCACGCGGTAGCGCTTGCGGCCCGGCTCAGCTGTCCTGCACTTCCCGCCCCCAGGCATACAGTCCGTCCAGCACCGGCGTCAGACTGCGGCCCCGCGCGCTGAGCGCGTACTCCACCCGGGGCGGCACTTCCGCATAAACGGTGCGCACCACCAGGCCGTCGGCCTCAAGCTGGCGCAACTGTTGCGTGAGCATTTTCTGGCTCACCGGCGGGATATTCCTTTGCAGCTGTCCGAAGCGCATCGTCCCCGATGCCAGCATATGCAGGATGACCGGTTTCCACTTGCCGCCGATCGCGTTGATGGCCGCCACCATCGGACAGTCGAGGGGATTTTCTATGTGCCACTGCTTCGTCATGGGAACCTTTTCCATACTCAGGCACCAAAAAGTGCGTACTTGTCAGAATTTCAGCATTGATTGATGATGCAGCCGACAGATCATACGACCGGCCATCGAGGACCTCCCCATTATGAACGCTGCACACATCATCCGCATCCCCATCCTGCCGTTCGGCATGGTCAACGCCCACCTGATACGGGGAGCGCAGGGCTGTGTTCTGGTCGATACCGGCTTGCCTGGATCGGAAGGCAAGATCGGCAAGGTGCTGGCCAGGGAAGGCCTGACGTTCCGCGATATCCGGCTGATCGTCATCACCCATGCGCACGTGGACCATGCGGGCAGCGCGGCCCGGCTGCGCGAACTGTCGGGCGCGCCCATCGTGGCCCACGAGGGTGACCTGTCCCATCTGCGCCGCGAGCTGCCGATGACGTTTTGCGCCACCGGCTGGTTCGGCCGCCTGTTCCTCCGGACCCGGCTGATGTACCAGCCCTACGTGGGCTTCACGCCGGACCTGCTGCTGTCAGGGCGGGCGGAACTGGACCTGGCGAGCTATGGGGTGCAGGGCACGGTGCGGCATGCGGCCGGGCACACGGCCGGCTCCATTGCCGTCGAACTGGGCAGCGGCGACGCCCTGGTCGGCGACCTGATCGCGTCGGGAATACTGCTGGGTGGACTGGCCCGCACGGGGCACGCCAAACGGCCGCCATTCGAAGACGACCCGGCCACCACGGCGCAAGCCTTGCTGAACCTGGCGGACGCGGGCGCGCAACGCTATTACATGGGGCATGGCGGCCCGCTGGCAGCGCACGAGGTGCGGCGCCACGCGCACCGCTTGCAGGCGCTGGCTGGCGCCAGCATGGCCAAGGAAGCCACGGCAAGCGCGGCAGGTCCGCGGTCCTGAGCGGTCCTGAGCGGACGGGCGCCGGACGGCGCCGCCGTCAGGCCGTATGCAGTTTCATGGTGGCCGCCTCGAATTTGCCTTCGCAAATCTGCGGTATCACGTGCAGGCTTTTTTCGATCGCTTCCTCGATCAGCATCTGGTCTTCGCGGCGCGGACGGTGCAGCACGAAGTCGGCCACCTGCTGCTGCAGGCTGAGCGAACGGGGATGACCTATGCCCAGCCGCAGCCGCCAGTAATCCTGCGTACCCAGCGCGGCCGTGATGTCCTTCAGGCCGTTGTGGCCGCCGGCCGAGCCGCCCTTCTTGAGGCGGGCCACGCCCGGCATCAAATCGAGCTCGTCATGCACGACCAGCACTTCGTCCGGCGCGATCTTGTAGAAGCGGGCCAGCGCGCCCACGGACTGGCCGGAGCGGTTCATATAGGTTTGCGGTTCCAGCAGCCACACTTCGTTGCCGCCAATGGCGGTCTTGGCCACCAGCGCGTTGAAGCGGGTCTCGCGCTGCAGGCGCGCGCCCGGCAAGCTGTTGGCCAGGTTGTCGACCAGCCAGAAGCCGGCGTTGTGGCGGGTTTGTTCGTATTCGGGGCCGGGGTTGCCGAGGCCGACGATCAGGCGTATGGGCATGGCGTTTCTGTCGTTAGGAAATCTGGATTATGGCGCAAGGCATGCTGCGTGCGCACAGCGCCGTAAAAAAACCCGCCAGGCTTGCGCCGGCGGGTTTTTCGTTCACGACCGCATCACTGCGGCGCAAGATTACTTCTTGGCTTTGGCAGCTGGCTTTTCTTCAGCGGCAGGAGCGGCAGCGGCTGCTTCAGCAGCAACGTGGCCGGCTGGCACGGAAGCGGTAGCAACGGTCAGGTTCGAACCGTGGGTCACGGCGGTCACGCCGGCTGGCAGGACCAAGTCGCCGATGTGCAGCGAGTGGCCGACGTCGATGTTTGCCAGGTCAACGGTAACGAACTCTGGCAGGTCTTTCGGCAGGCACGACACTTCGATCTCGTTCAGCACGTGGCTGATGGTGGCGCCGTGCAGCTTGACAGCTGGCGATACGTCGGCGTTGGCGAAGTGCAGCGCAACTTTCATGTGCACTTTGGCGTTGGCGTCAACGCGCTGGAAGTCAGCGTGCAGGACCAGTTGCTTGTATGCGTGGACTTGGAAGTCGCGCAGCAGCACTTGCTGGACTTTGCCGTCGATTTCCAGATCCAGGATCGACGAGTGGAACGCTTCTTTTTTCAGCGCGTGGTACAGGGCGTTGTGGTCCAGCGAGATGGTCACTGGCGCTTCGGTACCGCCGTAGACGATGCCTGGGGTCTGGCCGGAATTACGCAGGCGGCGGCTCGCTCCGGAACCTTGCAATTCGCGTTTGAATGCAACAACTTTCATGTGATACTCCAAAAAATACAGGGCTAACGCCCCGTGTTATGAAGCGCCCCGCGACCAGGGCGCCTCGAGAATGAGCAGACTGCGCTCATGAATCCGGAAAAGCACAACGGCGCTCCGGCTCAAAAGCCAGGCGCCGCCGTTACTGCTGATGCTGTCGTTTATCTCAGTCGATAAACAGGGAGATCACGGAATCGCCCTTGATGATGCGTTTGAACGTCTCGGCCAGCAGCGGTGCGCAGGTCAGCTGGCGGATCTTGCCGCAAGCCTTGGCCGCTTCGGACAGGGGGATGGTGTCCGTCACCACCAGTTCGTCCAGCGACGAGGTGGTGATGCGCTCGATGGCCGGGCCCGACAACACAGGGTGGGTGCAATAGGCGATCACTTTCTTGGCGCCGCGCTCTTTCAGCACTTCCGCTGCCTTGACCAGGGTGCCGGCCGTGTCGACCATGTCGTCCATGATCACGCAGTTGCGGCCTTCCACTTCACCGATGATGTTCATCACTTCGGACACGTTGGCCTTGGGACGGCGCTTGTCGATGATGGCCAGGTCGCAGCCCAGGCGTTTTGCCAGGGCGCGCGCACGTACCACACCGCCGACGTCCGGCGAGACCACCAGCAGGTCCTGGTAATTCTTTTTCTGCAGGTCGCCCAGCAGGATGGGCGAAGCGTAGATATTGTCGACCGGGATGTCGAAGAAGCCCTGGATCTGGTCTGCGTGCAGATCCATGATCAGGACGCGCTCGACGCCCGCTTCTTCCAGCATGTTGGCCACCACCTTGGCCGAGATGGCCACGCGCGCCGAACGGGGGCGGCGGTCCTGGCGGGCATAACCGAAGTAAGGAATGGCGGCCGTGATGCGGCCAGCCGATGCGCGTTTCAGAGCGTCAACCATCAGGATCAGTTCCATCAGGCTGTCGTTGGTCGGAGCGCAGGTCGATTGCAGCACGAACACGTCTTTACCGCGGACGTTTTCGTTGATTTCAACCATCACTTCGCCGTCCGAGAACTTCGAGACGTTTGCCTTGCCGAGTGGAATGCCGAGGTTTTTTGCGACTCCTTCTGCCAACGCAGGATTAGCGTTGCCGGTAAAAACCATCAGGTTTTCGTAAGCCATTGGGAGTCCCAGAGATAGAGTGTGAAAATTTTTGAAAAGTCGCCAGCGGCTTGCCCGCGTGACGCTGTACTAAGAATGATCCGCGCTGGGCGGGCTCATCTTTTTTCCCTGGCTGGAGGCTGACTTCGCCTCGACAGAACCGCAAGGAAAATTGAATGGCAGGGGAACAAGGATTCGAACCTTGGTATGCTGGAATCAAAATCCAGTGCCTTAACCAGCTTGGCGATTCCCCTACGCAACTGACTGCTTGTCGTTACATGCCCGGCATTATACCGAAAAATTCACGCTAAGCAAAATCTTTTTTCCTACTCACAACAAGCTGGCGATGGGATGCTTGTCCAGTGCTTTGGCTTTCCAGGCAACCCACTTGGCAGGCACATTACTGAGCACCGCGTCCGCTTCGACTTCACTGCCGACCGCACAAAACACACAAGCTCCGGAGCCAGTCATCCTGGCGTCACCGTAAGCAGCGAGCCATTCTATCGCCTCTGCTACCGGCGGGAATAACTGCGTTGCCACTTGCTGCAAATCGTTCTTTCCGTACCCTGTCAAACCTGTTTGTTTTTCGAGGTAGCTGGAAAAGTCCGTTATTATGACGAGCGGCGCATTCCTTGTCAAATGTTCCGAGCAAAAAATTTGCGCCGTGGGCACCGCCACGCCCGGCTCGATCACCACATACCAGCAGTCCGGCGCCTTGACCGGCTGCAGCGCCTCGCCCACCCCTTCCGCGAAGGCCGTCTGGCCGAAGATGAAGAACGGGATGTCCGCGCCCAGCGGCAAGCCCAGCGCCATCAACTCCTCGCGCGTCAGGCCGGCCTGCCACAGATGGTTCAATGCCATCAGCGTGGTGGCCGCGTCGGACGAGCCGCCGCCCAAGCCGCCGCCCATGGGCAGGATCTTGTCGATGGCGATGTCGACGCCGGGCGGCAAGGCGCCCGTGCGGCGCAGCACTTCGGCCTGCAGCAGGCGGGCGGCGCGGATGATCAGGTCCTGCTGCTCGGGCACGCCCGCCACTTCTGTGACGCGGCGGATCTCATGGTCGGCGCGCAGCGTGTAGTGCAGCGTGTCGCCGCGATCGATCAGCTGGAACACGGTCTGCAGCAAATGGTAGCCGTCGGCGCGGCGGCCGTTCACGTGCAGGAACAGGTTCAGTTTGGCCGGGGCCGGGCAATTCTTCAGGCTTTGCATGTCGGAATACAGTCAAAAATTCAGGGAGCGGCGGGAGCGTCGATGACGATGCGGATCTGCATGTCTTCCAGGCCGCCCAGCGTGCTGCGGGCCATGTCGATGCGGCGCGGGCGGGGTACGGCGTCGCCCTCGTCCTGCCACGACACGTAATCGAGCCGCCAGCCGTCGCGCGTGGTCACGCTGCTGCGGGCGGGACTGGCCGCGAACCGGCTGCCGTCGGCGGCGATGGCATAGCCTTGCAGCCAGTCGCGCAAGCCCGACACGGGCAAGGTCCAGCCCAAGGTCTGCGCGCTCAGGCTGTCGATGTCGCCGGCCACGCGGGGCGCCTTGCCCGCTTCCGTCAGGCTGGCGTAGCCGGGCGCGACGGTAATGGTGGCGATGGTCGAGCCCAGCGGCGAGGCCAGGCTGACGTCGGTGCGGGCCGCCGTCTGCAGCCAGCTGAACTTGCCCGACAGCGTTTCGCGCTTGCCGTCCTTGCTGTAGTTGACGGACAGCCGGCCATTGAACTCGATGGCGGCCCGATACGGCGCGACGGCGCTCTGCGACAGGGGAGCGGACGAGGTGGCGCAACCTGCCAGCGCGGCGCAGGCGGCCAGCGCCGCCAGGGGATACAGGAATTTAGGCATCGGTACTTACAGGCTTTGGTTCAGGCGCGCCAGCGTGCTTTTGAGGGCGTCGTTCTTGGGGTCCTTGGCCTTGGCTTCGGACCACATCTTGCGCGCACCCGTCTGGTCGCCCTTGACCCACAGCACTTCGCCCAGGTGGACGGCGATCTCGGGATCGTTGCGCAGGGCGTAGGCGCGGCGCAGCATCTCCTCGGCTTCGACCAGGTGGCCCAGGCGGAACTGCACCCAGCCCATGCTGTCCATGATGAAGGGGTCGCCCGGCGCCATCTTGAGCGCCTTGTCGATCAGGGCATAGGCTTCCGTCAGGCGCACGTTGCGCTCGGCCAGCGAATAGCCCAGCGCGTTGAGGGCGTGGTGGTTGTCGGGCGCCGAGTCGATCACCTGGCGCAGGCTTTTTTCCATCACGTCCAGCTCGCCCAGCTTTTCCGCCGCCAGCGCGAAGTCGTACAGCAAGTCGGCGTTCTCGGGGAAGCGCTTGAGCGCGTTCTGCAATACGACGAAGGCGGTGCGGCTGTCGCCGGCGTCGCGCAGGATCTGGGCGTCGGTCTGGACGATCTGGGCCTGCTCCACCGGGTCGGCCGTCTGCAGCGCTTCGAGCTGCTTGCGGGCTTCGTCCACTTCGCCCTTGCGGGCCGTGAGCTGGGCCCGTTTCAGGCGGGCCGTCAGGTAGACCCGGCTGTCGTTGCTCTCCACCTTCTCCAGCCACACGGCGGCGCCGTCGAAGTCGCCCCGCTCTTCGGCCAGCTGGGACAAGATCATCAACACCTTGGACGGGTCGCGCTCATCGCCGGGGTGCTCGCCCAGCACGACGATGAAGCGCTTGAAATAGTCTTCCGCGCCGGCCAGGTCCTGGCTTTGCATGGCCGTCACGCCCAGCGCGTACAGCGTGGCCAGGTTGTCGGGCTGCTCCTTGAGCAGCAGCAGGAATTGCTTGCGCGCTTCGTCGTACTGCTTGTTGTCGACCAGGATGCGGGCATAGGCGGCCCGCACTTCGCGCGCGCCGGCGTGTTGGGCCAGGAAGCCGGTCAGGATCTGGACGGCGCCGTCCATGTCGGGCGCAACCTGGGCCTGGGTCAGTACGGCCAGTTCGGAGTCCGGCCGCAGGCGCAGCGCGGTGGCCGCTTCGGCGCGGGCCCGCTCGCTGTCATTGTTGGCGAAGGCGCTCTGGGCCAGGATCAGGTGCGCTTCCAGCATCTCGCCGTAGGGCGCCAGCACGCGCTCGGTGAGCGCGTAGGCGGCCGCCTTGTCCTTGGCGCGCAGCAGGAATTGCTGCATCTGGAACATCGCCAGGCCCCGCGCGGCCGGCTTGGCCGCCTGCAGGCGCTGGGCGAAGATCTGCTCCGCTTCCGACAGGTCGTCGTTGACGACGGCAAAGCCGAGGAAATACTGCACCGCCTCTTCCGAGTTCGGCGCCAGGCCGCGCCACAGGCGGATCGCGGCCAGCGCTTCCCCGCCCTGCTTGGCCGTCAGCGCCATTTCCGCCGCCCGCTTGGCCAGGCGCGGATCGCGCGTCTGCTGGGCCAGCGCCATCATCGTCATGTACGGGCCCTGCCACTGGCCGCGCTTGAATTCCAGTTCCGCCTTGGTCAGCTTGTACAGCATGTCGCTGGTCAGTTCGACGCCGGGCAAGGCCTCCTCGGCCGCAGCCGGGGCCGGGGCGGGCGCCTCCGGCTCCGGCGCCGGCGGCGCGGCCGCCTCGGCGGGGACGCGGGGCGCGACGGCGCACGCCGACATCAGGACGGACAGGGTTACAATGGCGAAAGCGTTTTTCAAAGGGAAATCCTGGCAGGTCGGACTGAACGGGCTGACCGTGGCGGCAGCGCTTGGGTCAGATTTTACGCTCAACGCGGCGCTCGCGTCTGCCCCTGTGTGATGTTGCATGCTTGGGGCCGCAAATAAAAATGATGCGTTTGCGCGCCAGGCTAGGCGCCAACCGGAGCGATAGCCCGCTATCGCGAGGATTGGCAACGACGCATGGCACGCAAAGGCGCATTTTTATGCGGCAACAAGCGTGCAACATCACACACGTGTGTAACGAAATATTCCGCCTGGCCAAGACTGACTTCCCCCTTAACAGCGAGACCTGATCCCCGATGCCAGAATTGCCAGAAGTTGAAGTCACCCGCCGCGGCGTGGCGCCCTACCTGGAAGGCCGTACCGTGCGGGCCGTGGTGCAGCGCCGCGACGGCCTGCGCTGGCCGTTTCCGCCGCGCCTGCCCGACGAGCTGCCCGGCCACCCGGTGCGCGCCACCGGGCGGCGCGGCAAGTACCTGCTGCTGCACTTCGACCATGGCACGCTGATCATCCACCTGGGCATGTCGGGCCACCTGCGGGTGCTGCCGGAGCATGTTGCGCCGGGCAAGCACGACCATTTCGACCTGGTGGTCGACGGCCCGGACGGACTGCAGGTGCTGCGCATGACGGACCCGCGCCGCTTCGGCGCCGTGCTGTGGCATGGCAAGGACGAAGGCGAGCTGGCCCAGCACGCGCTGCTGCGGGGCCTGGGCGTGGAACCGCTGGAGGATGGCTTTTCCGGCCAGCTGCTGTATGCCCACACGCGCGGGCGCAGCGCGGCCGTCAAGCAGGTGCTGCTGGCCGGCGACATCGTGGTCGGGGTGGGCAATATCTATGCGTCGGAAAGCCTGTTCCGGGCCGGCATCAACCCCAGGACGCCGGCCCGCCGCATCAGCCTGGCCCGCTACGACAGGCTGGCACAGGCCGTGCGCACCGTGCTGGCCGAGGCCATTGTCCAGGGCGGCAGCACCCTGCGCGACTTTATTAGCGTGAACGGCCAGTCCGGATATTTCCAGCAGTCCTATTTCGTCTATGATCGTGCTGGCGTGCCGTGCCGGGTGTGCGGCACGCCCGTACGCCAGATCAAGCAGGGGCAGCGTTCCACCTTCTATTGCGTCGTATGCCAGAAATAGCAAAAACATTAACGGACCAGCCGGGCAAAGGGAGCATCATGGTGCGGGATTTCCAACAATACAGTGCGTGGCGCGAAGGGGTCGTCACGGCCTTGAAGAACTACCAGGGCTGGGTCAACGGCGCCGAACTGGTGGACCAGGCCACCGAGCAGCGCATCGCGCGCACGCTGGCGCGGCTGGCCGACGACAAGCTGTCGGTGGCCTTCGTGGCCGAATTCTCGCGCGGCAAATCGGAACTGATCAACGCCATCTTCTTCGCCGACTACGGCCAGCGCATCCTGCCCTCGGCCGCCGGCCGCACCACCATGTGCCCCACGGAGCTGATGTACGACCCGGCCTGGCCGCCCTCGATCCGCCTGCTGCCGATCGAGACCCGGGCCGAGAACCTGTCCACCAGCGACTACCGCGACCAGCCCGGCGCCTGGACCGTGATTCCGCTCAACCTGGAAGCGGGCCAGGACATGCACGAAGCGTTCAAGCAGGTGAGCCTGACGCGCCACGTGCCCGTGGCCGAAGCCAAGCGCTACGGCCTGTACGACGATGAAGACCCGGACATGCCCGTCACGCTCGACAACGAGGGCCTGGTCGAAATTTCCCTGTGGCGCCACGCCATCATCAATTTCCCCCACCCGCTGCTCAAGCAGGGCCTGGTGATCCTCGACACGCCGGGCTTGAACGCCATCGGCACCGAGCCGGAACTGACGCTGAACCTGATCCCCAACGCGCACGCCGTGCTGTTCATCCTGGCCGCCGACACGGGCGTGACCAAGAGCGACATCGAAGTGTGGCGCAACCACATCGGCGCCGGCGCGGGCCGGCTGGTGGTGCTCAACAAGATCGACAGCATGTGGGACGAGCTGCGCAGCGACGCCGAAGTGAACGCCGAGATCGCGCGCCAGCAGACCCACGCGGCCCACATGCTGGGCCTGGAGCCGCGCCAGGTGTTCCCCGTCTCGGCCCAGAAGGCGCTGGTGGCCAAGATCAATGCCGACCCGGCGCTGCTGGCCAAAAGCCGCCTGCCGGCGCTCGAGCAAGCCCTGTTCGACGAGCTGATCCCGGCCAAGAAGGATATCGTGCGCAAGCAGCTCAGCGCCGAACTGCACGCGCTGAGCGCGGCCCAGCTGTCCATGATCACCACCCGCATCCGCGACATCGTCGAGCAGCTGCATGAACTCAAGAGCCTGCGCGGCAAGAACCAGAGCGTGATCTCGCACATGATGCGCCGCATCGACGTGGAGAAAAAGGAGTTCGACGCCAGCCTGTTCAAGCTGCAGGCCACGCGCTCCGTGTTCACCCGCCTGTCCACCGAGCTCTACAC
>NZ_JBYSZG010000042.1:0-15815 GCF_058786935.1 Rugamonas sp. FW305-51
GTGGGAGCGGGGGCCTAGGGGGATCAGCGCTTCGTCCGGCGCAAAGCCGGCCGGGGCCACGGGCGCCGGGCCCAGCTTGTGCCATTGCAGCTGGCCAGGCCACGCCAGGTAGGCGCTGGCGGTGCGCATGAACAGCGCGTCGCGCAGGGCCGCGCAGAACATGGGATCGCCGTCGAGGAACAGGCGCAGCCTGGGCAGGGCCAGCCGGTCCAGGGAGGCGCTGCCGGTACTGTCGATGGTGATGGCGATGGCCGTGCTGACATCCGCATCCAGCCGCACTTCGGGCGGTGCGGCCAGCGTGCCGTGGAAGCGGGCGCCGCTCAGCGCGCAGGGCGCCAGCAGCACGTCGCTGGTGGTGCTGAAGCGGCATTTGACGTCCTGCCCGGCGGCCGACTTGAGGACGGTGCCGCGGCGGATGGTGCCGACCGTGCCGGGCAGTTCATTGCCGTGCCGGCGGAAGTCGAACTGCACGATCGAGCACGAGGGAAAGCTGCGCAGGTAGTGCGGGTACAGCATCTCCAGCAGCGTGGCGGTGAACTTGGGAAAGTCGTCGTCCAGCCGCTTGGAGACGCGGGCGGCCAGCAGCGCCGTGCCCTGGATCAGCCGTTCGACGTGGGGGTCCTTGCAGGTGTCGCCGGCTAGCTGCAGCTTGTCGGCGATGGCGGGAAAGCGTTCGGCAAAGGCGCGCATGTGGCGGCGCAGCAGCGCCAGCTCGGCCTCGTAATGCGGCATCAGTTGCTTCATGTGCCACTCCGGTTGGGGGGAGTGGTCATGCTGGCATTGATGCTGGGGCGGCTATTTGATGTGGAGCAAGAATGCAGTGCAGTTCAATTCGCCAGTACCGGTTTCCGACTGCGCCGCCGGACTCCCGTGTCATGGCACTGCGACGGGAACAACAGCGCCTCAGGCAGATTTCACCTCGTCCAGCAGATCGGGATGACGCTCAAGCACCCTGAGCAGCTTCACCAGGGCAAGCGGTGGTTTGGTCTTGCCGTTTTCATAGCGGGAGAACGCATTGACGCCTCCGCCGAAAATTTCAGCCGCCTGGCGCTGATCGAGGTCGAGCAGCTTGCGTACCTTGGCGATGTAAGCCGGATCGACGTAGCCTGCATTCACCTGGCGCTGGAACTGCCCCAGCAATTCACTGTAGCGGTCGCCATGCTCGCGGTCCAGGATCACCTCGCCACAGGCCGGACAAAAATCTCCCGTCACTGCCGGAACGGTCGTGGTTTCGCCCTTATAAATGTAGGGTAGATCGCGGGTGTCATGGACCAATTGGGCCGCCCCACAGCATGGGCATTTCATGGTCAAAGCTCCTTGAAAGAAACAATCAGTACGCCATCGATAACGGTCAGCTTCACGTACACATCAGCACAACTGGCGGTCTTGGCGTGGTACACGTCCTGCCAGATGCGGTGATCGGCGCGAGTCGTCATACTCTTGTAGAAATCGGCGGGCGTCAGCGATGCGACCACGGCGCACATTCCGGCTAAGTCGGTGATCCCAAAAGCACGAGCGCCACTGTAGGCACTGGCGGTCGCCCCGACCTTACCGGCCGAAATCAATGCTTTCACAACTGACAGTCTGTGGTGAGGGGTGCCTTTTTCCATGTCAATTATAACCTACTTGGTTATCTCAATGGTGATTTGAGCTGCTTTGGCATAGATTGCCACTTGTATTAGCAAGCGCTCCAGCGCTACATCAATCCCGCCTTACGCAGCAGCGCCAGCCAGACTGGCAGCTTGCCGTGGGCCGACAACCGCTGTGTCAGGCCGCACCAGATCGCATCCGCCCGCGCCACCACGGCCGTCAAATGGCAGCTGCGTTCGCCCTGTTCGCGGGCCAGGCGCGCCTGCTGCCGGCACCGGCACAGGGGGTTCTGCCTTAAAATACGCCCCATGAAAGCCGACAAAGCCCTCGCCGTCTACCGCCGCATGCGCACCTTGCCGCTGTGGCGTCTGCTGGCGTCCGGCAACGGCCCCACCGTGCTGGCCCTGCTGGAAACCCATCTGTACCAGGACGAGCGCAGCCTGCCCGCCTCCATCTTCCACGAGCGCATCGAGCGCGAACTGGAACGCCTGCGCAACCTGGGCGAACTGTGGCCGCAAACTGCCCAGCAGTACGTGGCCGACTGGCTGGCCGACGGCTACCTGGAGCGCCGCTTTCCGACCGGTTCGCGCGAGGAAGAGTACGAGCTGGCCATGTCCACCATCGAGGCCATCCGCTTCATCTCCGGCCTGGTCCAGCCCCACAGCGCGGCCACGGAGAGCCGCCTCAGCCTGGTCATCAGTGCGCTGGCCCGCCTGTCGGACGACACCGACGGCGACAAGGCGCGCCGGGTCGCCCGGCTGCGCGCGGAGCAGGAGCGCATCGCGCGCGAGATCGCCGCCATCGAACAGGGCACCGTCCAGGTGCTGCCCGACACGGTGGCGCTCGAGCGCACGCGCGAGATCATCGCCCTGGCCGACAACCTGGCCGGCGACTTCCGCCGCGTGCGCGAGCGCTTCGAGCAGCTCAATCGCGAACTGCGCGAGCGCGTGATGGACTACGACGGCAACCGCGGCCAGGTGCTCGACGCCCTGTTCGCCGGCATCGACCTGATCGCCGACAGCGACGCGGGCCGCACCTTCTCCGCCTTCTGGCGCCTGCTGACGGACCCGGTGCAGTCGTCCACACTGGAGGAGGCGCTGGACCAGCTGATGACGCGCCCCTTCGTCACCGCGCTCGCGTCGTCGGAACGGCGCTTCCTGCTGCAGCTCACACGCACCCTGCTGGAACAGGGCGGCATGGTGCACGAGGTGCTGCAATCGTTCGCCCGCAGCCTCAAGCACTTCGTGCAGAGCCGCGAATTCATGGAGCAGCGCCGCCTGAACCAGCTGCTGCGCGACGCCCAGCGCGCCGCGCTGGCCCTGAAGGACGAGGTCAAGGCCACCGACGCCCTGCACTACACGCTGGAACTGACCAGCAGCAAACTGGGTTCGCTGTCGCAATGGCTGCTGCACGACCCGGCCCTGCAGGCGCTGCCGGCCCGCATGGCCGACGGCGACGGCGCCCCCATCGACCTGGCGACCATCAGCGCGCTGGTGGCCCAGTCCGAGATCGACTTCCGCAGCCTGAAGGCGCACGTGCGCGCCGTGCTGGCCCAGCGCTCGCAGGCGACCGTGGGCGACGTGCTGGCCGCCTTCCCGGCCGAGCAGGGCCTGGGCAGCGTGCTTGGCCTGCTGGCCCTGGGCAGCCGCCACGGCATGCCGGGCACGGCCAGCGAATCGGTGGGCTGGATCGGCGGCGACGATGTGGCGCGCCGGGCCAGCATCCCCGTCATCTACTTCATGAAGGAACGCGCCGATGAACTGGCCTGAAGCAGCACACGAGGCGCCGCCGGCCGACGCCGCGCCCCCGTCCACGGCCCTGTTCCTCAACGACAGCGGCGAGCTGCCGCTCGACACCCGGCGCGTGCTGGTGCAGCTGTTGTCCGGTCCCTCGTTGGACGGACGCCGCCACGCCAAACTGTGGCCCGTGCTGCTGCGCGACGAGGCCGTGTTGCGGCGCCGCCTGTGCGAGCTGTTCCTGGAACTGGTGATCGACCGCGACATGCAGGTCGCCTTCACGCGACAGGTGGACGCCGGCGACCTGGAAGTGCCGATACTGCTGCGGCGCGCCCAGCTCACCTTCATCGACTCGGTGCTGCTGCTGTTCCTGCGCCAGCGCCTGACCCAGGCCGAGTCGCACGGCGAACGGGCCGTGATCGCGCGCGACGAGATCGTGGAGAACCTGGTGCTGTATGAACGGGTCGCCAGTACCGACCGCGCCGGCTTCACCAAGCGTATCCACGCCTCGGTGGAAAAGGTCAAGAAGCACAACATCCTGCAAAAGATCCGGGGCAGCGAAGACCGCTTCGAGATCTCGCCCACCCTCAAGCTGCTGTTCTCGGCCGAGGAAATCCGTAGCCTCACCGAACTGTACGAACGCATGGCGGCCGGCGAGGCGCCGGAGCTGGAACGCCAGCCCGGCGAAGATGACGAGGAAGACGCATGAACGCGCCGCACAGCCCCCACCTGCTGCGCCAGCAGTTCCGCATGGCCCGGCTGCAGGTGTACAACTGGGGCACTTTCGGCGGCCTGCACGACATCGCCATCAGCGAGAAGGGTTTTCTGATCGTGGGCCGCTCCGGCGCCGGCAAGTCCACCCTGCTGGACGCGTTTTCCGCGCTGCTGGTGCCGCCGCGCTGGATCGACTTCAACGCCGCCGCGCGCGAGGCCGACCGCGCCGGCCGTGACCGCAACCTGGTCAGCTACGTGCGCGGCGCCTGGTCCGCGCAAAGCGACAGCGGTTCCGGCGAGACGGCCACCCGCTACCTGCGCGACGGCACCACCTGGTCCGCCATCGCCCTCAGCTACCGCAACGGCAACGGCCAGGAGGTGGTGCTGGTGCAGCTGTTCTGGTTGCGCGGTAACAGCAACGCCAACACGGACGTCAAGCGCCTGTTCCTGATCCTGGAGCGGCCGTTCGACCTGCGCGAAATCGACCACTTCAGCGGCAGCAATTTCGACGTGCGCAAGCTCAAACAGTCGCTGCCCGACGCCCACATCCGCGACGAGTTCCGTCCCTACTGCGAGCGCTTCTGCCGCCTGCTCGGCATCGACAGCGAAATGGCGCTGCGCCTGCTGCACAAGACCCAGTCGGCCAAGAACGTGGGCGACCTGAACACCTTCCTGCGCGACTTCATGCTCGACAAGCCGGAAACGTTCGAGGTGGCCGACCGGCTGGTGGCCGAATTCGGCGAATTGAGCGCGGCGCACCAGGCCGTGGTGACGGCGCGCCAGCAGGTGCAGACGCTGGCACCGGCACGGGCCCGCCACCAGCAGCTGCAATCGCTGCAGCTGCGGCGCGGCGAACTGGAGGAACTGCGGGCCGGCATGCACAGCTACCGCGAGCAGCTGCGCATGGCACTGCTGGGCGAGCGGGTGGCGGCGCTGCGGGTGGAGGCGGACGGTCTGGCGGGCCGCGTCAGGCACCACAACGGCGTGCTGGAAAACCGCGATGCCCTGTTGCGCGACCTGGAACAGCAGCGGCGCGACGCCGGCGGCGACCAGATCGAACGGCTGGAGGGCGAGCTGCGCCTACTCGACGGCCAGAAGGCGGAGCGGATGCGCAAGCGCAAGCAGGCCGTCGATGCGTGCGGCGGCCTCGGTTGGGACTTCATCGGCTCGCCGGAAGGCTTCGCCCGCCTGATCGGCCAGGCCCGCCAGGAGATCGAGGACTGGCAGGGCGACGACCGCAGCCAGGACCGCCTGCTGGAACTGGACCGGGCCGGCACGGACGCGCGCCGCGCGCGCGAGGCCATCGCCCAGGAAGTGCAGTCGCTGCGGCGCCAGCCTTCCAGCATCCCGGCGCCCATGCTGGAACTGCGGCGCCAGCTGGCCGCCGCCATCGGCGTGGCCGAACAGACCTTGCCCTTCGTGGGCGAACTGATCGAAGTGCGTCCGGACGAGGCGCCATGGCGCGGTGCCGTCGAACGCGTGCTGCACGGCTTCGCCCTGTCCATGCTGGTGGACGAGGACCACTACGCGGCGCTGGCCGGCCACGTCAACGACCATAACCTGGGACGCAAACTGGTCTACTACCGCACTGGCCGCGCGGAACAGGCACCGGGCCGGCCCCTGCGCGCCCATTCGCTGGTGACCAAGCTCAATGTGAAGGACGGCGCCTTCGCGCCCTGGTTGCAGGCCGAACTGCGCCAGCGCTTCGACTACGAATGCGTGGACTCAATGAAGGCCTTCCGCGCCGCGCCCGAGCGCGCCCTCACGCGCGAGGGCCAGGTCAAGCACAGCAAGTCGCGCCACGAAAAGGACGACCGCAGCAGCGTCGATGCCCGCCACAACTGGGTGCTGGGCTTCGACAACCGCGAAAAGCTGGCACTGTACGAGCGCGATGAAGCGGCGCTGCGCGAGCAGGAACAAGGGCTGGACGCCCAACTGGCAGCCCTGCGCAAGCAGATCACGCAGCGCGCCGTGCGCCTGCTAGCCTGCCAGACGCTGGTCAACCTGCAGTGGCAGGAGGTGGATGCGCTGCCGCTGGCCGAGCGCGTGGCCGCCATCGAGCGCCAGCTGGCCACCATCCGCGACGGCAACGCCACGCTGCAGGACATCGACCAGCGCCTGCGCCAGCAGCGCGACCTCGTGCAGCAGGCCAGGAAGGCGCTGGAGGACCAGACCGTGGCCCTGCGCACCTGCGAGAGGGAGGTGGCCGGCCACGAGGCCCAGCTGGCGGAATTGCAGCAGGATGCGTCCATCATCCCCCTCACGCCGCACCAGCGCGCCGGCCTGGACGAACGTTACGGCCGCCTGCCCGGCAAGGTCGCGCTGAAGGACGTGGACGGCGCCGACCGCGCCGTCGGCAAGGCGCTGACGGAAGATGTCGCCACCCTGAGCCGCGACATGGCCGACTGCGAAAAATTCATCGAGGCCCAGTTCACCAGCTTCATCGGGCAATGGAAGGCGGAGGCCGACGGGCTCGATGCGACGCTGGCCGCGGCCCCGGACTTCTTCGGCAAGCTGGCGCGCCTGGAGACGGACGGCCTGCCGGCCCACGAACGGCGCTTCTTCGAGCTGCTGCAGAACCAGAGCAACCAGAACCTGGCCGCGCTCAACTCCTACCTGAGCGACGCGCGCAAGGCCATCCTGTCGCGCATGGAGCTGGTCAACGACAGCCTGCGCCAGGTGCCGTTCAACCAGAGCCTGGAGCGCACCACGTATCTGCAGATCCAGCCCAAGGACCGGCAGCTGCCGGAGGTGCGCCAGTTCAAGCAGGACGTGCTGCAGGCGCTGGGCCACAGCTGGAACGACGACGCGGAGCAGGCCGAGGCCAGGTTCATCGAACTGCGGCGGCTGGTGACGCGCCTGGCCAGCCAGGAGCCGGAACAGCGCCGCTGGCGCGAGGCCGTGCTCGACGTGCGGCTGCACGTGGAATTCATCGGCAAGGAATACGACGAGCAGGGCGAGGAACAGGAAGTGCACGAGAGCGGCGCCGGCAAGTCCGGCGGCCAGCGCCAGAAGCTGGCCACCACCGTGCTGGCGGCCGCCCTGCGCTACCAGTTGGGCGGCAGCGAACATGGCCTGCCCATGTACGCGCCGGTGGTGCTGGACGAGGCGTTCGACAAGGCCGACAACGAATTCACGGCGCTGGCCATGAACATCTTCGCCAACTTCGGCTTCCAGATGATCGTGGCCACGCCGCTCAAATCCGTCATGACGCTGGAGCCGTTCATCGGCGGCGCCTGTTTCGTCGACATCCGCGACCGGCGCGCCTCCGGCGTGCTGCTGATCGAATATGACGACCAGCAACGGCGGCTGCGCCTGCCCGAGCATGTGCACAGCGGAGCGGGCGATGAAGCTGCCCGATGACGTCCGCCAGCTGGTGGCGCGCCGCTACGACAGCCGGCACCGCGACTGGCTGAGCGCCGATGCAGGCACGACGCAGAGCCCAGACGCGGGCTGTGGCGCGGCTGCCTGCGCGAAGGCCGAAACAGGCGAGGACGCGGCCTTCGGTGTGGACCTCGACTCGACCACAGGCGTCGGCGCGGACGCGCACATCGGCGCCAACACTGGCGTGCGCCTTGACGGTGTGACGGGCATGGGCGCCGGCACCGGATCGGATACCGGCGTGGGCAAGCAACGCGACTGGCCCTGGACCATCCCGCTCGGCATCCCGACGGAGCCGGCCGCGCTGCGCCAGGTGGACGCGGTGCGCCACTGGGCGTCGGCCTGGCGCGCCTGGCGCGGCGCGGGCACGCTGCGCTGGACGGAGCGGCGCTGGCGCGTGCTGGGCACGCAATCGCTGCCGGAGAGTCTGACGCTGGAGGGGCCGCACGAGGCGGCGGCCTTGCTCGGTGAACTGGACCGCTGGACGCGGGCCGGCCAGCGTCAGCGCCAGCTGACGCAGCGCTGGCCGCAACTGGCGCCGCGCCTGCCGTCCTGTTTCACCATGCTGGCGGATTACGACGAGGACGACTACGAGCGTCTGCAACTGGTGCTCGAATGGCTGGCCGCCCATCCCGCCTCCGGCCTGTATCCGCGCCAGATTCCCGTAGCGGGCGTGGACACGAAATGGATGGAGACGCGCAAGGGGATGCTCGGTGCGCTGGTCGCCTGCCTGCTGCCGGCGACTGGCGCCGATGACGATGTCGGCGCGTGCAATTGCGGCGCGGGCAATGGCAATGGCGGCGACGACGGCAATGTCGGCGGCGGAGGTGGCGGTGGCGGAGGTGGTGGCAGCGGCAGCGATTTTCTCGCCCTGTGCGGGCTGCGCCGGCCGCCCGCCACGGCGCGGATGCGCATCCTTGATCCCGCGCTGCGCACGCTCATGCGGGGCGTGGGCGACATCTGCGCCCCCGTCGAGGAACTGGCCGCGCTGGACTTGCCCGTATCGACGGTGTTGGTCGTGGAAAACCTGCAAAGCGGCCTGGCCCTGCCCGACCTGCCCGGCGCGGTCGCCTTCATCGGCCTCGGTTACGGCGTGGACGTGCTGGGCAAGTTGCCGTGGCTGCGCGCCGCGCGCGGCATCTACTGGGGCGACATCGACACCCACGGCTACGCCATCCTGCACCGGGCCCGCTGCCACCTGCCGCAACTGGAATCCATGCTGATGGACGAGACGACGCTGCGGCGCTATCCGCGCCTGTGGGGCAGCGAAGGCAGCCAGCACGGCGCCGGCCAGCTCGACCTGCTCAATGCGCGGGAACAGGCCGTGTACCAGGCGCTGAAAAGCCAGGCCTGGGGCCAGAACCTGCGGCTGGAACAGGAGCGCATCCCCTGGCCCGACGTGTGCGCGGCATTGCGCGACAGCTTGGCCGGCTAGCGCCCCGACCTCCCACCAAGACAGGCTGCACCCGAAGCGGGCCAGGTTAATGACTGGCCCTGCCCCTCACTCCTTGCGCGCCGGGCCACCCGCCAATTCCCCCGCCTTGATCGCGCTCATCAACCCCAGCAAGGTGCCGAAGGCATTGCCGCCGTCGGCGCCGCCCAGCTGGATCTGCGGCACCAGCGGCACCTTGGCCGTTTCGAACGCTTCGGCCAGGCGCAGCATCACGGTCTGCATCAGCTGCTTGTCGGCGCCCTCGCCCTGCATCGCCTCCGACTTGGCCTGGATGGCCGACGCTTCCGCCTCGCCCACCGAGCGGATGGCCGAGGCCCGGCCCTGGCCTTCCATCTCCTGGCGGAACTTGTCGGCCTGGGCCAGCGCTTCGATCTCCTGGCGCCGCTTCTCGGCCGCCTTCACGCTGGCCGAACCCTGGTTCTCCTTGATCGAAATGTCCACCAGCGAGGCCGTCAGCTCCTTCTGCTTGGAGGCGCGCTGCTCGGCCTCGTTCAGCTCGCGCTCTTTGTCGGCCGCGATCTGCTTCTGGGCGAAGGTTTCCACCTGCTCGCGCGCGATCTGGCGGTCGCGCAGCTGGTTCATGATGTTCTCGATCTTGCTGTCGCCTTCCTGCGGCTTGGGCGTCCCGATCAGCACTTCCTGGAATTCCAGCGAATAGGCCTGGAAGCGCTGCTTCATGTCCATCGAAGCGTTGGTCTGCAGCTCGCTGCGCGACTGGATCAGTTCAATGAAGGTCTTGGTCTGCGAGACGTTCTTGAAGTAGGACGACACCATCGGGTCCAGCGTCTGCTCCACCAGCTGCGCCACGTTGCCGAAGCGCTGCACCACCATCGGCGCCTTGCGGTAGTCAATGTGCACCACCACCGACAGCGGCAGCTGCGGCTCGAACGCATCCTTGGTGATGAGCGTGATCTCGCGCAGGTTCTTGTCGAAGCTGGAACCGCTCTCGCCGGACTTCCACATCAGCACGAAGTTCGTGGTCGGCACCAGCTCGATCTTGCCGGCGTAGGTGTTGAAGGCGTATTTGCCCGGCATGAGCGCATCGCGCCACACGCCGCGGCAGCCGCTTTCCACCAGTTCGCCGTGGCTGTATTCGGTGCCCGACAGGTCGGCGCCCTTGCGCCCCGTGTACGACACCACCACGCCCACGTAGCCGACCGGGATCACGGTCTTCTTGATAAATTCCACCGTCGCGAACAGGCGGTTGATGAAGTAGGTGCCTTCCACCAGCACCCGTTCCTGGCGGCCGCGGCGCCCGCCCGCGGCCAGGAATTTTTCCGGTTCCTGGAACGCGTTGTGGCCGTCGCCCACGTCCGGCGCCAGCAGCTCGTCCTTGAGCAGGCCGGGGCCGTCCTGCACCGTCACCACGGCCAGCTGGTCGGAGTCGTGCGAGCCCGTCACTTCCTTGATGACGACGGGGTGGAAGCCGCTGCGCTCATCGAGCACGCCGCGCATCTGTTCGTAGTACGCCTTCTCCAGCACGTCGAGCGACATGGAATAGGTGGCCTCCTCCGTCATCACGACGAACAGGGCCGGGTTGATGATATGGGTGCCTTCGCGCAGCACCATGCGCTGCGGGCCTTTCTGGCCGCCGTTGCGCAGGAAGGCGCGCACATCGCGGAAGTCGCCGATGGCGGCGTTGTCGGCCAGGGTCTGCCCGGCCGGCAGGTCCACGCCGTCACGCGCGAACACGTAGGCGATGGTGCCCTGGGTTACCGACACCATGGGGTGGATGTGCACCCGGTACTGGAATGGCGGGAAGAAGTGGAAGCCACCGCGGCGCAGGTCGGGCTGCAGGCCGGCCTCGCCATCCAGCGCCAGCAGGCCGTTCTGCACGGAGCCGGACGAACTCCACAATTTCTCCACCACGCCGATGCGGTCGTTCGGTATGTACTTGACGGCGCCCGACAGCTTGAGAAACAGCAGCAAGGCGACGACGGACAGGGCGGCGAAGCCCAGGATGGACAACAGATCGCTGCTAGCAAACAGACTGGACATACAGGTCTTTCGGTTGTGGGTAAGGCTGGGGATACGGATGGCTTCCCGGCGCGCGGGGCGGGCGCGGCTAATGACGCGGCGGGCGCGACGGACGCGGCGGCGCGAACGGGCCCGGCGATGCGGAGAAGCGGAATGGGGTGCATGGATGAACGTTGCCGTTCATGGCGCACGGGCTGGCCGCATGGTGGCGGACCGCCGTGGCGGAGAGTGCAAACTGCGCAAACATTGCGAGTGAAAACACGGTGTGGGCTGATGCTCTACATGAATTGCTTGATGGTCATTCTGGCACAGTTTGCGAAAAGTTAAAGGCCAGCCTCCGCGATTAGAGCGCCGGCTCTAGGACGGCCTGTGGCGTGAAATTGACGCCGGGCCGCTGCTCCCGCCAGCATCCTGTCGTAGAATGGCCATGCTGCTCGCTTGCGGCCATCAGTAAGCGATCCGCCCCCCTACAACATCCTGCGGAGGCGAACCGCCCATGCTCCGGCGATTCCTGTGCATCCTTGCCATGCTGACTGTTTGCCGCGCCGCGCTGGCCGCGCCGGGCGAACTGGTCATGATTGCCCCCACCGACCTGACCATGCCGCTGGTGCAGTTCCGCGACGGCCAGCTCAGCGGCGGCATCCTGAAAGACCTGGGCGACGCCCTGGCCCAGCGGCTGGGACGGCGGGCCAGCTACCTGAACGTGGACGTGGACGGCGTGACGCCCACCCTCACCGAAGGCCGCGCCGACGGCATCTGCTATGTGCTGCCGCACTGGATCGACGGCGACTACCAGTGGAGCCGCCCGCTGATACCGGATGCGGAACTGGTGGTGGCGCGCGACGGCGCCCCGCCTATCCGCTCGCTGGCCGATCTGCGCGACCGTCCCATTGGCACCGTGACCGGCTACCGCTATCCGCGCGTGGAGCAGGTACTGGGCAGCCGCTTCTTCCGCACCGAATCGCCCAACATGGACAAGAACCTGCGCCGGCTGATGGCGGGCGACGTGCAGTACACCATCCTGGTCCAGTCCACCATGGCCTACCTGACCCGCAACGACAAGACGCTGCGGCTGCGGCCCGACCTCGTTTTCTCCACCTTCAAGGCGCAGTGCGCGTTTTCGCGCAGGTCGCGCATCCCGTTCCAGGACATCAGCCGCGCGATCGATGCGCTGGTCGATGACGGCAGCGTGGAGCGGATACTGGCGCGCTACCGCTAGCGCCTAGCGGCCGCCGGGGTCCGCCAGGACAGCCGCCAGCGCGCGCGCCGCCTGCCAGCGGCTGGCCGGCGCCGGATGGCTGTCGCTGTCGAAATAGGGCCGTCCGCTGGCCCGCATCATCTTGTGGTAGTAGCCGGCCAGCCGCCCGGCGGGCCAGCCGGCGCGCGCCGCCAGCAGCAAGCCGGCGCGGTCGGCCTCCGCTTCCTGCGCCAGGTTCAGCGGCGCCAGCCTGGCCATCAGCGCCGCATCGTTGTCGACCGCCTGCACCAGCGCTTCGAACGGCTGGGCGGCCCGCGCCGGTTCCAGCGCCAGCGCCAGTTCCAGCTCCTTCAGATTGTGGCGCAGCGCCGCGTGGGCGATCTCGTGCGCCAGCAGCATGGCCAGTTCCGCGTCGCTCAGTTCGAGCCGCTCCACGTAGGCCTGGCTGACGAGCATCTTGCCGCCGGCCATGCAGTCGGCATCCTGCTCCGGTTCGGCGGTGGTATGCACTTCCCACTGCCAGGCCGCCGTCTCCGGGTAATCGCGCGCAGCCTGTGCGATCAGGCCGGCCGCCACGCGCCGCACGCGGCCGGCAAAGGCGGCGCCGGCATCGAGCCGGCCCGCTTCGTCGAGCGCGGCGACCCGCGTGGCATACACGCCGCCCGCGTGCGCCGCCACCTGCTCCTGCGTGAGCGCCTGCGTGGATGCCGGTGTGGGTGTGGGTGCCTGCGTGGGTGCCGGTGTGGTCGCCTGCGCGGCGGCCGCGCCGGCCAGCAGCGCCAGCAGCGCCAGTGCCGGCATGGCGCGCCTGGCCTGCCTGGGGAAGAATGATCTCATGCCGGTCTGCCGGTAGCGGAATATCGCTCCATGGTATGCCGGAGCGGCGGCGCGATCAACGAGGCATCGCTACCGCAAGTTGCCCACGGCCAGAACAAAATGGTAACATTAACAAATTACTATTTATGGAGTGTGGTCATGCGCCTGATGCTGACTCTGACGTCATTGCTGCTGGCGGCCAACGCCAGCGCCGGCACGAGCTACCTGGGCAATCCCGACTGCCTGATCGCCAACCCCCATCCCATCGAGAACGAGCGGGCGAGCTGGACCGGCGGCTGCAAGGATGGCTATGCCGATGGCATGGGTGTGCTGAACTGGTCCGTCAATAGCCGTCCGCGCGGCGGCTACGAGGGAGTGCTGGTGCAGGGCGTGCCCAACGGTCCCGGCTTCCTCCTGCTGGAGAACGACGCCACGCTGCAGGGCAATTTCAAGGACGGCGAGCTGGAAGGCGCAGGCGTCTATACCAACACACGCGGCAACAAGCTCTCTGCCACCTTCCAGCGCGGCGTGCCGGTGGGCGACGTCGACTTCACCAGCGTCGAAGGCGACGTCTACCGCGGCGGCTGGCGCGACAACCGGCCCCATGGCCAGGGCAAGATGACGTTCGCGGTGGGCGGCACCTATGAAGGCGGCTGGGCCAACGGCGAATTCAGCGGCAAGGGCGTGATCACCTATCCGAACGGCGAACAGGCGGCGCGCGAATTCCGCCCACAACCGCGGGCGGCGCCGCCGGCCCCCCCCCCGACAAGCCAAGCTACGGCATACGGCAGGAGCAGCCGGAAACGGGCACCCACATCCGGCACAACGCGGCGTACGGCTTCGACGTACCGCCCAACCTCAGCTACGAACAGCTGACGCCGGAACAACAGCAACTGGTCAAGCAACCGTACAAGATCCTGCTGGAAGGCGACGAACCGCCCTATCCGCTCAAGGGGCCGGAACCGATCGCCAAGGCGTTCTCGGAAATACTGGCCAAGATGAAGTACAAGGGCGAACTCCGGCTGAACGTGCTGATCGACAGCGACGGCAAGCCCGTCAGCGCCACCATACTGCAGGCGCCCGATCCGGAAATGGGCAAGTTTGCAGCCAACGTGCTCATGCTCAGCAAGTTCAAGCCGGCCCGCTGCGGCGGCAAACCCTGCGCCATGCGCTACACCTACAACACGCGCTTTATCATCAAGCTGTAACGGCCGGCGCGCAGGCGGCGGCGCCGCGCCACGTCAGCACGCCCTGCGCCAGCCATTGCTGCAGATAACCGGCCAGCACCGGCACGGCGGCCTCGCTGCCGCCGTCGCTGTCCTGCGCGCCGTGCTGCTCGCACACGGCGCCGAAGGTGGCGCCGCCGCCGATGCGCGCCAGAGCGTCGGCCTCGCCCTCGCCCAGCGACCGGAAATGGGGCTGCTCGCCGCGGCGCCACACCAGCCACGTCATGGGGACCTCGGACGATGTCGCATCGGGCGGCGTCTGCTGCGCCCCCAGCGCCTGCCACAACGCCACCGCATTCCAGCGCAGCGGCAGCAGCCGCACGGACGGGTGCCAGTCCAGCGCCAGCCCGGCCCACGCCTGCGGCGCCAGCGACGCCAGGTCGGCCGCCGCCAGCGGTGTGGCATCGGCCGCGTCGAACGCCAGGCCCAGCGTCCACTCGAAGCGGGCCAGCTCCGCCACCCACGGGTATTCCGGCAAGGCCTGCGCCACATGGTCGGCAAACCGGTCGCCGTACCAGCGCAGGTTGGGCTGCCGCGACGGGTGGGCCGCCAGGTAGCTATCGGCCAGCTGCGCAAACAATTCGTCGCCCAGGTAAGTCCAGGTTTTGTCGTACGCCTCGCACAATGCCTCGCGCATACGGATGCGATAGGCGTTGTAGTAGATCGCCAGCCGCTGCTGCGCGCCCAGCCCGTACTGGCTGCGCACCGCGCTGGCAATGGCCGGCTGCGCGCCGCCCTGGCCCAGCACGTAATCCTGGAACGCGCACTGGATATCAGCGAGCCCGTTCATGCGGCCTCCGCTTCGGCCAGCACGGCGCCGGCCAGCTGGCGCGCGCGCTGGAGTTCAGCCGCCAGTTCCGGCAGCGGCGGGATATTGTCGTCGCGCTCTATCATGGTGGCCACGGGGCCGAAGCGGCGCAGCGCATCCGCGTACAGCGCCCACACGGGATCGGCCACCGGCTGGTCGTGGGTGTCGATGATGCAGCCGGCCTGCTCGCTGTGGCCGGCCAGGTGGATCTGCTGCACGCGCCGCGCCGGCAGCGCGCGCAGGTAGGCGCGCGGATCGAAGCCGTGATTGACGCTGCTGACGTAGACGTTGTTCACGTCCAGCAGGATCAGGCTGTCCGACTGTTCCGCCACGGCGGCCACGAACTCCCATTCCTGCAGCGTGTCGGCCTCGAACGACAGGTAACTCGACACGTTCTCGAGCAGGATGGGCCGCCCCAGGTAGTCCTGCACGCGGCGCACATTGCGCACCACGGCGGCCACCGCTTCCTCCGTGTAGGGCAGCGGATAGAGGTCGTGCATGTTCGTGCCATGCACGCCGGTCCAGCACAGGTGGTCCGACACCCACAGCGGCTGCACCCGCTCCACCAGGGCCTTGAGCGCGCGCAGGTAGTCGTCCGACGGCCCTTGCGGCGTGCCCACCGACAGCGACACGCCATGCATCACGACCGGATAGTCGCAGCGTATGCGCTCCAGCATGGCCAGCGGCTTGCCACCGGGGACCATGTAGTTCTCGGACAGGATTTCGAACCAGTCCACACCCGTGCTGGCGGCGCGGGTGCCGATCAGGTCCACGTAGTGGGCGGGACGCAGGCCCAGGCCGAAGCCGGGCGAAGCTTGCAGGGTGGCGTTTTGCATGGCGGCTGAAAGAGAGGATGGACGGGATGGCCGGCAGCGGCGCGCCGCATGGGTGGCGCAGAACGGACAATGGTCCAGGT
>NZ_JBYSZG010000042.1:15825-52420 GCF_058786935.1 Rugamonas sp. FW305-51
CCGCATGGGTGGGCGCGCCGGCTGCCGGTCCGACGACGCTTACTTGTCCAGGTCGACGATCTTGCCCTGCTTGGCGAAGCACTCGCCGGCCTTGGACTTGAGGAAGCCGTGGCCCTTGCACACGTTCTGGCCCTTGCACGCGTTTTCCGCCGTGGCGCAATCGCTGGTGCCCTTGCAGCTGTTGATGCCGGCGCAGTGCACGGTGTCGTCGGCGGCGATGGTGCTGGTGGCGGCCACGGCGGCGCCGGACAGGGCCAGGGCGGCAACGGCGGCGGCAATCAGGGCGGCGGATTTGGTGGTGGTGTTCATGTTGTTCTCCAGGTGTGGTTGAGTGATGGACAAAGCGTCCCGTCCCGCCCTGCGCCCCCATGGCGCGCGGCGTGGACTTGCAGCTCTGTCGCCCCGCCACGCCGATTACTTACACACCCGACAAAAAATATTCGTCAAATCAAGCCGGCCGCGCTAGCCCGCTACCAGCCGGACAATTTTGACCTACATCAAAGTTTTTGCGGCACCGCATCAATACACTGGTTGCGTTACTTCAATGAAACAAAGAGAGGAAATAAAAATGCAAAAGTCTGCAGCAGCAATCATTCTGGTCTCCCTCGGCATGCTGGCCGGCAACGCAATGGCAGAGCAAAGCCCATGGATGGTGCGGGCGCGCGCCGTGCACCTGGATCCGGCCGACAAGTCCGACCCGGTCGGCGGCGTGGGCGCATCGGACCGCATCGGCGTCAGCTCCAAGACCATCCCGGAAGTGGACATCTCCTATTTCTTCAGCCCCAACCTGTCGGCCGAGCTGGTACTGACCTACCCGCAAAAGCATGACGTGACCCTGGACGGCGCCAAGATCGGTACCTTCAAGCACCTGCCGCCAACGCTGCTGGCCCAGTACCGCTTCATGCCCGACGCCCAGATCAATCCCTACGTCGGCGCCGGTATCAACTACACCAACATCTCGAAGGTCGAACTGCTGAACGGCGCAGGCAGCCTGGAGCACAAGAGCTTCGGCCTGGCCCTGCAAGCGGGCGTGGACTACAAGATCGACAAGAACTGGTCGCTCAACTTCGACGTGAAAAAAGTGCAGATCCGCAGCGACGTGTTCATCAGCGGCACCAAGGTCAGCAACGTGCAGATCGACCCATGGCTGGTGGGTGTGGGCGTGGGCTACCGCTTCTAAGCCGGCCAGCCGTCCATCAGTTCGCGCTGCAGCTCCTGCGCGAACTGCCGCCGTCGCGCCTCGGTCACAAAACGGCCGAGCGCGACGCGCTCCCCCTGCGCTTCCAGTCCGATCAAGTCACCGGCCCGCCGCGGCCAACGCACCCGCAACCAGCGGGGATCGAGCCGCACCGAGCGGCACAATACACCTCCCGCTACCACCTCGACCTGCAAGCCCAGTCCACTGAGCACGATGCGTTCGCGGTCGTCGCGATGGCGCGCCTGATGGGCGAAGGCCAGCGCCAGCGCCGCCTGTTCCAGCACCGCGTAGCACAGGATGGGCCAGTAGCCGGCCAGCAAGGTCAGCGGCACGGCCACGGCCAGCGAACCGGCGCACAGCGCGCCCCAGGCCCAGGCCATCTGGCGCGCCGACAGCGCGCACTGGCGCTGCAACAGCCACTCGCGCCGTTCTTTCTGCAAGTCGCGCGGCATGGGCACCTCCTGGTGGTCGATACGCACGGTTCTGCCTGCACTGGTTCTGCTTGCATTATTTCACGATTGGCCCCGTTGCGCAGCACGCCAAGGGGGACGCCGGCCGCCATCCCGTGCAGCTATAATGCAACAACCGTTTTCCCTATGGACACCCGCCATGCGCAAGATCCTGCTCGCCACCCTGCCCCTGCTGCTGACGGCCTGCGTCGACGACTCGGCCTCCTACTACGTGGGCGGCAGCGGCAGCAGCCACGCGCTGACCGTGAAACGGGAACAGGAACATGTGTGGAAGCGTGAAGCGGCCGTCTCGCTGATCCTGTCGCGCTGGCCGGACTGCCAGCGCCGCATCAAGCTGGGCAGCATGCCGGCCAAGGAAGTGGAGATCGAACTGTTCGGCCTGGGCGAGCAGACCTGGATACTACGCGAAGGCAATCAGCTGTGGCAGGTGGAGACGCAGACCTGCACCGAACTGCCCGAGCCCAAGGCGGAAGCGGGCGACCTGCTGGGCGTATTCCGCGTGGAAGGGGGCAAGCTGGTGTTCGTGCCGGCCGTGCCGGCCACGGACGGCGCGCCGGGCGCGGCAGGCACACCGGGCGCGGCGGCCGACGGCCAGGGCGGAGGCCAGCCCGACGACAGCCAGGCTGCTGCGCCGGCGGAAGCGGGCACGGCCGGCGGCCTCGCCCCCGCATCCGGCCAAGCCGCCAATTGACGAGCGCGGCCTGTCGCCCGGCCGCCGCCCCTGAGCAAATAGCGGCCGCAAACAGAACATGGGGACGTAACACGGTTTCGGAAATTGGGACGTAACGCAGTTTTTAGAAAAAGGGGTACGTCCCCATTTCCCCGTTTTTGACAAATGGGCTACGTCCCCATTTTCGCAAAAAAGGGGGACGTAGTACGGTTTCGGGAAATTGGGACGTGACGCAGTTTTCAATAACCGTATTACGTCCCGCCTTTTTTGAAACCGTGTTACGTCCCCGTTTATTCCCTTAGCAAATAGAAAATGGGGTACGTCCCCATTTTTCAGACCGGGCCGAGGCGACGGCGGCGCTAGCGCGACAGCGCGACCCGGCGCGCCGGCTTGGCCAGGCGCACCGGCGCTGCCGCGGCCACGGCCGGGGCGGCGCGGCCACCTTCGCCGCTCAGGCGGAAACGGGCTACCAGCTCGGCCAGGTGGGCCGCCTGCTCCTGCATGCTGCCGGCCGCCGCCGCGGCCTGTTCCACCAGCGCCGCGTTCTGCTGCGTCACGCTGTCCATTTCCGTGATGGCCATGTTGACGTGGCCGATGCCCGTGCTCTGCTCGGTCGAGGCGGCCGTGATCTCGCGCATGATGGCCGTCACGCGCGACACGCTGGCCACCACCTGGTCCATGGTCGTGCCGGCCTGGGCCACCAGGGCGCTGCCGGCGTTGATGCTGTCGACGGAGTCGCCGATCAGGGTCTTGATTTCCTTGGCCGCCGCCGCGCTGCGCTGGGCCAGGTTGCGCACTTCCGACGCCACCACGGCAAAGCCGCGGCCCTGCTCACCGGCCCGGGCCGCTTCCACGGCCGCGTTCAGGGCCAGGATGTTGGTCTGGAAGGCGATGCCGTCGATCACGCTGATGATGTCGACGATGCGGGTGGCCGAGGCGTTGATGGTGTCCATGGTCTGCACCACTTGCGACACCACGCGCCCGCCCTGCTCGGCCACGGCCGAGGCCGATTCGACCAGCTGGTTGGCCTGCACCGCGTTGCTGGCGTTCTGGTTCACGGTCGAGGTCAGCTCCTCCATCGAGGCAGCCGTCTGTTCCAGCGAACTGGCCTGCGATTCGGTGCGGGCCGACAAGTCCATATTGCCGGTCGCGATCTCGGCCGAGGCGGTGGCGATGGTTTCCGCGCTGTGGCGGATCTCGCCGATGGTGTCGGCCAGCTGGTCGCGCATGGTTTTCATGCCATACAGGATGCTGGCGCGGTCGTTCTCATGAGTCTTGACAGCGGCGCTCAGGTCGCCGCTGGCGATGCGGCGCGCCACTTCGCCCGCATATTCGGGGTCGCCGCCTATGGTATGGCGCAGGCTGCGGTTGACCACGCTGACGATCAGCGCCAGCACGGCGCATACGCCCAGCAGCACGGCGCCCGAAGTCAGCAGCGAATTGCGGAAGGCGGTGTCGATGTCGTCCACGTACACGCCCGTCACCAGGTGCCAGTCCCACGGCCCGTAATGGCCCACCCGGCTCAGCTTGGGCACGGGCTCGGCCGCGCCGGGACGGGGCCAGTAGTAGCGCACGAAGCCGCCGTTGTCGGCGCTGTTGCCGGCGGCGACGATGTCGCGGTAGATGTAGTTGCCCTTCGGGTCCTGCATGCCGCTCATGTCCTTGCCGTCCATCTCGGACTTGATCGGATGCATGATGACGACGGAGTTGGAATTGTTGATCGACAGGTAACCGTCGCTGCCGTAACGCAGGCTGCGGATCACGGCCTTGGCCCGGGTCTGCGCTTCTTCCTTGCTCAGCGCGCCGGACGCCACCTGGGCGTCGTAGCCCTTGACGATGCTGAGCGCGCCATCGACGATGTTGCGCAAGTCATTGCTGCGTTCCTCGATGCGCACGTCGCGCGCGTGGAAGGCGTCGACGATAAAAATCACCGTTATACACAACAGGCTGCAAATTAACGGTACCCACAGTTTTTGTTGGAATGACAGGCGATTCACGGCTAGCTCCTTAGTTGACAAGAAGAAAGAATACGCCGAATCACGGACAAGAGCTATCAGCCAAATCACTGACTATCATTCATGTTGTTTATTTGTCGTAGACATCTTGACAGGGGCGGAGCGCCGTATCGCGCTCCGCCCGGCCGCCGTCAGGCGCGCCGTTCGCTGTCGAGCAGGGCCACGGCATGCTGGTTGTAGCGGGCCCCGGCGGCCGCGCCGGCCGGCACGGCTTGTGCCAGCCGCGCCAGGTCGGCCGCCGACAAGGTCAGCCCGGCCGCGCCCAGCGCCTCGGCCAGGCGGACCCGGCTGCGCGCGCCCACCAGCGGCACGATATCGGCTCCCTGCGCCGCCACCCAGGCGATGGCCAGCTGGGCCACGGACACGCCCAGCCCGGCCGCGATGTCACGCACCTTGTCCACCAGCGCCAGGTTGTGGCGCAGGTTCTCGCCCTGGAAACGGGGGCTGTGCTGGCCGCGGAAATCGCCTTCGCCGGCGCGCTGGGCCGTCCAGTGCCCGCTGATCAGGCCGCGCGACAGCACGCCGTAGGCCGTGACGCCGATGCCCAGTTCGCGGCAAGTCTGCAGGATGCCATCCTCGATGCCGCGCGAGATCATCGAATACTCGATCTGCAGGTCGCTGATGGGATGCACGGCGTGGGCCCGGCGCAGCGTGTCGGGCCCCACCTCGGACAGGCCGATGTGGCGGATCAGGCCGGCCTGGACCAGCTCGGCCATGGCGCCCACCGTGTCCTCGATGGGCACGGCCGGGTCCAGCCGGGCCGGGCGGTAGATGTCGATGTAGTCCACCCCCAGCCGCTGCAGCGAGTAGGCCAGGAAGTTCTTCAGCGCCTGGGGACGGTTGTCGACGCCGCTCCAGCCGCCCAGCGGATCGCGCAGGGCGCCGAACTTGACGCTGATGACGGCCTGCTCGCGCCGCCGTCCCGCCAGCGCCTCGCGCAGCAGCAGCTCGTTGTGGCCCATGCCGTAGAAGTCGCCCGTGTCGAGCAGGGTGACGCCCGCTTCCAGCGCGGCGTGGATGGTGGCGATGCTTTCGGCGCGGTCGGCCGGACCATACAGGTCCGACATGCCCATCAGGCCCAAGCCCAGTTGCGCGACTTGCGGTCCGGTGCTGCCCAGTTGACGTGTTTGCATGATGTTCTCCAGTTCGGTGAGGGGGCCGCGCCGGGCCGGTAATGGCCGGCCAGGACGGCGCGTTGAACACATTATGCTATTATCGAATCAGGCAATAAACGCTGTAATTCCTATTACTTTATTCGACAAAAATTAATAATCATGGACCAGCTGAAAGCCATGCATATCTTCAAGGCCGTGGCCGACAGCAAGAGTTTCACGCTGGCGGCCCAGCAGCTGGACTTGCCCAAGCCCAGCGTGACGAACGCCGTGCAGGCCATCGAACAGCAGCTGGGAGTACGCCTGCTGCATCGCACCACGCGCAAGGTCAGCCTGACGGTGGAAGGGGCCCTGTACCTGGACCGCTGCAGCGCCCTGCTCAACGACCTGGACGACCTGAACGGGCTGTTCCTGGGCGACGGCCGCCAGCCGGCCGGCAGCCTGCGGGTGGACTTGCCGGAACGGCTGGCGCACCAGGTGGTGATCCCGGCCCTGCCCGACTTTTTCCAGCGCTATCCGGAGATCCAGGTCAAGCTCGGTTCGCGCGACCGCTACGCCGACCTGGTGGGCGAAGGCATCGACTGCGCCGTGCGCGGCGGCGTGCTGCGCGACTCCACGCTGGTGGCGCGCAAGGTGGCCGACATGGAACAGATCAACGTGGGCGCGCCGGCCTACCTGGCGCGCTACGGCCGGCCGCAGACGCTGGCCGACCTGCGCCGGCACTGGGCCGTCAATTTCTTCTCGAGCCAGACGGGGCGCGACCTGGACTGGGAATACGTGGACGGCGACGGCGTGCCGCGCACGCTGACCATGCGCAGCCAGGTCTCGGTCAGCGGCACGGAAGCCTACCTGGAGAGTTGCCGGGCCGGCCTGGGCCTGATCCAGTCGCCGCGGCTGGGCATGCTGGACCTGCTGGCGGCCGGCGCGCTGGAGGAAGTGCTGCCCCAGTTCCGGCCCGCGCCGCTGCCGCTCCACATCGTCTATGCCCACAACCGCCACCTGTCGCCGCGGGTGCGGGTGTTCGTCGACTGGCTGGCTGATGTGCTGTTGCAGCATTCTGTGTCAAAATAAGACATTCTTTCCGCCAACCAACCACCCCTGATGACATTCCACCCGTATGCGGCGCTGCTGGCGCTGTGCGCTTGCGCCGCCGGCGCCGCCGCGCCGCTCAAAGTCGACACCGACGCCATGCTGTCCCAGATCACCACGCTCGCCTCGGACGAGTTCGAAGGGCGCGCCCCGGCCAGCCGTGGCGAGACCGTCACCATCGACTACCTGCAGCAGCAACTGAAGAAGCTGGGCCTGGAGCCGGGCAACCCGGACGGCACCTATCTGCAGGCCGTGCCCATGGTGGGCATTTCCAGCCATCCCACGCTCAGCTACAAGGCCGGCGACGGCGCCGCCGTCAAGCTGGCCTATCCGGACCAGTTCGTGGCCTGGAGCGCCCGCCAGGACAAGCAGGTGAACGTGGCCGATTCGGAGCTGGTGTTCGTCGGCTACGGCATCACGGCGCCCCAGTACCAGTGGGACGACTACAAGGGCGTGGACCTGCACGGCAAGACACTGGTGGTGCTGATCAACGACCCGCCCCTGCCCGACCCCAGGCATCCCAAACAGCTCGACGCCAGCCAGTTCGGCGGCAAGGCCCTCAGCTATTACGGGCGCTGGAACTACAAGTTCGAGATGGCCGCCAGGCTGGGCGCGGCCGCCGTGCTGATCGTGCACGACACCAAGCCGGCCGGCTATCCGTACGAGGTGGCGCGCAGCAGCCTGGCGCGCGAAGTGTTCACCATCAAGACCAAGGGCCCCCATGCCGCCTATCCGCCGCTGGCCGGCTGGCTGCCGCTGGAGCAGGCGCGCGCCATCTGCAAGGCCGGCGGGCAGGACTTCGACCAGCTGCAACACCGCGCGCTGGGACGCGACTTCAAGCCCGTGACGCTGGGCGTCAAGGTCACCATGGGCGCGCAGAACACGTGGCGCGAAGTGGTGTCCAACAACGTGGTGGCCAGGATCAGCGGTGCCGATCCGGCGCTCAAGAACGAATACGTGATCTACAGCGCGCACTGGGATCACTTCGGCATCGACACTACGCTGCCGGGGCCGCGCACGCAGCAGATTTTCCACGGCGCGCACGACAACGCCTCGGGCGTGGCGGCCCTGCTGGCCGTGGCCAGGGCGTACAAGGCGCTGCCGGCGCCGCCCAAGCGCAGCATCGTGTTCCTGTTCACCACCGGCGAAGAGCGGGGCCTGCTGGGCGCGCAATACTACGCCCGCAACCCGCTGTACCCGCTCAACAAGACGCTGCTCGACATCAACGTGGACGGCATGAACCTGTGGGGCCGCACGCGCGACGTGGAACTGACGGGCATGGGGCGCAGCAGCGCGGAAGACATCGTCGTCGCCGCCGCCAAGGCGCAGGGACGCACCGTGCATGGCGAGCTCAACCCCGAGCTGGGCGGCTACTTCCGCAACGACCAGCTCGAATTTGCCCGGGCCGGCGTGCCGGCGCTGATCCTGCGCGGCGGCACCCAATACACGGGCAGCGGCGCCGCGGCGGCGCTGACCCGGCGCCAGGCCTACACGGCCAACCAGTACCACACCGTGCATGACGTGGTGGAGCCGGGCTGGGATATGCGGGGCGCCGCGCAAGACATCGACTTGCTGTACCGGGTCGGCTACCAGGTCGCGCAAGGGAGCGCGTACCCGCAGTGGAAGCCGACGGCCGAATTCAAGCAAGCCCGCGAACAATCGCTGGCCGCGCGCCCCAAATAAGCGCCCCGGCGCAAAAAATGGGGACGTACCCCATTTCTTTGGCCGCCGTGCCGTGCGATGGCGGCTTCAAAAAAAGGGGTACGTCCCCATTTTTCGCGAAATAAGCGCCCCGGCGAAAAAAAATGGGGACGTACCCCATTTCTTTGGCCTGGCTACTCGCGCGCCAGGGCCAGGAATTCCGTGCGCAGCCCCAGGTTGGGCTGCAGCTCGCCCAGCATGGCCGAGGTGATGGTTTCTTCGCCCGGGGTGCGGATGCCGCGGCTTTCCATGCACATGTGGCGGCACTTGACGACCACCCCCACCGCCTTCGGCTCCAGCACTTCCATCAGCGCGTTGGCGATCTGGATCGTCATCCGTTCCTGCACCTGCAGCCGCTTGGCGAAGCAGTCCACCAGCCGGGTCAGCTTGGACAGGCCGACGATCTTGCCGTTGGGCAGATAGCCGACCGTGGCCTTGCCGAAGAACGGCGCCAGATGGTGCTCGCAGTGGCTGTAGACGGGGATGTTCTTCACCACGATCAGCTCGTTGTACTCTTCGGCGCCATCCTCGAATGCCTTCAGCAGTTCGACCGGATCCTGCTCGTAACCGGAGGTCCAGTGTTTCCAGGCCTTGGCCACCCGGTGCGGGGTTTCGGCCAGGCCGGGACGGTCCGGATCTTCACCGAGGGTGGTGAGCAGGCGGCGCCAGTCTTGTTCCGTGAAAGCTTCTTTAGACATGATGATGTGAGACCATAAAAATAACGATTGCCGCAAGTATATAGAAAATGCGGGCGGCACATCGGCTGGCCTCCCGGTCCGGCCTCAGCGCCCGGGCGGCCGGTGCGCGTTGATCAGCTCGGCGGCGATGGACACCGTGACGGGCATGTCTGGCCATGCATCGTCGGGCCCGAACCAGCGCGCGTCGGCGATTTCGGCCGGATCGACCCGGATCTCGCCGTCCAGGTAGTCGGCCGTGAAGGCGATCATCAGCGAGTGGGGGAAGGGCCAGGACTGGCTGGTGAAGTAGCGCAGGTTGTGCACCCGCAAGCCCACTTCCTCATACACTTCGCGGTGCACGGCTTCCTCCACCGATTCGCCGGCCTCCAGGAAGCCGGCCAGCGCCGTGTAGCGCTTATAGGGCGCGTTGGCGTGCATGGCCAACAAGACGCGGTCGCCGTTGCGGATCAGCACCATCATGGCCGGCGAGATGCGCGGATAGGCGCTCAGGCCGCAGGCCGGGCACTGGTAGCAGCGCTCGCCCGCCTGATGCCGCATGGGACTGGCGCAGGCGCCGCAATAGCGGTGGGTGCGGGCCCATTCGGCCAGCTGCACGGCGCGCCCGGCCACGCCCAGGAAACCGTCGTCGCACACGCCGAACAGGGCGCGCAGGCTGTGGAAACCATAGGCCGGGTCCGGCACGGCGTCGCTGTCCAGCCAGGCCGCCTGGTAGTACTGGCCGTCGAGCATGCCCACCGGGTGGATACGCTCAGGCGCCACGCCCAGCTGGGCGAGCACGGCCGGCGGCGGCAAGGCCAGGTCGCTGTTGCACAAAAGCAACTGTCCGCGGTACACGAGGAAGGTGCGGGCGGCGGCGCCATCGGCCAACGGGCGGATCAGGGGGGAGAAGGCGGCAGGAGTATGGAGCATAAGAGACCATGGGGGCGGCAGCGCGCGGGACGCTCATCTTACCGTGATTCCGGCATGGTCACACGGGCCGGCCGGGCCGGTCCGGCAAGCCCGGCCATTGGACCCTGTGGCCGGGCGCGCACCAGGCGACAGCGGCCTCGGCGGGACACGGTATGGAGCACGTCCGCCCCAGCGGAAAAGTTAACCGGGGCCAATCTGTTATGGTTTAAAATAGATCGACATGCGAAACTCCGCATGGTGCCGGCTCTTACAATCGCTACCGTATCGGGCATAGCCCCCGGTGCCCTACGATACATGATGAAAAACACAGTCGAATCTCTCCGGCAAGATCAGCTTTCAGCGTTACAAGCCTCCCTGAACGGCAACGACCTGGTGCACAGCGTCACACTGGCCGACGCCCTGATTGCCCAGCAGGCACTGCCGATCGCTCCACTGTTCAATCTGGCGCAACAATTGACCGATCACGGTCAAGGCCGGCAAGCGGCCGCCCTGTATCAGCGTTGGCTGCAAGGCAGCCAGGATCCGGCTGCCTACGCCGTGCTGTTCAACCTGGGCGTCACGCTCAGCAATCTGCAGGACGATGCGGGCGCCGAGCGCGCCTACCGCCAGGCGCTGGAGCGCAAACCGGACTTCATCGAAGCCCACCTGAACCTGGGCACGCTGCTCGAACGGCACGGCAACGCGCTCGAAGCGCTGACGCTGTGGAACCGCGTCACCGCCCTGGCCTCGCCGGCCGTGGCGGCCGACCGGCCGTTCTACATCCAGGCGCTCAACAACATGGGACGCTTGCTGGAACTGCGCAAGCAATTGCCCGAAGCCGAGGACATGCTGACCCGCAGCCTGCTGGCCGACCCCAAGCAGCCCAAGGCCCTGACCCATGTGATCCATCTGCGCCAGAAGCAGTGCAAATGGCCGATCTATGCGCCCCTGCCTGGCGTCGCTGCGCAGGACATGCTCGCGGCCACCTCGGCGCTGGCCGTGCTGAGCGCCTCCGGCGACCCGCAAACCCAGCTCGAAGCGGCCCGCCGCTTCGTGGCCGAAAAAGTGATGGTGCCCCATACGGCGCTGGCGCCGGCCGGCGGCTACGGCCACCGCCGGCTGCGCATCGGCTACCTGTCGTCGGACTTGCAGGCGCACGCGGTGGCCATCCTCACGGCCGAGCTGTACGAACTGCACGACCGCCAGCGCTTCGAGATCTACGCCTTCTCCTGGAGCAACGAGGACGGCACGCCGCTGCGGGCGCGCGTGGTCAAGGCCATGGACCACTACGTGCCGATCGCCGGCATGAGCGACGAGCAGGCCGCGCGCTGCATCCGCAGCCACGAGATCGACATCCTGGTCGACCTGCACGGCCTGACGCTGGGCACCCGGCCCGACATCCTGTCCTGGCGCCCGGCGCCGCGCCAGCTGACCTACCTGGGCTTCCCCGGGCCGACCGCCCTGCCCTGCATCGACTACGTGATCGCCGACCGCTTCGTGCTGCCGCCCGAGCTGGCGCCGTTCTTCACGGAACAGCCGCTGTACCTGCCGCACACGTTCCAGATCAACGACCGCCAGCGCCAGATCGGCCCGCGGCCCACGCGCGCGGCCTGCGGCCTGCCGGACGACGCGTTCGTGTTCTGCTGCTTCAACAACAATTTCAAGATCACGGAAACCATCTTCGCGGTCTGGATGCGCATCCTGCAGCGCAGCCCGGGCAGCGTGCTGTGGCTGGTGGCCGACCACGAATCGGTGTGCGCCAACCTGCGCGCGGCGGCCAGCCGCCTGGGGGTGGACCCGGCGCGCCTGTACTTCGCGGGCCGGGTCGGCCCGGCCGACTATCTGGCGCGCTACCAGGTGGCCGACCTGTTCCTCGACACCGACACCTTCAACGCCGGCACCACCGGCAGCGATGCCCTGTGGGCCGGCTTGCCGCTGCTGACCTGCGCCGGCCGCACCTTTTCCTCGCGCATGGCCGGCAGCCTGCTGCACGCGGCCGGCCTGCCCGAGCTGGTCACCCACACGCTGGCCGACTATGAGGAACGCGCCGTGGCGCTGGCCAACGACCGGCCGCAGCTGGCGGCGCTGCGCCAGCGCCTGGAGCAGAACCGCCTCAGTTGCCCCCTGTTCGACAGTCCGCGTCTGGTGCGCGACCTGGAAACCCTATTTGAGAGGATCGCCGTGCAGCCACTGGAAGACATGAAGCAGACCGCCATCAACAATATCCACAACGTGGATGTGCTCAACATGATGCGTCCCGGCCTGCCCAGCGTGGTGGAAGTCGGTTCCAGCAGCGGCGCCCTGGCGCTCGCTTACCGGGCCAACAATCCGGCCACCAAATACACGGGCATCGAAATCGTCGAGGAATACGCCGAAGCGTCGCGCCCGAACTGCACCGACGTCATCTGCGGCAACGTCGAGCACTTGAGCGACGCCGTGTTCGCCGACCTGGCCGACGCCCAGTGCTGGGTGTTCGCCGATGCGCTGGAACACCTGTACGACCCGTGGAAGCTGCTCAAGCGCATCCGCCTGAACGCGGCCGGACCGCTCGAGATCGTCGCCTGCATCCCCAACATCCAGCATTGGGGCATCCAGTCCTGCATCAACTCGGGCAATTTCCTGTACCAGGACTCGGGCTTGCTGGACCGCACCCACATCCGCTGGTTCACCCGCGTCTCCATCCTGCACATGTTCCAGAGCTGCGGCTACCAGGTGACGGCGATGACGGTGCGCCGCTTCCACGACCCCAGCGAGGCCACCCTGGCCGCGATCCGCCAGATGGCCGTGGCCGGCGGCGCCGACCCGGAACAGGCCGTGGCCGACGCGCTGGTGTTCCAGTACGTGGTCAAGGCCGTGGCCCTGCCCTGATGGCGCGCTCCATGACCCCGGTGCATCTGTATCACATCGCCTATTCCGAGGCGACGCTGGCGGCCGTGCCGCCCGGCTTCGCGGTGCTCGACAACATGAGCGGCTTGCGCAACGACTGGCGCGAATACTGGCCGATGCGCCGCTTCCTGCTCGAGCAAACGCTGGACGAGACGGCCTACTACGGCTTCTTCTCGCCCCGTTTCCAGGAAAAGACCGGCCTGAACGCCGAGCAGGTGCGCGCCTTCGTGCGCGACGCCGGCGACGCGGACGTGGTCTCGTTCAGTCCCCAGGTCGACATGGGCGCCTTCTTTCTCAATATTTTCGAGCAGGAAGAGCTGTTCCAGCCCGGCTTTGTCGCGCTCAGCCAGCAATTTGTCGCGGCGGCCGGGGTCCAGGCCGACCTGGCGACGCTGGTGATGGATAGCCGCCACATTATTTTCAGTAATTACTTCGTGGCCCGGCCCCCGTTCTGGCGCGCCTGGCTGGCAATCAACGAACAGTTGTTCGCCCTGTGCGAACAGGGCGACCACCCGCTGCGCGCGGGGCTGACCGCGGCCACCAGCTATCCCGGCGCCGTGCAGCGCAAAGTGTTCCTGATGGAACGCATCGCCTCGCTGCTGCTGGCCACCGATGGCGGCTGGACCGGCAAGGCCTACAATCCGTTCGGCCTGGCCTGGTCGGCCAGCCGCCTGAACCAGTTCCGGCTGGAAGCGGTGCTCAGCGATGCCCTGAAAATGGCCATCCGCGAGCAAGGCTACCCGGAATACTATCAAGCTTACAGCGCCATGCGCGACAAGCTGCGCTGAGCGAGCAAACATGGCTTCGATCTTCCTGGTTAACCGAACCGACTTTCTGCAGGCACAGGCCAGCCTCGGCCCGCAGCTGGCCGACACGGAGTGCCTCACCCATTCGGCCGACGTCTACAACGCCCTGTTGGCGGCGGGCACCCGGCACGTCACCTTCGTCGATGCCACGCCGCACGGCGCGGCCGACCTGGCGCGCTGCCACCTGGAAGCCGACCGCATGGCGCGCGCCTTCGACGCCCAGCTGTCGGAACTGCGCACGCGCCACCTCGGTTTCCCCCTGGCTTCGCTCGGCTGGGATTATCTGAACCTGTATTTCATCGCGCTGACGGTGCTGCGCTGGTCGCGCTTCGCGCCGCAGCTGGCGGCCGCCATGCCGCAGCGTGCCAGCCTGGCCCACTTCACGCTCGACAACAGCCAGGACTTCTATTTCGACTCGGCCCTGCAGCGCCACTTCCTGGCCGGCGCGCTGCGCCAGCGCACGGCGGGCGAGCTGCGGGCCTTCCTGGTGCCGCCCGGCCGCCCTTTCGTGGCCGACGCCGCGCGCTTCGAGCTGGCACTGGGCGATGACGAGGACAGCCATTACGAAGCGCTGGTGCACCTGCCCACCGTCTATTACGACTATGAATTCCACCGCCAGCGCCTGGCCGGGTTCCACGCCGGACGCCTGCTCGATCTGAGCAGCACCTACTTCGACATCCCGATCGGGCCCGACCGCGTGGCCCTGAAGCTGGGCGGGCCGGCGCGCGCCACCAGCCTGGCCCAGCAACAGTACCTGGACGCCGTGCGCAGCGCCACGGGCGCGCTGTACCAGTGCCTGTGTCCGGATCTGCCGGCCCCCATCGTGCAGGCGCAAATTGAACGCCAGCTCAACAAGTCGCTGTCGCAGCTGCGCGCGTACGACCAGCTGTGCACGGCGCCCAAGTTCGCCAACATCCGCTATCTTTACCTGAGCGACCACGATGCCGGCCTGTCCGGGCCACTGGCGACCTGGGCCAATCTGCGCGCCCTGCCCACGGAAATCCACCCCCATTCCTCGGTGGCCGTGACGCCGTTCCCGGTGCTGGCCCAGGGACGCAAGCATGGCTACGTGCGCACGCCCGATTCCTTTGCCGAGCTTGGCAATGAACGCTCGGTCTGGGCCCAGCGCCTGGTCACGGGCACCGCGGCCACCGGGCGTGCACCGTACGTGCTGCTGCTGCTCAATGCCTTGACCGATCCGGGCGGCGTGCCGACCTGTTCCTTCGCGGCCATCACTGGCTTCATGGCCGACGCCATCGCGCTGTGCGCCCAGCATGGGGTACCGTGCAAGGTGCGCGTCAAGGCCAGCTGGGATATCACCATCGTGCTCACCAGCGCCCTGCGCGCGCTGGGCACGCCGGACGCCACGCTGGCCGACCTGTACGCCACGGGGCCGCTGGAACCGTGGGCCGAGCGCACCTCGCTGTGCATCGCGCTCGACCAGCCGACCACGGCCCTGATCAAATTCCTCAACGGGGGCGCTGACTGCGTGCAAGCGATCGACCGCCCCTACACGGAAACCGAACTGCACACTTTGCCCGAGCACGATGTCTTGCTCAGCGACTACAATGGCGCCATGGCGGCGCTGCGGCAACAACTTACGCGGCAGGCCCCGGGCTAGGCGCCCGGCAGGCCGGGCCGCCCCCGGCCAGGCGCCTGCCCCATCACACCACGGAGAACGTCTTTGGAAACTACCAATTCAGTCAGCACCGATGCGCAGCACGTCCTGCTGGTGGGCGGCTGTGGCTATATCGGCAGCTATATGTACGGCCAGCTGCGCGCGGCCGGCTTCAAGGTGACCGTGGTTGACCGCCTGACGCGCGGCAACCCCGGCGCCGTGCCGGACGTGCTGGTGACCGATTATGCCGAGCTGGACCCCGATTACCTGAGCCAGTTCGATGCCGTGGTCTGGTTCGCCGGCCACTCGAGCGTGGGCCAGTCCGTGCTCGATCCCAAGGGGGCGCTGGCCAACAATTGCCTGAACCTGTTCAACTTCGCCAAGAAGCTGCGCCCGGAAACCAAACTGATCTACGCCTCCAGCGGCAGCCTGTATTCGACCAAGGCGGCCCACACGCTGCCGGCCTCGGAAGTGTCGCTGGCCACCATCCCGTCGCAAAATCCGTATGACATTTCCAAGTTCGCCTTCGACTATATCGCGCAAAACTTCCTGGAAAACTTCTACGCCTTGCGCATGGGCACGCTCTCAGGCTACAGCCCCAATGTGCGCGAGGAGCTGGTGTTCAACTCGATGAACCTGGCGGCCGTGCGCAGCGGCCAGGTGCGCCTGATGAACAGCGAATCGAACCGCACCATCCTGTTCCTGTCCGACCTGTGGGTGCTGATCAAGAAGCTGCTGCAGACGCGCCAGCAACCGGGCATCTACAACGCGGGCAGCTACTCGTGCAAGATGGGCGAGCTGGCGCACGGCATCGCCATGGCATGGAATGCGCAAGTGATGTACCAGGGCGATTCGGAAACCTATTCCTTCCTGCTCGACACCACCAAGATGAAGGCCATCTGCGGCGCCGAGCTGCCCACGCTGACCCTGCAGGAACGCTGCCAACAATTTATTCACGATTACCGCGCCGCCAAAGGAACCGTCTAATGAGTAGCTACCCGATCACCCACTGCCTGTGCTGCGGCGGCGGCCATCTGCGCATGGCGCTCGACCTGGGCCAGCAACCGCCGGCCAACAGCTATACCACCAGCGCCAGCGAGCAGGTGCCGGCGTTCCCGCTGGGCTTGAACGTCTGCCTCGATTGCTGGAACGCCCAGCTCAGCTATTGCGTCGACCGCCAGCAGATTTTCGACCAGTACGCCTACGTCAGCGGCACCTCGAAAACGCTGGGCCAGTTCTTCACCTGGTTCGCCGACGCGCTGGCGCGCAGCTTGCCGGCCGGCGGCCGGGTACTGGAACTGGCCGCCAATGACGGCAGCCTGATACGCGAAATGCAGCGCGCCGGCCTGAGCTGCGTAGGGGTGGACCCGGCCGCCAACATCACGGCCCAGGCCCAGGCCGCGGGCCTGCCCGTGCTGTGCGGTTACTGGCCGCAGGCGGCGGCCCAGATCGAGGGCCAGTTCGACGCCATCGTCTGCATGAACGTGGTGGCCCACGTGGACGATCCGCTGGCCTTCCTGATCGGCTGCCGCGACAAGCTGCGCGCCGGCGGCACGGTGCTGGTGCAGCCGTCGCAGGCGCGCATGTTCGAGAACGGCGAGTTCGACACCATGTACCACGAGCACATCTCGTTCTTCAACACCCGCTCCATGGCGCGCCTGGCCGAACGGGCCGGCCTGCGCCTGGTCGACACCTTCCTGGTCAAGGTGCACGGCGACAGCCCGGTCTACCTGCTGCAGCACGCGGACGCGCCACCGGCCGCCGGCTTCCGCACCCCGTTCCTGGAAGGCCAGTTCGCCATCGCCGAATCGCTGCCCGAGTACGAGCAGCGCATCGGCCTGTTCGACTGGCACACCTACGAGCGCTTCGGCCAGACGGCGCGCACGGTGGTGCAGAACGTGGTGGAACTGGTGGCGCAGCAGCGCGCCGCCGGCCGCGCCATCGTGTTCGTGGGCGCGGCGGCCAAGGCCATGACGCTGGTCAATGCCGGCCACATCCAGCCCGACCTGTTCCTCGACGAGAATCCGCTCAAGATCGGCCTGTATGCACCCGGTTCGGGCTGCCGTATCGAGGCGCTCGACGCGGTAAGCAAGCTGGACCGCCCAGCCCTGTTCGTGTTCGCGGCATGGAACTTCCGCCACGAGCTGGCCGCCAAGGTGCGCGCCCTCGGCGTGCCGGCCGGCTCCGTGCTGTACTCCTATTTCCCCACCGCGGAATACCTGTAACCGCCCCACCGGACCTTTCCATGCGCACCGTCATCTGCCATTTCTACAACGAAGAGTACCTGCTGCCCTGGTGGCTCAAACACCATCTGCCCCTGTTCGACTATGGCATCCTGATCGACCATGGTTCGACCGACCGCTCGGCCGAGATCTGCCGCGAACTGGCGCCCAACTGGCGCCTCGTGCGCAGCCGGCTGACCCATTTCGACGCCTACCTGACGGACCTGGAGGTGATGAATTACGAGCAGGAGATGGTGGGCTGGAAGATCGCGCTGACGGTGACCGAGTTCCTCGTGTGCAGCGTGCCGCTGGCCCAGCTCGAGGCCTCGCTGACGGAAATGGGGCGCATCGGCTGCGCCGCCTCCGGCATGCTGGTGATCGACGACGATCCGGCCCAGATCCCCACCTACGACCGGCCGCTGCCGCTGCAGAAACACTTTGGCATCGACGACAACGCCATCCCCACCGTGGAAGAGCGCATGCGCATCGGCAACATCGGCGGCCAGCCCACCCGCAACCGCTTCTACCACCATAACGCGGTCGGCATGTACACCCCGGGCCGCCACGGCTCCTACCTGCCGGACGCCAGTTTCCGCATCCTCAACCTGATGGTGATGGTGTTCCACTATGCGCCGTGGACCGAGCGCACCATCGCCCGCAAGATGCAGATCGCCAACAAGCTCAATCCGGCCGACGTGGCGCGCGGCTGGGGCAACCACCACTTGCGCAACGCCGAGACGCTGCAGGGCGACTACCAGCGCAAGCGCGAGGTGTCGGTCGACTTCATGCAGCACGCCCACGCGCGCGACGCGCTGCTGTTTAGCTGCCAGTACTGACCGACGGCGTCCCGGGACGCCGGCCCCGCCCCGCCCGGCGCCGGCCGGCGCCGGCGCCGTCAAGCGCCGTTAGCGGCGAAACTGCGGCTGCGGATAAGTGTCCAGCCCGCATACCCCGTGCGCCTGCAAGTGGCGCGCGAAGTCCAGCAACAGATAGTCGTTGTAACGGCGCGCGCACAGCTGGGCGCCGAACGGCAGGCCGTTCGGGCCGCTAAACACCGGCAAGTTCAAGGTCGGCACGCCGGCCAGGGTCCAGATCAGGCAATGGTCGGGACGGTCGACCGAATCGAGCCCGCGCAACGCTTCGCCGCCGGTCGACAGGTCCAGCAGGATGTCGTAGTCCTGGCGCATCACATCGTCGAGCTGGTGCGCCAGCACGTTCTGTTGCTGCTGGGCCCACTGGTATTGCTCCACCGTCACCGCGTTGCCGCGCGTGACGATGTCATACATGATGGGACTGACCAGCGTGTGCGCGGCGAACTCCTCCTTGAAGTAATAGGCCAGCGCCTTGTCATAGATGGTGTTGTGGATATCGTGCGCCTGGCTGAAGCCGGCGGGCAGCGGGCAGTCCACCACTTCGACCTCGGGCAGCGCGGCCAGACGCTGGGCGAATTCCGTCAGCGCCTGCTGGGCGTACGGTTCGGCGCAGGCCCATTTCGGCCCGCGCACCAGGCCCACCCGCCACGCACGGGCGCCCCGGGTTTGCCGCGCCGGGTCGTTCAGCAAGGCGTGCGCGATGGGGAAGTCGATGCCGTGCACGCGTACCGTGTCGAACAACAGGCCCAGGTCGTCCACGCAACGGGCGAACATGCCCACCGTGTCCAGGCTGTCGGTGGTCTTCAGCATGCCGGTGCGCGGCACCAGGCCGAACGAGGGCTTGTAGCCATAGACGCCGCAATAGCTGGCGGGACGGATGATGGAGCCGGCCGTCTGCGTGCCCAGCGCCAGCGGCACCATGTGGGCGGCGGTGGCGGCCGCCGAACCGCTCGACGAGGTGCCGGGGATGTAGTCCAGGTGGTGGGGGTTGCGGGTCGGGCCGGGCGCATGCACGGCAAACTCCGCCGTCACGGTCTTGCCCAGCACCACCGCGCCGGCCATGCGCAGGTAGTGCACCACGCGCGCATCGTTACCGGGCGTAAAGCCGTCCCAGATCGGGCTGCCCATCTGGGTCGGCATGTCGGCCGTGTTGAAGATATCCTTCACCCCCACCGGCAAGCCGCACAGGGCGCCGCCGCTGCCGTCGGCCAGCTTCAGGTCGGCCGCGGCCGCCTGGCGCAGGGCCAGTTCCGGGTCGAGCCAGGTCCAGGCGTGGATCTCGGCCTCGTGGCGGCCGATGCTGTCGAGGCAGGCCTGGGTCACTTCGACGGCGCTGGCCTGGCGCCCGCGCAGCAGGCCCAGCAGCTCGCTGGCCGTGCAGTCGGCCAGCGTGGTTGGCACCGGCGCGTTCATGGCTTCACCTGCGACAGGCGGTAGGCTTGCACGGCGGCGGCGAACTTCTCGTCCGTCAGGCCGCCCCCGGCCGTCACCTGGGCCCGGTGCTGGCGCATGACGGCGTTGAACTCGTCCTCGCTGAAACCGGTGATCTGCAGGTACCAGTCGAGCGCCGGCGGGCGTTCCGTGTCGGCCGCCTTGGCCAGCTCGAACGCTTCCTCGCGCGTCAGCAGGCCGGCGCGCACGTCCACGCTGGCGTGATCGGTGCCGCGCCCGAAGCCGCGCTTGAGGAACTTGGTGTAGTCGTGCACGCCGGCCATGCGGCACTCGACGCTCTTGTAGTTCTTGTAGGTGCCTTCCACCTTGTCTTCGCGCCAGTCATAGACGTCGCGCACGAACTCCATCTGGCGCTCGTCGTCCCAGAAGATGAAGTCGCCCAGGTGGATGCCCACCACGCCCAGCCGTTCGATGTCCTCCACCGACGGCAGCTTGAAGCACGACATCTCGCGCAGGCTGATCTCGTCGTTGACCATCTCCTCCGGGTAGCGCTTGGCCGACACCTTGGTGAAATAGTCGCGGTCGAACTTGCGCACCGGATTGCGGTGGGTGGCGCGGCCCGACGTTTCGGCGATCGACTCGCCCCAGATCAGCAACGGGATCTTGTAGCGTACCGCCGTCTGCATGGGGAAGGCGCCCACCCCCGAGTGGCAATGCCAGCAGGCGTCGCCGATCTTGAACAGCGACTGGCGCGCCAGCCGGTTCACCAGCGAGCGGCTGGGCGAGAACATGACGTGGTCGACGTCGAATTTCTCGAGGCAGTTCTGCAGGTTGTACTTGCCCGTCTCGGAGAACCAGGTGTGGCTGAAGGTGACGGCCAGCGCGCGCAAGCCATACACCTTGGTCAGCACGTGCAGCTGGAAGGTGCTGTCCTTGCCGCCGGAGATGGGGATGATGCAGTCATACTCGTTGTTCAGGCTCTTGTAGTAATCGAGGATCTTGCGCAACTCCTGCTCGCGCTCGACCCAGTTGATGCGGATCTTCTGTTCCGACGACTGGCACGCCTGGCAGATGCCCATTTCGTCGAACTGCATGCCTTCATTGGTTTCCGGCATGCAGCAGCGTGCGCAGTACTTGATATCGGGAAACAGCGGCTGGCCGTATGTGTTGTTGATAGTCATGTGACACCTATGTGGTTAAAGCGGACAATCGAAGGATTTCAGGATGGGGCAACACGCACGGCGGCGCCCATGGCGGCACGGTGGACACCACCCGCCGCCCGGCGGCCAGCGCCACCACCATCGCGTAGGTCTGGCAACCGGCCACGGTATCGGCCCAGGCCAGGGCGTCGGCCAGGGTCGGATGCTCGTCCAGCGCCACGTCCAGGTGACGCTGGCGCGCCAGCCACGGCCCGTACTTGCCGGGCGGGTCGGACGGGTGGGGCCGCAGCCGGATCGGGCTGCCCGCATCGAGCCCGAGCCGGGCCAGCTGGGCCACGAAGTAGTCCAGCGCCAGCAGTTCGCCCGGCTCGGCCAGCACGCCCCAGGCCGCCCGTATCGGTTCGAGCACGTACAGCACGCGCTGGCCGGCATGGGACGGGCGCGGGCGCTGGCCGACCAGCGCCACTTGCCGCTCCAGGTAAAGGTTGGGCTGGCAGCGCACCGGCAGCGGCGCGAACTCGGCCTGTGCCAGCGCCAGCGCATGGCCGTCGGTGACCCAGATCTCGTCCGGCAGCACCTGCTGGCCGGCCCGCACGAAGCGGGCCCGGTAGTTGGTCCAGTGGTCGATGACGGCCACGCTGCGGATGCCACGGGCGCGCGCCTGGCGCCGCGCTTCGTGCTCGAACGCGCTGGCCCAGCCGGTGCCGCTCAGCAGCATGGCGGCCCCCTCCAGCGCCTGCTCGAGCGCCAGCACCGGCCCATGGCCACCCTGCTGCCACAGCGCCAGCGCCGGCCCGGCCAGGCAAGGGCGCGGCGCGTCCCCCAGCTGCCCGGCCTCGTACCAGGCCAGCAGATGGTTGGCGGCCCCGGCGTCATGGGCCACCAGGGCCAGCGGGGCGGACAGCGGCGCTAACATAGCGGGTTGAATGCGGCGAAATACAAGATGTCCTGCGGCTGGCCGTCCACCAGTTCCTGGCCGCTGCGCACCCCGTCGGGCACCATGCCGCAAGCCTGCATGATGCGCACCATGGGCCCGTTGCAGCGCAGCGTGCCGCCCGTCACCTTGCGGGTGCCGCCGGCCAGCAGGTGGGCCAGCATGGTGGCCCAGGCGTCGCGGCCCCAGCCCCGGCCCTGGCCGCCCGCGCCGATCAGCAGGCCGATGTCGGCCGTGCCGTGGACGGCGGCACGGTACACGGTCATGGTGCCGACCAGGACGCCGGCATGGCGGATCGCCATGAACAGGTTGTCGCTGTCGTCGAAACTGGCCAGGTAGGCGCGGCAACTGGCCGCGTCGTGGCGGCGGAAGCGCTGATTGCTGTAACGCATGAGCTGGCCGTCGTTCAGCCAGCCCACGTAGTCGGGCCCGATGTCGGCCACCTGGAAACGGTGCAGCGTCACCACTTGCCCGCGCAGCACCAGGCTGGGTTGCTCTTGCTGCTTATGCATGGTGGGTGGGCCTCGTGCTGTGCGTCAATATCGCTACCATAACCAAATACGGCAACCGGTGCAAGTGAGGCCGTCGCCGCTCAGTCCGCCAGTTCGGCGCGGTGCCGCAGCACCTTGTGGATGGCGGCCACCAGATGGTCGATATCGTGCTCCGTCAGCGGTTCGCGCATCAGGGGCGTGTAGACCAGTTCCTGCTCGTGCATGCGCTCGACCACCGGGCAGCTGCCCTTGCTGTAGTCGTACTGCACGCCGGCGTTGACGCTCCACGGGAAGCCGTCGCGGCCGATGGCGATCTGGCGCTGGTAGGCCGGCGCCAAGTACAGCGGACGGACATAGGCTTCCACCAGCCCGGTCTGCTCCCACACGGTGGGCGTGGGCAGCTCGGCGTTGACGGCCGCCACGAACTGCGGGCGCGACAGGCCCAGCACGGCGCAGTCGAGCTTGATCGGATACAGGTAATAGGCATGCCCGGCCCCTTCGGCCACGGCGGCCGGGGTCAGGCCGGCGATGCCTGCCAGGGCGCCGCTGAAGTGCGCGGCCAGGCGCTGGCGGGTGGCCAGGTAGTCGTCCAGCCGGTCGAGCTGGGCCGCGCCGATGGCGGCCTGCAGCTCGGTCAGCCGGTAGTTCGAGCCTATCATGTTGGTCAAGTCTTCCACCTGCAACGATTCGACCAGGTTTTCCCCGTGGTTGCGGATCAGCTGGCAGCGCAGCGCCAGCTGGGCGTCGTCCGTGACCAGCATGCCCCCTTCACCGGTGTGGATATGCTTGTGGTAGTTCAGGCTGAAGCCGCCGATGTCGCCGATGGTGCCGACCGGCCGGCCCTTGTAGTGCACGCCCGGCGCCTGGGCCGCGTCCTCGATCACGCGCAGCCCGTGCTGGCGGGCCAGCGCCATGATGGGGTCCATGTCGGCCGCCTGGCCGAAGATGTGCACCACCATGATGGCCTTGGTGCGCGGCGTGATGCGGGCCGCGATGCTGGCCGCGCTCAGGTTGAAGGTGTCGGGGTCGATGTCGGCGAACACGGGGATGCCGCCGTAGAACAGGATGGCGGTGGCGCTGGCCGACATGGTGTAGGGCGAGACGATCACCTCGTCGCCGGGACCGATGCCGATGGCGCCCACGGCCGTCATCAGGCCGGTGGTCCAGGAATTGATGGAAATGGCGTGGCCAAAGCCGTATTTGTCGGCCCACTTGCGCTCGAATTGCTGCACCTTGGGGCCGCCCAGCCATTGCGGGCCGGGGCTGCCGAAGAAGCCCGACAGGTGGTCGCTGTCCATCACCTCGATGACGGCCTGCTTTTCGCTTGCGCCCATGGTGCGGCGCACGGCGAACGGTGTGCTGCGGGTCGGCGTGCCGCCCTTGATTGCCAGTTCAGCCAAGATCATTCTCCCATCAGTGTTTGAGTATCGTCCAGTTCGGCCAGGGTCACCCAGCGGCCATGCTCGGCCGCCGAACGCCGTACCGCCTCGACCGCCAGCGCCGTCTGCAGCGCCGTGTGGATGTCGCTGTTGGCGCGCGCGATGGCGCCGCCGGCCAGTTGCAGGGCCTGGGCCGCCATCCGCTCCATCGCCTCCAGCGCGTGGGCCGCCAGCGCCTGCGGCGCGCCCGGCACCGTGTAGCCGGCGTAGTGCGGATCGGCGGCCAGTTCCGTATAGCGCACGGTGCGCCCGCCCAGGGTCAGCTCGCACAGGGCCGTGCTGCCCAGCACCCGCAGCTCGAAACAGGTGTAGGCGCGCTGGTCGGTGCCCAGCATGGTCAGCTGGAAGCGGCGCCCGCCGTCGTCCTCATATTCGAGCTGGGCGTCCAGGGCGCGGTCGCGCCCCTGCGACCAGTCGGCCTCGCCCGGGTCCAGCGGCGAACCGAGGGCCCGGGCCCGCAGCGGCCGGGCGTCGCACAGGAAGGCCACCAGGTCCACCATGTGCGAGCCGTTGTTGGTCAAGCCCTTGCCATAGGTGCCCACCAGGCGCTCGATGGGCCCCATGGCGCCGCCCACGATGCGGGCCCGCAAGTCCAGCATGGCCGGGTCCCAGCGGCGCGAGAAATTGACCACCGTGCGCACGCCGGCCGCGTCGATGGCGGCCACCAGGCGCCGGCTCTCGGCCAGCGTGGTGGCCAGCGGCTTTTCGATCACCAGCACCTTGACCCCGGCCGCCAGGGCCGGCTGCACCACGTCCCAGCGCGCCGCGCTGGCACTGGCCACCACGGCCAGGTCGACGGGGCCGGCCGCGAACATGGCGCCCGGATCGGCGTAGGCGCCGGCCACGCCCCAGCGGGCGGCGGCGGCGCGCGCCTTGTCCAGGTCGGGGTCGCACACGGCCACCAGCACGGCGCCGGGCTGGCGGCTGAAGCCGGCCGCATGGGTCAGCGCGTACGGCAGGGCCGGCCCGGCGGCATCCCACTGGGTGCCGATCAGGCCGCAGCCGGCGATGGCCACCCGCAGCGGCGCGCCGCTCACGGGGCGCTCCGCAGCTGGCCACGGCCGTAGCGCAGCAGCAGGATGCACATGGCGCGCAGGATCTTGTAGTTGGCCTGGAAGCGGCGCCCGAAGCGGGGCGCGTCGGCCCGGTCGCGGGTCAGGATGGGCATTTCCACGTAGCGGCAATGGTTGACCATGGCGCGCACGGCCAGCTCGCTGCCGATCGACTGGAAGCTGTCGAAATGGCCGGCCCGCTGGTACAGCTCGACCGCGTAACCTTTCATGCCGCACAGCGGGTCGCGCACCGACCACAGCCAGCCGGCCAGGGCGGCGAAGATCACTTCGCCCACCCGCTGCAGGCGGTCGCGCACGCCCAGCACCAGCTCGTTGCCCTGCTCCAGGTGGGCGATCATCTCGGCCAGCTGGGCCGGGTTGTGCTGGCCGTCCGCGTCGAGCGTGACGATGTAGCGCGCGCCCAGCGCGGCGGCGCGGGCAAAGCCCGTGTTGAGGGCGCCGTCATAACCCTGGTTGCTGGCGTGGCTGACCACGTCGGCGCCGGCCGCGCGCGCCAGGGCCGCCGTGTCGTCCTGCGAGCCGTCGTCCACCACGATGGGATAGCCGTAGGCCCGCACCCGCTCCAGCACCGCCCCTATCGTCGCCGCCTCGTTCAGGGCGGGGACGACGATGGCTACGCGAGGTCGGTCCATCGCAGGTAATCTCCAGCCATGATGGCGCGCGTCAGGCGCTTGCCCGGCACCTGCGCCAGCGCCAGCGGCGAGACGGCGTCGGCCGGGCAGGGCCGCAGCACCGTCACGTGTTCGCGCGTGAGCACGCTGCCGGCCGGCAGGTCCTGCACCAGGCGGATGGCGCGCCGCTGCAGCACGGCCGTCTGCTTTTCGTTTTCCTCGACCCGCTTGATGCCGTTACCGAGCGCCAGTTCCAGTTCGCGGGTGGCGTCGACCATGTCGCGCCAGGCCTTGGGGCTCATCGAGAAACCGTGGTCCGGGCCGTCGCGCCCGACGTCGTCCGTGAAATGCTTTTCGATCATGCGCGCGCCCAGCGCCACCGCGCCCAGCACCGTCGCATGGCCCAGCGTGTGGTCGCTCAGGCCCAGCACCATGTCCGGATACATGGCGCGGTAGCATTTGAGCACGTTGAGCTGGATGTATTTGAAATTCTCCAGCTGCGCCGTGTAGTTGGTGTTGCACTGCATCAGCGCCAGCTGCGGATTGATGGCCAGCGCGGCCTGCACGGCGCGGTCCACATCGTCCATGCTGGAGGCGCCCGTGGCGAGGATGGTGGGTTTGTGCTTGGAACAGATGTGTTCGATGATCTCCAGCCACGTGATGTCGCCGGAACCGATCTTGAAGGCCGGCACAAAGGGGTCGACGTGATCGACCAGTTCCTTGTCGTACGGGCTGGTGAAGAAGCAAATGCCGGCCTTGTCGCAGGTTTCCTTGAGCGTCGTGGTCCACAGCATGGGCACGCTGGCGTCCGCGTACACTTCGACCACGCTCTTCTTCCACTTGGCCTGGTGCGACTGCTGGCCGCCCAGCGCCTTGAAGCCGGCATCGCTGACGATGGTGTTGGCCTTGAAGTGCTGGAACTTGGCGGCGTCGGCGCCCGCTTCGGCCGCCATGTAGATCAGATCCTTGGCCCGTTCCAGGTCGCCGTCGTGGTTGGCGGCGATGTCGGCGATGAAGTAGGTCGGGTGGGCGTCGCCGATGGCTTGGCCCTGGATGTGCAGGATACGGTCAGGCTGGTTCACGGTAGACACTCCGCAGGGATAGAATTTCATCGTTAAGGGTGGGCAGGCGCACGCCCAGCGCCTGCTCGAAGCGGGCGCTGTCCATGCGCATGTCGGTCGGCCGGCGCGCGCTCAGCGCGGCCGAGGCGCTCGACAGGGCGCGCCGCAGCGCACGGTCGGGCAGCTGCAGCGCGGCTGCCAGCGCGTAGGCGAAATCGGCCTTGCTCATGCCGTCGCGCGCGCCGAGGTTGTAGACGCCCGGCGGACGCTGCTCGACCACGCGCGCGATCATCGCGCACAGCGTCTCGAGCGACAGCGGGGAAAACTGCACATCGTCGAACACGGTCACGGGCGTGCCGGCCCGCAGCGCGCCGTACAGCCAGTCGCTGAAGCTGACGCGCCCGGCGCACCGGCTGCGGCCAAAGAAATTGGTGCGCAACACGGTGCTGGGCACGCAGCCGGCGGCCAGTTCGCCGGCCAGCTTGGACAAGGCGTAGGTGTTGCGGATGGTGAGCTGCTGCTCGTCGTGCGGACCGGGACCGTCGTACAGGTGGTCGGTCGAGATCTGCACCAGGTGGCAGGCCGGGTGCCCCTTCATCCAGCGCGCCAGGTGCTCGACGCTGGCCGTGTTGAGCAGGTAGGCGGCCTGCGGGTCGCGCTCGCAGGTATCGACGTTGGTCAGCGCCACCAGGTTCACGATGCAGTCCGGCTGCGCCGCGTCGAGCATGGCGGCAGTGGCGTGGTAGTCGCACAGGTCGGCCTGCAGGTCGGCCGCGCCGCTATGGCCATGCCGCAGCACCGTGTGACCGGCGGCGGCCAGCAGCGGCGCCAGCGTGCTGCCCAGCATGCCGGTGGCGCCGGTAACGACGATGGTCGCCATGGCGCCGCTCAGACCAGGTCGCCGTTGCGCTTGAGCGCGTCGTACATCAGTTCGGCGCGCTTCCAGTCTTCCAGCGTATCGATGTCCTGCACCATGTGGCGCGGCAGCACGTAGGCCACGGAGTCGGGCGCGAAGAAGATCTTGTCGCTCAGGTAGGCCGCGGCCGCGCCCCAGTAGAACTGGCCGGCGTCCATGTAGGCCTCTTCCAGGTCTTGCGAGCGGGTGTTGTAGTGCTCGGGCTGAAACATTTCGACGTGGCCGTCCGCAGCCACCTTGAAGCTGCGCTGGATGGGGAACGGCATGCTGGCGGCGCTGAACACATAGCCGCTCACGTGGCGCTGCTGCAGCAGCGCCAGCGCGCCGCGCAGCGCGCTGGCCTGGATGAAGGGGGCGGTGGCGTAAATGCAGCACGCGTAGTCGACCGGTCCCAGGTTCTGCTGCACCCACTGTACCGCGTGCTTGATGACGGGCACCGTGGTGGCGTGGTCGTTGGCCAGCTCGGGCGGGCGCACGAACGGCGTCTCGGCGCCGTACTGGCGCGCCACTGCCGCGATTTCCTCGTCGTCGGTGCTGACGATGACGTGGTCGAACAGGCCGCTGTCCCTGGCCGCCTTGATCGAATAGGCGATCAGGGGCTGGCCGGCGAAGGGGCGGATGTTCTTGCGGGGGATGCGCTTGCTGCCGCCGCGGGCGGGAATGATGGCGATCTTCATCGGGGCTCCGTCAGTAACCGGTGCGTTCGCTCAGCGCGATCAGCTGGCCCAGGCCTTCCGCGTCGAGCACCTCCGGATTGGTGCCGGAATTGTATTCGAAGCCGCCGGCCACCGGCACGCCGTCCTCGCCGAGCCGGTTGCGGCGGTAGTCCTCGCGCGCGCTGACCACGATCGACGGCTGGATCACGTAGTGGTCGTGGAAGGCCAGCGTCAGGTGCGAATCGTCGAACGGGCACATGATCTCATGCAGCTTCTCGCCGGGGCGGATGCCCACTATCTTGTGCGGCAAGTTGGGCGCCAGCACCTCGGCCAGGGTGGTGACGGTGGCCGACGGGATTTTCGGGATGAAGATTTCGCCGCCGTGCATGCGCTCGAAATTCTTGATGACGAAGTCCACCCCCTGCTGCAGCGTGATCCAGAAGCGCGTCATGCGCGCGTCCGTGATGGGCAGCTCGGTGGCGCCCTGGGCCAGCAAGCCCTTGAAGAAGGGGATGACGGAACCGCGCGAATTGATCACGTTGCCGTAACGTACCACCGAGAAGCGGGTGGGCCGCGAACCGACCATGTTGTTGGCTGCCACGAACAGCTTGTCCGAGGCCAGCTTGGTGGCGCCGTACAGGTTGATGGGGTTGGCCGCCTTGTCGGTCGACAGCGCGATCACGCGCTCGACGCCGCAGGCCAGCGCCGCGTGGATCACGTTCTCGGCGCCGTAGATGTTGGTCTTGATGCATTCCATCGGGTTGTACTCGGCCACCGGCACGTGCTTGAGGGCGGCCGCGTGGATCACGTAGTCGACCCCGTCCATGGCCTGGGTCAGGCGCGCCTGGTCGCGTACGTCGCCGATGAAATAGCGCATCTGCGGCGCGTTGTAGGTCTGCGCCATCTCATACTGCTTGAGCTCATCGCGCGAAAAGATGATGACTTTCTTGGGCTGGTAGCGCGCCAGGATGGTCTTGACGAACTGCTTGCCGAACGAGCCGGTGCCGCCGGTGATGAGGATGGTTTTATTGTTCAGCATAGCATCTTCCAAAAGAGGTGGAACGGGCCGCGGGCGGCTCCGCTATTATGCACAGTATGCCGCGCGTCAACAACCGCGCGCCATGAAAACGGGCCTAGGGCTCGCGCGCCGATTCGCTCACGGCCTTGGTCAGCGGCCACACCAGATACGACAGCACGGTGCGCTTGCCGACCACGATCTCGGCCGACAGGGTCATGCCCGGCAGCAAACGCGCCTGGGGCGGCAAGTGCTTGAGCGGCTGCGTGCCCAGCGTGATGCGGCTCAGGTAATAGGCGTCCAGGCCCTGGCCGGCCGCCGCGTCGCGCCGGAAGGCATCCTCGCTGACGGTGCGCACCGTCGAGGCCAGGTCGCCGTGGCGCTGGAACGGGAACGCGTCCAGCTTGACGTGCACCGGGTCGCCGGGCTTGATGTAGCCGACGTCGAGCGCGTCGATCTGGACTTCGGCCTCGAGCCGGGCCGACAGCGGCACCAGCGTGAAGAACGGCTCGGCTTCGCGCACGATGGAGCCGGTCGACAGCTTGGCAATTTCCAGCACCACGCCGTCGGCCGGCGCCACCATGCTCACCAGCTGGTGGCGCTTGTCGGCCTTTTGCAACTGTTCCTGCACGTCGTTGCGCTCGCGCGAGATGACCAGCATATCCTCCATGGCCTTCTGGCGCCAGCCCTTGTTGAAGGCGGACTTGTCGGCCTCCAGGCCGGCCAGCTCGCGCTTGATTTCCTGCTCGCGGTTCAAGGTCATCAGCTGGTCGCGCTCGACCTCGAGCCGCTTGTCGCGCGCTTCCAGCAGATGGACGCGGGCGCCGAAGTTCTGCGCCAGCAGCTTTTCCTGCATGGTTTCCATTTCGCGCACCGATTTCAGGCGCGCCGCCAGCACTTCCTGGTCATGGCGGTTGGTGTCCAGGCTGGCGCGCAGGCGGGCGATGTTCTCGTCCAGGCGGCGGATCTGGGCCTCGTAGTTGGCGCGCCGCTCCTGGCCCAGCCGGGCCTGCAGCACGCTGTCGGCATCGGTGGCGCCGGCGCCGCCGTCCTTGCCGGCCAGTTCGCGCGCCAGGCTGTCGGTCTGCGTGTTCAGGCTGCGCAACTTGGCGCGCAGCTGCGCCTCGTCGGCCTGGGCGAAGGTCGGGTCCAGCGTCGCCAGCCGTTCGCCCTTGTGCACCACCTGGCCCACCCGCACCTCGATCTTCTGCACGATCGACGTCTCCAGCGGCTGCACCACGATGTTGGGCAAGGGGTTGATCAGGCGGCCGCGCGCCACCACCACCTGTTCCAGCTCCGAGAAGCTGGCCCACAGCAGGGCCGCCGCCAGGGCGGCGGCCAGCACCGGCAGCGTGATGCGGGCGAAGGCCGGCAGCGGACGCAGCTCGATCTCGTCGGCGTCGGGCAGGAAGTCGACGACCTTGGCGGAACGCTGGGCGGTGCTTACAGATGGCTTGTTTGTTGGTTCCATAGGTGCTGGTAGGTTTCGCTGCGCTGTAACAGTTCTTCGTGGCGGCCGCTGTCCATCAGGCTGCCGCGCTGCATCACCAGGATGGCGTCGGCGTTGACCAGGGTCGAGAGGCGGTGCGAAATCATGATGACGGTGCGGCCGACGGCGATGCGCGCCAGGTTGTTGATGAAGATCGCTTCGCTTTCCGGGTCCAGCGCGCTGGCGGCCTCGTCGAGGATGAGGATGCGCGGCTTGGTCAGCAGCGCGCGCGCGATCGACAGCCGCTGCTTCTGGCCGCCCGACAGGTTGCTGGCGTTTTCCTCGAGCAGCGTGTCGTAGCCCTGCGGCATGCGCTCGATGAACTCGTCGGCGCCGGCGGCCTCGGCGGCAGCCACGATGTCCTCGAAGGTGGCATCGTTCTTGGCGGCGGCGATGTTGTCGCGCACGCTGCCGCGGAACAGGAAGTTTTCCTGCAGCACGACGCCGATCTGGCGCCGCAGGTGGGCCAGGTCGATCTCGCGCGCGTCCGTGGCGTCGAAGCGGATGATGCCCTCCTGCAGCGGATAGAGGCCCTGGATCAGCTTGGTGAGCGTGGTCTTGCCCGAGCCGCTGCGCCCGACGATGCCGACGATGGTGCCGGCGGCGATGGTGAAGCTGGCCCGGTCCAGGGCCGTGGTGCTGGCGCCCGGATAGCGGAACGTGACCTGGTCGAAGGTGATGCTGCCGGCCAGCTGGGGCCGCAGGCCGCCGGCCCCGGCCCGGCCTTCGGGCGCGCGGTTCATCACCTCGCCCAGCATGCGCACCGACAGCGCCGTTTCCTGGTATTCGTTGACCAGGCCGACGATGTTGATCAGCGGCGACACGACGCGCCCGGTGATCATCTGGAACGCGATCAGGGCGCCCACGCTGAGGGTCTGGTCGAACACGTCCTGGGCGCCGATCACGATGATCACCACCGGCAGCAGCTTGCCCAGGAAGTCGGTGATGGCGTTGCCCGTGATCGAGATCTGGCCGACCCGGAAGTGCATCGAGATCGATTCGGCCGAACGCTGGTCCCACAGCTTGCGCTGGGTCGGTTCCAGCGCCAGCGCCTTGACGGTGCGCATGCCGTGCACCGTTTCCACCAGCATCGCCTGGCGCCGGCCCTCGGCCGCGTACAGGTCCTGCAGGCGGCGCTGGAAGGTCGGCACCATGGCCGCCACCACCGCGCCGATGGCCACCGTGAAGGCCAGCGTGATCATGGCCAGCTTGACCGAATAGGTAAACAGGATGGGCAGGAAGATCACCAGCGCGGTGGTATCGAGCGCCGTGAAGAACAGGCGGCCGGTGAGGAAGTTGCGGATCTTTTCCAGCTGCTGCATGTGGCGCGTGATGACGCCGGCGGTGGTGGTCTCGAAATAGTCGATCGGCAGCGACAGCAGGTGGCCGAAGGTGCGCCGGGTCAGGCGCATGTCGATCTTGTTGGTGGCCGCCAGCGTCAGGATCTGGCGCAGGAAGCCGAAGGTGGCGTCGAAGGCCAGCGCGATGACGATGCCCACCCCCAGCACCACCAGGGTCGAGGCGCTCTGGTGCACCAGCACCTTGTCGATCACCAGCTGGAAGAACACGGGCGAGGCCAGCGCCAGCAGGTGCATGGCGACGGCGGCCACGGCGATGTCGCGGAAGGCGGCCTTCTGCTTGAGGATCTCGGGGATGAACCAGCGCAGCCCGAACGGCTGGTTGACGTCGGTGAGCGCGTGGCGCCGCTTGACCAGCAGCACTTCGCCCTCCCAGCGGCTGCAGAACTGGGCGCGGTCGAGCAGCAACACGCCGGCCCCCTCTTCCAGCGGATCGAGCAGCGCCACCTTGCCGTCGCCGTCGTCGGCGCGGGCGCCCACCACGATGACGGCGTTGCCGTTGTTGAGGCGGGCCATCAGCGGAAAGACGCCGCCCTGGGCCAGCAAGCCTTCCCAGTCGAGCTTGCTGATCCTGGCCTTGAGCCCGATCTCGGAAGCGATCCGCACCAGCAGCGCCCCGGCCGGTTCCTCGGCGCCCAGTGCATAGTCGTCGATCACGCGTTCCGGGTTGATTTGCAAGCCATGGTGCTGGGCGATGGCCGTCAGACACTGGACCACGGTATGGGGAAATTTAGCTTGCATTGTTCAGACGACGGATGAAGACATGGAACGCGACCTTTCAGGTTCGGCCGGCGATGCGGCGCAGCACGATTTTACTCCAGCGGCGGGGCGCGGTGGCCGATTTCCGGCCGGCCCCGTGCAATTGGGGCGCCGGCCGGGACGGGGCCGCGTCAACGCGGCAAGGCCAGCGGCGGCAACGGCGCTTGCCAGGCGTTGGCCGTGTCGGCCAGCAGCGGCTGGGCGCCGGGCGCGGCCGGGGCGCCGGGCTGGCGCATCAGCTCGACCATGCGCCCGACCGCCGCCAGCGCCGGGCCGGCGCATCCGGCTCCGGCCGTACCGTCCAGCGCCGGGGCGGGCGCCAGGTCATTGCGCGCCACCCGGTCGTCATAAGCGGCGATGGCCTGCGCCAGCTGGCTGACCTTGCCGTCCAGCGCCGGCGCCGCGCCGAACCAGACGTCGGCCATGGCATGGCTGCGCCCATCCGTGCCGGTGTAGGCCGATTCCAGCCCGACCCAGTTGCCGTTGCTGTGGTAGCCGGCCGTGTGGGGCCGCAGATCCAGGCTGGCAATGCCGCGCTCGCCCAGACTGCTCAGCTCACCGGCCTGGCTGACGCCGTCCGCGTTGGCGTCCACCCAGACCCGCAGGTCGGCGTAGGCGCTGTCCCTGGCATCGATGACGCCGTCGCCGTTCTGGTCCAGTGCGGCCAGCGCCTGGTAGCCGGTGCGCGCCTTGCTGCCGTCGGCCAGCGTGACGCCGCTGCCGAACAGTTCGCCACCATCGCCGATCACGCCGTCATGGTTGCGGTCCAGCGCCAGCAAGCCGTCGCCGGCGCCGACCCAGCCGGTATTGACTTGCTGGCCGTCCGCGTTCAAGTCGAACCGCACCCCGGCTGACAGGTTCAGCGTCTGCACCCCGTTGCCGTCCAGGTCCAGCACCAACGGGGTATTGCCGGCGAATTTCAAATGCTGGATCTGGCTGGTACTGAGGGCCGCGATCTGGGGAGCGGTCAGGGCCGCCGCCTGGGCACTGCTCAGGGCATCGAGCTGGGCCGTGCCCATGGCGCTCAGTTCGGTGGTGCTGAGCACGCGCATGGCGGCCGTGGTCAAGGCTTGCAGCGCGGAGGTGCCCAGCGCGGCGAACTCGGCCGGCGCCAAGGCCGCCACCTGGACCGTGCGCAAGGCGTGCACCTGGGCCGACGTCAGCGCGGCGGCCTGGGCGGTGGTGAGGCTGGCGATGGCCGACGTGCCGAGCGCCGCCACGATCGAGGTGCGCAGGGCCGCCAGGCGGTCGGCCGGCAGCGTGGCCAGCATCTGCTCGCCCAGCGCGGCCACCTGGCTGCTGCGCAGGGCCGCGATGGCGCTGCTCGACAGGGCCGCCACCTGCAGCGATGACAGCGCTTGCAGCTGGGCCGTGCGCAATGCCACCACCTGGGCCGTGCGCAGCGCCTGCAGCTGGCCCGTGGCCAGGCTGGCGACGGTGGCCGTGGCCAGGCTGGCCACGGCCGAGCTGCGCAGGGCGCCGATCTGGTCGACGGTCAGCGCGGCCAGCGCGCTGCTGCCCAGCGCCGCCACCTGCGCCGTCTTGAGGGCGGCCACATCGGCCGTGGCCAGCGCCTGCAGCTGGCCGCTGCCCAGCACGCCGAGCTGGTCCGGGTTCAGGCCGGCCACCTGGCCGGTGCGCAGCGCCGACAGCTGGGCGGTGCTCAGGCTGGCGGCCCACGCCGTGCCCAGGGCCGCCATGGCCGAGCTGCGCAGGGCGCCCAGCTGGTCGAGCGTCAACGCGGCCAGCGCATTGCTGCCCAACGCGGCCACCTGCACCGTCTTGAGGGCCGCCACATCCGCCGTGCTCAGCGCCTGCAGCTGGCTGCTGCCCAACACGCCGAGCTGGGCCGTGTTCAAGCCGGCCACCTGGCTGGTGCGCAGCGCCTGCAACTGGGTGGTGCTCAGGCTGGCGGCCCAGGCCGTGCTCAGGGCCCCAATGGCCGAGCTGCGCAGGGCGCCAAACTGGCCTGACGTGAGCGCGGCCAGCGCGCTGCTGCCCAGCGCCGCCACCTGCGCCGTCTTGAGGGCGGCCACATCGGCCGTGGCCAGCACCTGCAGCTGGCTACTGCTGAGTGCGCCGAGCTGGTCCGGGCTCAGCCCGGCGACCTGGCTGGTGCGCAGCGCCTGCAGCTGGGTGGTGCTCAGGCTGGCGGCCCAGGCCGTGTTCAGGGCCGCAATGGCCGAGCTGCGCAAGGCGCCGAACTGGTCGCCGGTCAGGGCGGCCAGCACGCCGCCGCCCAGCGCCACCACCTGCGCCGTCTTGAGGGCGGCCACATCGGCCGACGCCAGCGCCTGCAGCTGGCTGCTGCCCAGCACGCCGAGCTGGTCCAGGGTCAGTCCGGCGACCTGGCTCGAGCGCAGCGCCTGCAGCTGGCCGGTGGCCAGGCTGGCCACGCTGGCCGTGCCCAGGGCGGCGATGGCGGCGCTGCGCAGGGCGCCGAAGGCGGACGAACTGAGGGCGTTGAGGTCGCTGGCGTCGAATCTGGCGACCTGGGCGGTGCCCAGGGCCCGCGCTTGCGCGCTGCCCAGCGCGCCCAGCTGGCTGGCGTTGAGCGCATCGATCTGCCCGCTGCCCAGCGCGGCCACGGCGCTGCTGTTCAGGGCGGCGATCTGCCAGGTGCCCAGGGCGGCGATGAAGGCCGTGCTCAGGACGGCAACCTGGGCGGTCCGCAAGCCCGACAGCGGCAGCGCGCCCAACTGGGTGGCCGACAGCACGGCCAGCTGGGCAGTGCTCAAGCCCGCCACTTGCCGGCTGCTCAGGGCGGCCAGCTGGCTGGTGCCCAGCGCCGTCCAGCCGGACGTGGCCAGCGCCCCGATGGCGTAGCTCGACAGGGCGTGGATCTGGCTGGTGGTCAGCTGGTCCAGCAGGGTGGCCGACAGGGCCGTGAGCTGGGACGAGGTGAGGGCCGCCACGTCGGCGCTCGACAGCGCCAGCAGCTGGCCGCCCGACAGCGCGGCCACCTGGGCCGAGGTGAGCGCGCCGACCTGGACGTTGCGCAACGCCGCGACCTGGGCCGTGCTCATGGCCGCCAGCCCGCCCGTGCCCAGCGCCTGCAGTTGCGAACTGCGCAGCGCGCCCACGTCGCCCGCCGTCAGCATGCCCAGCTGGCCGGTGCTCAGCGCGGCGATCTGGCCCGTCGTCAAGACCGCCACCTGGGCGCTGCGCAGGGCCAGCAACTGGGTGCTGGTCAAGGCGCCCACATCGGCCAGCGACAGCGCCATCAGTTGGGCCGGTTTCAGCAGCTGCAACTGGTCGCCGCTCAGGGCCTGCAACTGCCCCGTGCTCAACGCCGCGACCTGCGCGCTGGTCAGGGCGGCGATCTGGGTGGACGTCAAGGCGGCAATGCCGGCGCTGTCCAGGCTAGGGATGTCTATCATGGCGATACTCGAAGTGGGCGGGGAGATCGAAAAAAAATGCCGCAAGGCAATAAACAAGTTCGACGATACCTGTTCTGCCTGCGGCGGTCAATGCTCTTCTGGCGGGCCTGGTCCAGCCGTGGCGGCCGGCCACGGCCCGTGGGGGGGGGGGGGGCAGCCGCCACGGCACCACGGGCCGGGAAGTACTCCCGGCCCGGCCCATACTTCATACTTACTTGGCCACGGCCAGCCAGCCGTGCTGGGTAGTGCCTGGCTGGGCTGGCGTGCTCTGGCCTGGCGCTGCCAGTGCGTTCGCGCTGCCTGCCGCCAGTGGCGCCTGGGCGTCGTACTGCCTGAGTGCCTCGACCATGCGGTCCACGCTGGCCAGGGTCTGGCCGGCGTTGGCCTGCTGGGCCTGGTAGGCCAGGCTGCCGCCCGCCGCCGCCGTCTCGGGCGCGCCGTAGCCGGCGATGGCCTGGGCCAGGCCGCTGACCTTGCCGCGCAGGTCGGTGGCCGGCGCCGTCTGGAACCAGACGTCGGCCATGCTGTGGCTCTGGCCGTCGGTGCTGGTGTAGCTCGACTGCAGGCCAACCCAGTTGCCGTTGTTGCTGACGGCCGCCTGCTGGGCCTTCAAGTC
>NZ_JBYSZG010000043.1:0-52222 GCF_058786935.1 Rugamonas sp. FW305-51
CGTATGCCGCCAGCCGGTAGTCGATAATGTCCTGCACCATCAAGGCGAACGTTTTTTGCAGTTCAGGTGCGAGGCTGAACGATGCCCGAAATGCCCCGGCCACGATTTGGAAATATGAGCTCTTGCCAGCGGCGCGATTACCACCTGTCCAAGCATTGATGGGGTTGTCCAGCCAGTAGCGATGCCAGGCGGCATTCGCGCCGTCTTGTAGTTGGCGCTGCGTCGCTGGTAGGTCCGAGAGGAGTGTGCGGCGGCGCTGCAGCACTTGCCAGGATCGGTCCGCAAGAGTGCTGGTTGTCGGTGGAACCGCCCAGCCGTTCAACTCTTGGAAGGCCTCAAGCAATACCATCTTGAAGCTCTTCACCATGACCGTAGTTTCCAACTCGCGCAAAAAGGGTCGATGTGCGGCCAAAATTTTCTGCTCATCCGCATTGAGATCATCCATCGCGTGGACCAGCGAGAACCAGTCCCCGTAATCGTTGCGCATTGCTTGCATGCTGGCGCCGGCTCGATAGAATTCAGCAAGCGCGGGGCGTCTACCTAGACTGTCCCGCAAAGCGGCATACTCACTCTTGATGCCATCGCTGTCCAACGACTTGAGGAAATCGATCAATTTGAGATCGTAATTGACGAAGCAGCCGTCTGGAAGTTGAAGCGTATTTGCCTCGGCTTTGCGCGCGAAATTCGCCAATTGCTTGTAGCTGGCATCGATCCCAAACAGGGCCTGCGGCTTGTGCAGGAAACTCTTGTGATTGCCGATGAAATCCAGAATGACTAACTTCTCTTTGCCTTCGCATTTGCGCAAGCCTCGCCCGAGCTGCTGCAGGAACAGAATCTTCGACTCCGTCGGGCGCAGCATCATCACCGTATCGATAGCGGGCAAGTCCACACCTTCGTTGAACAGGTCGACGGAAAAAATGATCGCTAGACGACCGTCGCGCAGGCGCTCTAGCGCATCGGCCCGGCTCAACGTCGAACCGGCGTAGACAGCAGCGCAGGTGATACCTGCTTTGCTGAATTGGGCCGCCATGAACTCGGCATGCGCGATCGAGACGCAAAATGCGAGTGTCCGTTCTTGCTTGCGAGCCTGCCATTCCGATAAAGCGTGTCGCGCTCGCGCGAGCGTTGCCAACTTATTTGAAAGCTGTTCCGGGTCGAACCGTCCGCTGCGCCACGGTATCTCGGTATAGTCAACCGAGTTGTCAAAAATGCCGTAATAATGGAACGGCACCAAGAGCTTAGCTATGATGCCGTCAAACAGTCCTTGGTTGAACACGAGATTGTCGTCGCATAGCGATAGGATGTCGGACTGGTCCGATCGATCCGGCGTCGCCGTTAGCCCGAGTAAGAAGCGTGGCGAAAAATGCGAGAGCAGGCGGCGGTAAGTTGGCGCGGCGGCGTGGTGGAATTCATCGACGACGATATAGTCGAAGTGTTCTGGCGAAAAGCGTTCCAGATGCTGCTCTTGGCCCAGTGTTTGGACCGAGGCGCACAATACATCGACTTCCTCGTCGCGCGTCCGTCCCGCATAAAAGCCAACGCGGTTAGATGGTCGTATCCTCAGAAAAGTCTCCGCCGCCTGATTCAAGATTTCTTCTCGATGCGCGACGAACAGCACACGTCGCGCGCCGAATTGCGCTGCGTCGAAGGCAGCTAACCAAGTCTTGCCTAAGCCGGTGGCCAGCACCACAAGTCCTCGACGGTATCCCTCATCTCGCGTTTCGCGCAAGGCGAATAACGCATCGTTTTGAACGGTAGTCGGCGTCGGTGGCGGATCTTGTTCTAGGCTGCCTGGCGCGACAGCTCTCGGCAATGGAACTCGGCGGGCCTCGTACTGAGCTATCCAGGCATCGGATAGCAGAACGCAACGTGGATGGACGAACAGTTCTTCGAATCTTGAGCGCGCCTCAAGGAATCCATCGTCGCCGGGATAGTCAATCCGATAATTCCACTCTAGGCCGTTCTGCAGCGCCTGCCTACTGATATTGCTTGACCCGATGAAGGCAGTACCAGTGCTATCGCTATTGTCATCGAACTGTGCGAAGAGGTAGGCCTTCAAGTGAAAGCTGCCGCCAGCCGATTCGTACACCTTAACCTGGGCGCCCTGTTCTTGCAGCAGCATGAGCAGTCGTAACGCCTCCGGATCAGTGACATCGAGATAATCGCTGGTCAGCACGCGCACGCGGGCAGATGGGCGCGGAGAGTCAACATCACGCTGCAGCGCACTATGCAGATCTGGAAGCAGCAGGCGCAGGCCTGTCGTTTTGATGAACGCGACTGCCAGATCCACGTCCGAGGCGCGATTGATTGCGTTGCTAAGGTGCGGTAAAAATGGATCTTCGCCACCTGTGATCAGGCGTTCCTTTGGCGTCGCCGCGCGGGACACTAGTGCGTTAAGCCATTGTTCAGTCCGGCCAGGCCGCTGATCATTGGACAACCAAAATTCGACTTGTTCAACGGCGGGTAGATTGGCGATCCAATCGTTTAGCTGGCGCTCGTTGACGTCGGTGAAGTGGCGGCCATCCTGAACTCGCTCGCCTACGCCGAGTTTAAAGCTGAGGTAGAAAGTACCGCTCGGTTTGAGCGCAGTCCAGAGGCATTCCAGCGCTTGCGGTATTCCGTCTTGCGGAAGATGTAGCAAACTGGCGCAGGCCCATATGCCGTCGTAGGTGGCTTGCTCCCGAACGTCGAAGAAGCTTTGCACGCTTACCTGTATGCCCGTGTGCTCAGCCGCCAGACGCGCCAGCTCGTCCGAGCCGTCAAAGGCCGTAACGCGATAGCCTTTGGCGAGAAATGCCTTCGCGTCCCGCCCCGAGCCGCAGCCTGCGTCCAACACCCGGCCACCTGCACTCACCTTAGACAAAAATCGATCATGCAGTGCCGACATGTCGACGTTGACAGTGTTGGCGAAGAAGTTCGTCGCGTTCTGGTTGTAGTAGGCGAGGGTCGATGGCATAGAGTGGGATGAGACGACGTGACCTTGGAATATGGTTTAAACATCTTACCTGGAAACGTTGTTGCCTTGTAACTAGTTGTCCATTTCTTCTCGACCCATGGAAATTTTTACGCAAAAAAAACGGCCTCAAAAAGAGACCGTTTAGAAGAAATTGAACTATCTGTAGCGAGACTCGTAACTTGAGACTCTTTCGCTCTCTCGACACAGCTTATATGGACGTATCCCATGAGATTTTGCGAAGCGTCCGACGAGATTTCATTGTTTACGGCAGCAGCAATCTCGCGCCCGGGTGCCGACCGAACTCATGTGACCCACCACTGACGCGGGCGTTTAGGTTCGAGCAGCGACATGGCTAGGTTCTTTCTCCAACTTGAGGTCTTGCAGTTTCTGGCGCAGCACGTTATCGCGGCCGACTGCGTCGATGTCCCCATCAAGCCCTAGGACGCGCAACGCCCGTACATACGTGCCCATGGAGATGGTGGGGTCGCCTTTTTCCAAGCGCCGCAGAGTTTCGCGAGAGACTCCCATCCGCTCAGCAAATAACTCGGTGGTTATTGACCGGCGGCGGCGCGCCAACCGCAGTCGCTCGCCGAGGTCGGCAAGCTGCTTAAGCGCTGTCGGAAACATGACGAGAGTTCTTTTTGGCATGCCACATATATTAGCGAATTTATCGGAATTTGCCCATTTTATATGGACATGTCGAACCGGCACCTGCTGGCATGGGAGTCATGTGCGCAGAGCTCACCCATCACACCGTGTATTCGCGCTCGCACCCGCGGTTAATGGTAAATGCTCGGAAGTGAGGGAATGGGACACGCTCGTCCTCTGGAGAATCCAAAGCATTGACGACCTTACATATGGGCCGTAATGTTAAGTCAGGGAGGTGGTGAAATGAAAGGAAAAATAGAAGCTCTCACGCCAGGCGAGGACGACACCAAATTCGAACAGGTGCCTTTGGATTTCCCGCGTCCGCTACACCGCGGTGCGATTTCTGGTGCTCACCCCAAACTCCTGATGACCAGTTACAACGGTCGCTTGTACTCTTCTGGATGCACTCCTCCTGAGCTTTACCTGCGATGGGACGCTTGTGAAGACCTCGCGCGCCAGTTGGCGGAGAAATCGCTGGAATCTAAGGCCGGGAAGCGCGCCCATATGTCCCAAATCGACATACTTGACCAGTATCTCACGAGATTGATTGCGACAAAGTGGACTTCGGAACCGGAGGCGCGCTGGGTCATTCGACGAGCGGCGGCTATGCTTGATTGGCCCGTGCCGTATGTGGCCGAGGATTTGCCGCCTGACGAGCCCGGGGAGGCGTAAGTCAGCCGCTTCGTTCCATCGAGCTTGGAGTTGTAGAGTTATGGCGGCAAGACGGAGTCAGGTGAGATTAGTGAAATTGCCAGGAAAGGAAGCTTTCCAAAAACGCTCGTATTCCAGATGTCGTTCCCCGCCCCAGCATAGTCAGCGGTCGCCCCTTCCAATTACGAGGCAGAGTAGGTGCATTGAATACCCTCCATCGCCGGTTCTACCACTCAACATCGGTTCGGTGTACGAACGGCTTGCGTTCCCCGATGCTCAACTCCAGCCCAACAATGGCGCACCAGCTAAGTAGTTGTTGTACGCTGATGTCTTCAGGATGTAGCTCGAGGTATGAAATTCTGTTTTGGCTCAGATTCATTTGGTTAGCGACGTCGCGCTGAGTTAGCTTTTTACGCCGTCGTGCATATCTAAGGTGCTGTCCAAGCTGGACGGCTGTGCAAAAAATGAGCTGGGCTGCTGACACGTCCATAGTGTTGTCAAATCGTTACCAAAGATTATTTTAGCCGTATTACGGATAAAATCAGTTTAGCTGAATAACGGCTATCTTGTATATAGCCGAAAAACGGATAATTTGCATTTAGCCGAGATGCAACTAGCGCAGACGTCCAGCCGTCACTCTTTCCCTCAAGTGCTGCCCGCTATCGAATGCCCGGCGGCGCATGCGGCCCAAAAGTCACAGGGCGACGAGCCTTGGGAAAAGCGAGTCAGTCCCGGAGTTGTATCGAGTCGACGCCGTGCACCTTCCTACAGTCCGTGGCAGGCCGCCATAGGCAAGTCTTATCTAACAGAGGAACGGCGGCGCTAGAGGCACTTCGCGCGCTCAGCGGCCGCCGTTCCCAGTTCGTCAGCCCCTACGTAGGCCTGCGCGACGGTTTCTGTTGCTAACTCGTATCTGTGGCCGTAGAGTTAATTGAAAACATTGGGAGACAAAATGGACGAGAAATTAACCAGGCTGGCGGCCATTGGTTTCAAGTTAGCTGGCCGGTGGATGCATGCCGGAGAAGTGCTGCGCTTCACGCTTGAACCGTCCGTCATGCACGAGCAAAACCTGCTTTATGCCTTTGCTGTAGACGGGCGGCTCATGTATGTCGGCAAGACTACCCAGAGCTTGCTGAAGCGAATGCAGGCCTACCGTTCACCGGCAAGCACCGCAGAGCGGGGTGGCTCCACGAACATCAAGAACAATCAAAATATCGCCGCTGCGCTCGCTGCCGGCGCCGTTGTTGAGATTTACGTCCTCCATTCGCTGCCTCATCAACAACATGGGGAGTTCGCGGTAAATCTCTCTGCTGGACTCGAGGACAGCTTAATCAAGGCATTGTCGCCACCATGGAATGGGAAAGCACTGGATGCAAAAGTATCCGCGCCAAGCATCCCTCTCGATAAGGCTCGGCTCGGAGTAGATACGTTGCGGCCCGGCGCGCACTCCGCTCCCACTACTCGAACAGCGAACGTCGAAGGTGCGAACGTGTACCCTCCCTTAGTCAACGCCCTGCCATCTACACAAACCCTACTTTCTTTCTGTAAGAGTAAGAAAGGAGAACGCCTGACGACGCTGGCACGCGGGAATCCGTTCACCATCGAAATCGTTGGTCCGTATGTCGAAATCACGCCCGGGACATCGCGAACCCCTCGCCGCGAACCTAAAGCCAATATTGACGCCGTGCTAGCGCGACTGGCACAAATACAGTCTTTCCGAATGTCCGACTACCAGGATATTTCGTTCAACGCTTCGTACATCCTAGCCTTGGTAAAGTTATGGCAGCAGGATAGCGCCTCGCTGTAGCGACAAGCCTACTTGCACTGTATCGAGCAAAGACCCTTTAAATCAGGGGTACGTTTTGCGATTCGCATGATGTGCTTCCGTCTGCATATACTATTAAGCAAGAATCCACATTCCACCGACGGCCTGTCATGCGGCCGGTAGAAGGCGGCTCACCTCGATGGGCTTCGCTGATGTGGCGATTGCCGCCCGCGTGGACGAGGTGACTAGCACCAGCGCGCGGGGGATACCGGACTCTGGGGGGCAGTTCTGAGAAGTCCGGCGCGCTGGCGAAGACAGAGGCGCGGAACGAAAGTCTGTCGGGCGAGGCCGGCTCCGTACCGTAGTATGTGTGGTGGCTGAGTGAAGGCGCATCCCTGGCGAATTTTCGGGGAGGGCTGGGCTCAGCCTCACCACCCGTAGGTAGGCTACGAAGGTGTTCACCTGCTTCTAAGGCTGAGCCCTTCGACGCTTGAGACCCTTGAATCCAATCTAGACAGGACCTACGTTTGCAGACTTAAAAGACCGGCTATCCGGATTAACATGTGGAAAGCTATCGGTATTAGAAATACTCATCGTCAGCTCCCCTCTCCAGCTGGCTCAACTTGACGCGCTGACCGAAGTCACCTTGCCAAAGCGCGGTAGGCAGCGCTGGTGCCGCCTGGTCGACGATGCCCAGCGCAAGAAGTGCTGTCAAATATGCACCTGCACATGCACCAGGGTCCCCTTTTTCGAGCCGTAATAGCGTCGTTCGGGAGATGCCCACTCGGGCAGACAAATCAGCGACAGCGATACGCTGTCGTAAGCGCTGTGTATGGATACACTGGCCCCATACAGTGAGGCGCTCTTGCACGAGGGTTGGCCAGGCTTCAGGCTTGGAGAGCTTCTTTGGCATCATTTTCTCCGTTATAGATAGGTCATTATAGGGGATAACGTCCTATCTATGAACGACATTGCCCACGAGATTGAGCCATAGATGAGACTTTATGCCATATGGCGACCTATCTATGTTGCTTGCCAGCAGAGTGGAATCCTTTGGCAGTTCGCAACTGACTCCACACGAAAATCCGGATAACCGACAGACCAACGCTCCATGGTGCTCATGGTGCCGGAACGAAGAGGTCTTCGCCAGCCCTCGCTCCGAGTACGGCCAACCAGCCGAGGTCGGCGATTCGAATTAACGCGCCGCGACTGGCACCGTCTGGCAACTGTTGAGCGCCAACGAGTTTGACGCCGGGCAGCAAGCGTGACAATGCTGAGGCTTTTTTATCCATAGCTCGGCCTAGGTCCGCGAGCGGGATATAGCTCTGGCGGAACGTCAGCAATTGCTGGGGTGACACGACGTGGCACTGTTGGCCACGACGTTGAATTGTCTCGGATGCCAAAAGTCCTTCGTTTATCCAATGTGAAATAGATTCCCACTTCCAGCCGGTCGCTCTCGCCAATTGCTGAATCGACATGCCGGCCTCGAGCAGTGGCGTGCCAAAATACGTCGACACGTCTGACATACGGAATACCATTTCCCCCAACGTTCTGGCTCGTGCGACGGCGGTCACATCGCCATTCGCGATTGCCTTCATCAGCGACTCGATAGCCTGCTTTTCGCCCATCCGACGACTTGTCAGTTCCGCCCAAGTGAGTGTCGCATCGTCGCCGACTGTGGTGGGTTCAGCGAACCGGTCCACACGCTCAAACAAGTCTAAAATGGATTGGTGCTCAACGGTGCCGCCTTTCATGAGGTCCTCGCGCCAGCGGATGTCCGACTGAATAACGCCGGCACCCTTCATGCGCTCGAGTACGACAGGTGTGACACACGCCAGGTCGCAAGCATCGGTGTCGGAAATCCATTTGGCGCGCTGCTGCTGAATACGTTCAACCTCAACGCAAGGAATTTCGTACACCTGGCCGCGCGTCCCCGTTCGACGCGTTCGATGTTCGCATTCGCCAACGTGAATTGAGTCGTGCAGGCGTGAAAGGCTGACGCCGACTGCCCTTGCGGCGTCCGACGCGCGCACATATCCAGTTGCATCCGCAGCCATGTTCTTGGCCGAATCTAGGCCCAGTACACAATCGGATTTTCGGGCCGCGACGTCGATGATGATTTGTAAGAGCGGCTCGAGAGTGGTGCCCTGGCAAAGCTTTCGTAAGCTGATGTACCAATCGCCGAGCAAGGTGTTCAGTGTGCGGGCATCCTTGCGACCGACGGCGATACGTTCCTCAACATGAGCTTGAAAGCTAGTTGGCCAGTCGGTCAGCAAAAGTTCGAGCGGTGCGAGAAATTCGACCGCTTCAGCGACCGTCTTTGGCAAGGCTGAGTGGCGCGTCAACGCCGGCTGTTTCGGGTCTGGGTGAAGGCAGAGAATTCGAATAACCTTCGCTAATACGTTTACGTCCACGCCTTGCAGATTGGGCTTCAAGCTTCCAGGCTGTTGGCCATCGCTCCCAATAAGCGTCGATAACCACTTCTGTACCGGGTGCGCAGGAACTCGGGGTATACAACCCAGGTCATGGCCGCATGAGCAGAGTCCGATATAAAGTCGTTCCGGCGACAGGTGCTTTCCGCAAGCGTTGCACTGGTCAACGAGCTGTATGTTGTGCTCCGGACATGTGGTGACGTAAACGTGTTCCCACTGATGTCGTAGGTAAGGTGGCGATTCGGCTACACACGCGGGACATACAGCATCAAATTGCGAGCGGCGCAGTCGGCCCCAGTTGTGGCTCAGGCTTTCTTTCTGCTTGGCGGCTTCAGTCCATGTCGAATCCAGTCCGAGGTTACGGGCGACGTCGTCCGTACGCGTTAGCAATGCGTGGCGGCTACGTTCTACACGTGCGGTGTCCGTCAGGTTCCGCCATCCGAAAAGCGAGTTGTCGGCGGAAAGTCGACGGAAGTAACCCAGTCCGGATTCGTCGTTTCGTGGTGCGTAAGTGATGATTAGGCTCATTGCATATCTCCTGAATTTTTGCGCACCGGTACGGATGCCATATTGCTAGTTAGGACGTGTACGTAGGCCTGCCTCATGGCTAGTGGGTCTACACCCGTGTCCGTGATGCCCGCATCCATGAAAGCTAGTTGGTGTGGTGACCCTGCGTGGCTGACGTATTCAAGCGCTTTCTGGCAATCTACGTAGGTGATGGGACGCGGTGCTTGTTTCGCCATCGAAGCGGCAAGCTCACGCATGAAATCGGCGAGCACCCCAATCAAGCCCCCGGTAAGTAGATAACTTTGCTGCGTCAGCACACGTGGGCTCACGGCGATGGGATAGCCAGCTGCAGCGAACAACCGCGCATAATTTGTGACGCATGAGATGTACGCGGCCATCTGCTGAGCATCGCTTGCGTCGTACGGCAGGAAATTGCGGGCAGGACAGGCTCTGCGGCGCAGCTGTTCGTTAGCTGAAAATAGTCGTTCGAGTCGTGGGATGCCGAAGAGAATAAGCGTCATCTCAAGTGCGTCGGTCAGCGTCTTGAGCCAGTCGCTGGCAGCGCGGGGAGGTACTCGCGACCCTTCGTCAACGAGGTGTGAAATCTCGTCAAAAATCACCACCCGCGTACCGGCAAGGCGTAGCTGGGTAACCATCAAATCAAACATCGCTCCAGCCGTCATGCTTCCTGGAACTTGGATGCCCAACGCGCGCAGCACACTTTTAGGAAGCAGTTTGGCTGTCGCGGATTGAGGCACCTCGACGACGAGCACGGGAACACTGCGCCGCCCATCAACGCGAGTTTCAGGGTAGGCGCGGGCCAGTGTCGCGATGAGTGAAGATTTACCCACACCGCTAGGGCCCGGTACGCGAGCGATTTTTGGGGCAAAGCCGGCGAGAGCGTCGTCGATGCGTCGTTTGAGCGTTGAAAGGTGCTCCACGAACATTGGGTGCGGAAGCTCGCACGTCTCAATATCTTTGCGCAATTGTTGGGCTGGTGTCACAGCAGTTTTTCTCCGGTAGTTCTGTTTACGATGGTCATCATCGGCGCGTCGTCATAGGAGACGGCGGCGGGCTGGAATTCTTCTTTGGGAAGGGATGGATTAGTCGAGGGTGCAGACCCAAACGGCGTGGCCGATGAAAGCGGCCGGTCGATGGTGCGTTGGACAGCGGAATGGACTTTGGCCCGACGTACAGTCTCCTTGTTCTCTTCCCGCTTGCCGCGAGGTTTGGCTTTCTGTGATTTTCCAACGACCGCGTCGTCAAGGTCGCGCAGGAATTGCGCCTTGGCGTAATGGACCGTGTACCCATCCATGCCCGAATCGAATCGGGCTTTAGCTTCCGCAAATGTCCATGCAGGAGTTTCGGGGCGGACGTGTTCATGCGTCAGTGTGACCAGCGGAAGGTCATCGCCCTCATACACGTACACTTGGCGGAAATCGTCGGGGTTATAGATGATATGAAGCTGCGCGTGGTCACCGTATTTCGCCAGCAGATATAACATGGCTTGGCCCTTGTAACGGAAGCCGTGCTCAAGCGAGATGCCAGTCTTGGCGCTAAGTGTGCAACTAGGCTTGTGCTCGAAGAGCGCGGCCATCCATTGTTGAGGCGGAGGCGGCATGGTGATGGGACGTCCCATCTCTTCGGTCAGGTAATTCAGACGCTCCAGGGGCGTCTTGCCTTTGACTGAGTCCGCCAGTAGCTCGTCCCACCGCAGACGGTCGAGCGGGGTGTTGACCCAGTCTTCGTAAAGCCACCGGACAACCCACGTCTCAAGCTCCTCAACGGTCATTAGCTCATCGCCCAACGCTTCCGGGTCACGCACGCCATCCTTTCCTTCAAAGCGAGTGCAGCCTGGCAGCCGTTGCAACGCCTCCTTGAGCGACCTGTTAAGGCGCTCGATGAATGGCTTACCTTGAGCTTCCTTCGCTTTGCAGTGCTTGACGTCCATCGCCAGCAATTCCAAGCGAACGATTCGCCCACCCTTGGTTTCCGGCCCATTATCAAAAATCAGCTGGCTAGGCGTGCCATAAATATTCAGTTCATGTTGGACGCCCAACTCCTTGAAGCGAACGACCTTCGAAGGAGTGAGATACATCTCGAGGCACCGCAGCGAATCCATCTCGCGTGGCGAGCCGTTGACGAGATTCCATCCCACCGGATACCCCGTGCATGCATCAATCGCGAGCACCAGATACATCGTCCGCGCCACACCATGGAGTGTGCGCACGACGAACGGCAGATGCAGGGCATCTTGTTCAATGCGGGCAAATGGAAACGCCGCCCGAATACGTTTCTTTGCGAACGACTTGCCTGCGACACGAGTCAGCGGGTCCATCCGGTCGTATTCGGCATCTACGGTCAGGCCATGAATAGTAGCTGCGACGAACTTCCGGCTAATAGCGTGGTCGGCAAGATGCAGACCACGATGGCGTGCCTCGCGGTTGACGTAATTCGTCACGTCCAGAACTGTCCACTTGGATTCCGTTACCAGGAACTGGTCTTGAATGACGCCTTGAACGAATTCCACAAGGTCTTGCGAGTATCGTGCGGTCGTATTGCCTTTGTTCTTGTCACCTTTTAGTACAGGTAGGCCGAGCAGTTGATTCTTGTGAGCCCGGAACAGTGATGCTCGAGACGGAAATGCAGGCACTCCTAGTTCGCCAGCGTTTTCCTTTATATATTTTTCACGAGCGAGAGGTATCGCTGCAGAGAATGACTTGCCGAGTTTGGCCTGGATTGAATCGATGCGCCGGAGAACGTCAAGTAAAAACCGGACCTTAGCGTGCAGTACTGTGTTGTCGTACTGAGCAGCGATGCCGACGCGTGGCAATCCTTTCCGATGCAGCGTCAGGCTGCCCGAGGAAATCCTTGCCCGGATGTCGGTTTCATCGACATATCGGGACTCGCGCTTCTCAGCATCGAAAACATGAATGGTACCGGCATGGATACGACCGTCTAACACCTCCAAGTAACTGTCCGGCTTTCCCGGTATCGTTAATTTGTCCCCGGCTCGGAGGTCTGACATCATGAGCACAGCTCCTCAATCATGCACAGGTGCCCGAGGTCGCCATATGCGGCAGACAGCTCCAACATGGCGCAGATGTGCTGACGTGCTAGGTCTGCCTGCAGTACACCGGTCGCCAGGAGGAGTGGAATTAGGCCCGACGAAATTTGGAGGTCTGCGCACAGGTCGCGCTGAAGCACCGACCTGGATTCGCAATAGCGTTCGACCCGTTCGATGATGTCTGACGTGAGGTATTCATGGGCCCGCGCCATCGCTGGCTTCAGTAATTGCGCGTTGACGATTACTGGGTGACGTTCGTCGGTCGGCACGATAATCGTCGATAGTGGAAAGCAGTAGGCTTCCATGATTTGGCGGGCGCGGTCGATTTTCGCCCAGTACCGGTCGTCGCCCTCATAGCCCTGGAGTTTGACTTCATAAGCGCGTTGTAGACCATCAACCTGAACGGTGGCGAAGTCCGGGGTGTACTCAACATCTCCCCTGCGGCCGCCACGCATTCTGCGTGCTTCCGATACTTCGTCGCGTGTAAAAAGCAGCCGTTCCGCTACAAGGTCGACGGTGAATGGTTGGGGCTTGAAGGAGCGCACGCGCGGGTCAACGCTTAGAAGGTGCGCCACCAGGCGTTCCGGGTCGGAGTCGACGGTGATGTGTCCGTCGGCCTTTTCGGCATAGGTGCCGTTTCGGGCCTTGCCATACGTCCTGGCCGTGAGCCGGACACCTGCGTTCGCCGCAGTCCGATGGCTGCGGATACCGTAGGAAGGTGCACTTCTCATTTGGGACCTCCCCAGCTCGGCAATTGGATACTCGCTTGGTCGGTCGAAGTCGCTCTCAGCATTCTTGTCCTCAAAAAATAGCTTGGTAAGAACGTGTAGCGCTCGGCCTTTTGCATCGGTCGTATACGACTGAAAATAGTCGTGAGAGAATGTCGGCACGAAATAAGCGGAGGCCACACGAAGGCTGAGGGAAAGTGATGGATACGCCGGAACGCAAGGGCGGGCGGAAGGCTCAGCCTTACGATGCTTGGGAGCAGACCGCGAAGGAGCTCATTGAAATTGAGATGAGGCGACGAGGCATCAGTTACAAAGAGCTCTCGCGAATGCTTGGGAACTTGGGAATCGACGAGTCGCCCGACCAGATAAATCGCAAGGTCAATCGCAAGCGGTTCAGCGCAGCTTTTCTGGCCGCGTGTTTGCACGCCATGGGTGTGGAAACCATTTCGTTGAAATAAGCCTAGAATCGCCGGAAACGGGCGGAATATTAAACATTCCGCTGGAATAGCGCTTAGCAAGCATTGCTTCATTGATAACTCCTGCATCGGTACCCTCTCATAAATAGAGGACACGACCGTGCAGGCGGTCAACAAGGTGGCGACTACTGGCTCATCGTGTTGCTAATACGCGCCGGCGTTGCACCGGCATATATACCTTTACACATTAAGCCGTGGTGGTTGGATTTTCAAGCTGGACGGTTCCCATTTAAAAAATCGTCAAGTAGGCAGTATTCCCCGTTAGAATTATGTTGTCGATTGGCTCATGTCTGAATGCAACGGTAGGTGCACGTTTCGCCGCGCTTAATGTCTCCGGGAAATAGCCGGCCTCATCCAGGTGCTGATTTAGCTTGGTCGCGCTGTTTTGTCGAAGTGCCGACGGACACAGGGGATGCTGGGGGCGGTTCAGTTGCGCCTCAGAAGAAAAATGAGGAACGGGATGATGGAACAGGAACATGCAGACAACACTGAGGATTTGACGACTGACATCGACATAAAGCTGCCGAGCGTTAAGGTCATTGCCGATTTAAAGATTGGGTACGCGGCGATACAGAACAACATCCCGGTTATCCGTGAAATTCAGGTCACAAACCATGGAGAGACGCCCCTCTCCAATGTAGAGCTGGTCGTAAAGTGTGTCCCGGCTTTCGCAGAGAGCGTGCGGTTTCATTTCGACAAACTGGCGCCTGGCGAGAACCGCCGTCTCGCCCCCGTCGATTTGCGTCCCGACTACCAGTATTTCAGTCAGCTCGACGAATCTGAGCGTGCTGTCATTACTGTATCGTTACTTGTCCAGGAATCTGTACTCGCAACGGCAACGCACAACATTGATATTCTCGCCTACGACCAGTGGGCCGGAACGCGGTCGTTGCCAGAACTGCTGGCTGCGTTTTGCATGCCTAACTCGCGGGTTGTGGACAAGCTTCTCGCTCGCGCTTCAGGATTGCTACGCCAAACTTCCGCTGACTTATCCATGGACGGATACCAGTCCAAGAATCGCGAGAAAGTATGGAAGCAGGTATCGGCTATCTATAGCACAGTAGTTGCCGAGGACATTCAATATTCCAACCCGCCCGCATCGTTCGGGAACGACGGTCAGAAAATTCGCACGCCAGAACGAATCCTGGATGGCAAGCTCGCGACGTGTCTGGACCTCGCCATGTTGTTCGCATCTTGTCTCGAGCAGGCTGGTCTGCACCCCGTTGTTTTGTTCAAGGAAGGTCACGCGTGGGTTGGTGTCTGGCTGATAGAAACCAGCTTCCCCACCGCATTAGTGGACGATGTCCAGGCGGTTCGAAAGCGCGTGAAATCCGGTGAATTCATGGTATTCGAGACCACCGGAGTGGCTGGCGGGCAGAAGCCATCCCTTCGCTGGGCCTGCACCCGCGGCGAGGAACACCTGAACGACGAAGCTGAGTTCGCGTATGCGGTAGATGTCCGACGCGCCCGCGAAGTCCAGATTCGCCCCCTGCCATCCCGCTCGTCGCAGGTTGAGGAACAACACGTACCGATTGCCAAGGCGGAGATACCCGTTATCGAGGACGTGCCACAGTTGCCGCCGTTGGACCCGGTTGTCATACCGCTGCATGACCATGTGACGCCCGAAACGCCAGAAGGACGCCTGGCGAAATGGAAAAGCAAACTGCTCGACTTGACGCTTCGAAATAAGCTCTTGAATTTCAAGCCGACCAAAACCACCCTGCGCGTCATTTGTCCTGACCCTGGTGCATTGGAAGACCGGCTTGCGGATGGAAACGAATTCCGTATTCGTGCGAAGCCGAAAATGTTCAGCTCGGATGGTCGCGATGCCAATGTGTACGCCGGCCGAAACGGTACAGCGGCAATAGATGACCTGGCGACCGACGCGCTTCGTAGGAATGAAATTGTTACTGACATCGAGGACGAAGCTCTGGAGGGCAGGCTTCTTGAGATATTCAGAGCAGCTAGCACAGGAATGGAAGAGGGTGGTGCCAATACGCTGTTCCTGACTTTCGGGATGTTGGAATGGCAGGAAAGCAAGGACGCCGAATCCAGGCATCTGGCTCCGATTCTTCTTATCCCGGTCACGCTGTCCCGACAGTCAGTTCGGAGTGGTTTCCGTCTGACTCGTCACGATGACGACGCCCTTGTGAATCCGACGCTGTTGCAGAAGCTACAGCAGGATTTCAGTCTGAAGCTGCCGTCGTTCGACGTTTTGCCGACGGATGACCATGGTATCGACGTCAACGGGATTCTGCAGACCGTCCGACTGAATGTGGGCGAGCTGAAGGGATGGGAGGTGAAAGAGCAGGTCCACCTGGGTATCTTCTCGTTCACGAAGTACCTCATGTGGAAGGACCTCCAGGACCGACAGAAGCAACTCCAGGAAAACAGCGTTGTTGCGCACTTAATCAACAATCCCGGCAAGGCATTTGCTGACAGTGCAACGGGTTTCGAGCCCAGCACGTTGGACGAGAAGTTCCGTCCCCAAGACCTCTTTACGCCGATGTTGTCCGATTCATCGCAGTTGCGTGCCGTTTGTGTTGCTGCGGAAGGAAAGAATCTTGTCATCGAAGGCCCGCCTGGGACGGGTAAAAGCCAGACCATTTCGAACCTGATTGCCCATCTTTTGGCCACCGGGAAGACAGTGTTGTTTGTCTCCGAGAAGATGGCCGCTCTGGAGGTCGTGCATCGTCGGCTCAGTAGTCTCGGCCTAGGTCCTTACTGTCTTGAGTTGCATTCATCCAAGGCCAAGAAAGCGGATGTGCTGAAACAGTTAGGTATCGCGCTTGATGCCGCTGGTGCACGAACGGTGAAGGACTGGGAGCGAGAGTCTGAGCGCCTGTTGACGCTCCGCACAGACCTGAATGGGGTCGCGCGCGCACTGCATCGCAGCTATCCAAATGACCTCACCATTTACGAAGCCATCGGAACCAGCTTGCAGTATGCGGAAATGCGGCCAGCGGCGATGCCGTGGGCAGACGCCGATGTGCATAACCGAGACCAACTCGAGGCACTGCGTGAGACCTGCCGGCAGATGGGCGCTTTGGCTGGCCAATTATCGGGTTTGCAGAATCATCCTCTGGAGGTCATCCGCAAGACCGAATGGATGCCATCGTGGCAGCAAGAGTTTTTCGACGCGGTTTCGACGTTAGAAACAACAATCAAGAAACTGGAAGAGGCAGCATCGAACCTTATAAATCAGCTGGGTCTTCCCAAAATGGGATTCTCGCTAAATGGGCTTGGCAAATTCGATGTGTTGGCTGACGTGCTTTCAGCGGCCCGCACCGTTCCGGTCCAGGTTACGCGGTCGGCGCATGACGAATCCGCTCGCAACCGACTTGCCAACCTTCGGCAGCATGGCTTGGCCCGGAATCAGGCGTGGGAGCCTCTGAAGAATAACTATGTGGATGATGTCGCCACCTTAAGTGCGTCCGAGCTGAAATTGCAGTGGGCGGCGGCATCGAATTCCTGGTGGCCGAAGAGGCTGTTCGCCCAGCGCGCGGTTACCGGTCGCTTGCGCCTGTATCGAAAAGACCAGCGTCGTCCACAAGCGTCCGAAATCCCGGCCGTCATCTCGGCATTGACCGCTGTTAATGCGGAGGACAGGGTCCTCGAGGCGATGTCTTCCGACGCGTCACAACTGCTGCAGGAAACATTTGCCGCTTCAAAGACGGACTGGCGCGCTGTTGAATCAGCCGAGCGTTGGGCGACGTCATTCGCGGAGGCAGTGACGGCAATTGCGGGACACGACATCGAATTGGCTGACACACTCCGCTCAAAGCTGCAGCCATTTGTTTCCGACAACCGAGGCATGCTGAAGGCAGACATGCCTCTTGGCTCCAGTTTGTTGTCGTACCGAGATTGCTATCGAGATTTCATGACCCAGTTCCGCCAGGTTACAGCACTTGGCAACTGCCATGCAGACCTCGGACTTGACCCGACTGCCGGCAGCGTCATTACTCGGCTGCTGAGCTTGCTGCAAGGATGGCAATCTGCGGCGCGGCAGCTGCAGCCGTGGTGTCTGTGGCAGAAATCCCGGGCCCATGCAATCGTCAGAGGGCTGCAGGGTATTGTGGACGCACTGGAGGCCGGCGAGACGCCGTTGTCCGCCGTGGCAGCTTTCTTCGAATACAGCTACCAGAGCTGGTGGGTGCGGAAAGCGATTGACCGGGAACCGGCACTCTGCAACTTCTCAAGTGCCGAACATAGCCGTAAGGTTGGCGAATTCAAGGAGGCCGACGAGCGGTTCCAGAAGCTTACCCAGCAATATATTGCTGCCAAACTAGCCGGCCAAATTCCGGCTAGCGTCGGGGTTGTCCCTGGCGCTGATTCTGAACTGGGGAAGTTGCGGCGCGAATTGCAGAAGCAGCGCAAACATATGCCGATTCGGCAGTTGGTACAAAGCCTCCCAACCCTGATGACCCGGCTGAAGCCTTGTCTGCTGATGTCACCTTTGTCGGTTGCCCAGTACCTGGATGCATCGCACGCTCAGTTCGATGTAGTCATCTTCGATGAAGCCTCTCAGATTCCCGTATGGGATGCCGTCGGCGCTATCGCTCGCGGCAGGCAGCTTGTTTGCGTCGGCGACCCGAAGCAGCTCCCCCCGACGAGCTTCTTCTCCCGTGCAGATGACTCTGAGGATGGTGGGGATAGCGAAGATATTCAGGACCTGGAGAGCATCCTGGACGAGTGTCTCAGTGTCGGTCTGCCTGAACTGCGATTGAACTGGCACTACCGAAGCAAGCATGAGGGCCTGATTACGTTTAGCAATGTGACCTACTACGACAATGAACTGGTCACATTCCCGTCGCCGGTCACTAACGACCAGAGTGTGCGCTTTGAACGCGTCCAAGGCGTCTACGACCGCGGGGGCTCTCGAACAAATCGGGCGGAGGCCGATGCCATCGTAAAGGCGATTGAGCGGCACTATCTGGACTCGGCTAAGCGGCATATGACACTTGGCGTAGTGACCTTCAACCAGGCGCAGCAAAGCCTGATTGAGCGGATGCTGGATGAGCGGCGCCGGGCTTCTCCGAAATTGGACCAGGCCATTGCGCAGACCTCGCAGGAGCCGTTGTTCATCAAGAACCTGGAAAACGTCCAAGGTGACGAGCGGGACATTATCTTCTTCTCCATTACTTATGGCCCAGACGCGTCAGGAAAGGTCAGCCTCAACTTTGGGCCGTTGAATCTGGAGGGAGGCCATCGGCGTCTCAACGTGGCCGTCTCGCGTGCCCGTGTCGGCGTCGTGATTTTTAGTACGCTGCTTCCTGAGCAAATCGACCTTTCGCGAGTCCGGGCTGCCGGTGTACGAGACCTGAAGAATTACTTGGAGTTTGCCATTCGAGGTCCACGAGCCTTGGTTGAGCAAAGTATGCCTACGGGACGGGAACCTGATAGCCCGTTCGAGCAACAGGTTATTTCCGCTCTTCGTGAGAAAGGATGGGCCGTCCATCCACAGGTCGGTGTATCCGGATACCGGATTGACATTGGCGTGGTCGACCCACGTGCGCCAGGTCGTTATCTGTTAGGCGTTGAGTGCGATGGCGCCATGTATCACTCTGGCGCGACTGCGCGCGACCGCGACCGGCTTCGCCAACATGTTCTCGAGAGCCTAGGGTGGGAACTGTATCGAATTTGGTCCACAGACTGGTGGCTGAATCCTGAAGAACCTTTGCGAAAGCTTTTGGCCCGACTCGACGAGTTGGTCGCGACCGTGCCAACCGAGGACGAACCGCCTGTTGAACCGCCCCAGGAGGTGAAGAGCGAGGAAGAGCCGCACGCTTTATATGCCAAGGTCGAGTCGACTTTAGAGGCGGTTGCCCCTGCCACTCAGTTGCACGAATACGAACTGACCTGTCTGGACAAAGGCAACCCGGACCTCTTCTTTGAAAGCCGCTCAATGTCGACTTTATCCGGTCAGCTGCTTAAAGTTATCGAAACGGAAGGGCCGGTATCGCAGACATTAGTGTTTAAGCGCGTGACGCGGGCTTGGGGGTTGTCCAGGGTCGGTAACCGCATTGAGGCTCAGTTGAGTGCACTGGTACCTAGGCAGTTGGTCCGTACGAGGGAGAACGACATCACTTTTTATTGGCCGGAGTGTGCCAGTCCGAGTAATTGGGAAAGGTTCCGAGTACCAGGAATCGAACCTGAAACACGCCGTGGTATCGACGAAATTAGCCTGGAAGAACTGGGTAATGCGGCGGTGCACATCCTGATGCAGCAAGGGGCAACGTCACCAAATGGCCTGGCCAAGGCGGTTAGTCGGCTGCTGGGAGTGGCTCGGACGACCACTGACGCCGGGGCGCGGATTTCGCGCGCGCTGACCCACGGACGTGTCCAAGGGATAGTTTTGGTGGAGGACGGTACAGTTCGTTTGCGGAAATGAGTATTTGCCTAGGTAAGCGGCTCTGAATGCTAGCGGCCAGTCCTGTAATATGACGCCAAAGATGAGCATCCCGGCACCTGGTTGGCCAGAAAATTCAGGATTGTGTCCGGGGGGCAGCAATACTAAAGAGGCACATGAGGAGAGAAGATGCGGCTCGAGCGCTTAGACAAGATTCGGGACTACAGAATATTCAAGGACTTTTCGTGGCCTCGTGACCTCGAAGGATTTGGACGCTACAACCTCCTTTACGGTTGGAATGGGAGCGGTAAAACCACGCTGTCTAGCTTGTTCAAGGCGCTCCAGGTTCATTCCGATATACCAGAGGGACAGATAGACTTCATATTTGGTGGGAATCGGGTTTCTGGAAGTGTGTTGTCCAAAGCAAATGCGCTGCCTCAGGTCCGTGTATTCAATCACGCGACCGTCGCTAGGAGTGTGTTCGAAAGTTTGGGAGGTGCCAATTCACAATTGCCGCCGGTATACGTATTCGGGGAGGATAGCGCAGAAAAGCAGGGGCAACTCAACGCCTTGAAGGCTAAATTGCCAGAGCTTGCCAGACGAGTAGAGGAGGCACGCGAGCATGAACGGCGTGCTTCAAAGTCTCTTGATGATTTCGCAACAACAACAGCGCGAACGATTAAGAATCTCCTCGTCGCGGAGGGTGGCAAGTTTAACAATTACAACGCTGGAGATTTTCGCCGAGATATTGGTTCGCACCAGCAGTCACCTAAACCACAGCTCTCTGATTCCGAGTACAGGAGAGACATGGGACTGAAGGGAGCCATGCCGTTACCTCATGTGTCAGTTTCCGAAATTACCTTCCCGGATGTCAGTGAACTCTATGCGGAGGTACGGAACGCGCTTCAACAGACAGTCGCATCGCAGGTCATCGACATCCTTGCATCAAATCCATCGTTAGCAACCTGGGCTAGAGCAGGTCTGGCTCTCCATACACATAATGGCGACTCACCAAATTGCGAATTTTGCCAACAACCATTGGCTCCGGCGCGTTTGCGGCAGCTCGAAGGCCACTTCAATGACGAATTTCGTCGTTTCACTGAATCGTTGAAGGCGTTAAGTCAACGGGCTGAAAGTGCAGCCCAGTCGGTGTCAATGTCTGCTTTGCCCAAAGCCACGGGGTTGTACCCAGACCTTCAGGAGGAGTATGCGCAAGCATTAGGCCAGCTCGATTTGCACTTAAAAAACGTCAGCAGCACGCTGACGGCACTTGCATCAGCACTCCGTTTCAAGCAAGAGCATGTTTTCGAGGCACTTGACCTTGAGGATGTGATTCTCGGTGGTGACGGCGTGCCGGACGCGAACAAATCAACGATGCGGCGATTTTTCGAAATACTTGGCACGGGTGGGGCCGCAATTATCGGCGAATTCGTTGGAAAGTCTGCGCTTAAGAATCTGAAAAATGTTATCGAGAAGCATAACAAAAAAACAAACTCGTTCGCCGAAGAGGTTAGTAAGGCTCGTGACCGTTTGCGCGAAAACGAGCTCGCTAGCGTTCTTGCAGAGTGGCAGCAAAAGCAGTCCGAGTTTGAGGATGCAAAGTCGAACGCGGTCGAGGCTAGCGCCGAGAAGACGAAAGTAGATAAAGAGGCTCAACGGCTGGAATCGGAAATCTTGGAGCATCGGCGCTCAGCTGATGAACTGAACCACGACCTTGTGACATACCTTGGACATGACGAAATACAGGTTGCGGCAGAGGAAACCGGTTACCGCGTGGTCCGCCGCGGCAACGTCGCTATGCATCTGAGCGAAGGGGAACGAACTGCGATTGCATTCCTTTATTTTCTGAAATCGCTTGATGACCGGTCATTTAACCTCGCCAACGGCATCGTTGTCGTAGATGACCCAATCTCAAGCCTCGATTCCAATGCAATATACAGTGCCTTCGGATTTATGAAGCGTAAGCTCGTCGGTGCGGGCCAGCTCTTTGTGCTGACGCACAATTTCACTTTTCTCCGGCTGGTCAAAAATTGGTTCCAGCACTTGCCCAAGAAAGAATCGAGATTTTTCACGCTACGAGCCGTCACGCAAGATAGAATCCGTAGCTCATCGATTCAGGAGATGGACCCGCTTCTAAAGAATTTCGAGTCGGAATATCACTATCTCTTCCGGCGGGTGGTCGACGCGAGCTCTTTGCCGAATAACGTGCCGATGCAAGATTATTATGAACTGCCGAATCTTGCCAGACGTTTGGTTGAGTCCTTTCTGGCGTTTAAGGTTCCCGGTCGTGAATCCATGATTCAACGTTTGGATGAGCTCAAATACGACGGCCCGAAGACCACGCGAATTTCCCGTTTCCTGGACACATATTCACATACATCCAACATTGTTGGAGACCATGAAAGCGAGTCGTTGCTTTCAGAGGCGCCATCTGTCCTACGCGACGTACTAGATATGCTGAAGTGGTCCGACAAACATCATTTCGAGCGAATGATGGCAATGTGCACATGACTGATAAAGTCAGTGCGTTGAGCCCAAACCAGATGAGAGGGTTTGGCGCTCGCTCATTTGCACTCGAAGAGTTAGACCAGCTTCTACCGCAGTGCACCGAACAATTAGTAGGCGCGGAACTGGACGGAGAGCGGCACCACGGCGACAAGCCGCTGCTTACCGCCCTTTGTCATCCAAGAGCATTTCGCCGAAATCCATGTTGCGCATCTGATAGACCTGATTTGCGGTCAGCCGTGCCATCTCGTCGATACTGAGAAGGTCAATTCGACGGTTTGGAAGGTGGCGTACATTGAGCAGACTATCTGGGCCTCGAAGGCCCTTGGCGAAATGCATCTTCCCGTTTATCAGTTGTTCCCGCGCATAGTTCATGCGTTCTTCAAACTCGGCCCTAGTGGAGGGCGTGTGCATAGGCGTAAACATACAGTCGTTGTCCTCTAGAATTTGTGAAGTACCGCTCGGACTTTACCATTGACTCGCAGAATCCATTGCATTTGCCAGCCTTCCGGCAATGTAAGCGCTTCTCGCTGAATTGCAAGTAAAGCGGTCTCGTGCCGTCGACTTGAGGCCAAGCTCGTCACAGTGCTTCCATCTCTCCAATGGTACCGAACGGTCTTGGACGCCTGAGCCCTCACAAGCTGTAGAAATCGAGGCGTTGGAATAGCCGGACTAACTGAACCGAAGTAAGCAATGGTCGGCAGGACTCTGCCACAGACAGCTATGGGCTCATCGGGTCCCGGATGGGGCAGCTCGGTCGCCTTGAAGGTGGGTGGAGTAGGTCGTACCGGCTGTGGCTGCCAAGGAGACGCGAGGTGCGAGGTAAGCTCCACTTGAACGGTACGATGCCCAATTTCAAGGAGGCATTGGAAATCCAGGAAGACCAAGCCTTCATATGTCGGCAGGTAGTTTCGTTCTCTGCCGCTTTCAACGCACGCCACGAGGCTGGTCAGCAGGTTCCTTCCGTTCTCGGGTTCCAGGAGACTCTCTGGATTGTAGGCCCTGAGCAAGGATTCGGCCCTTCTGAGCTTACTGCCAGGCATGGGCAGAAAGAGAGCGGTGTTGAGCGCATGGCGAACGGTTGATGCCCAACGGCCGGTCGGAAGATTCGGGTCTTCTCGCCCGCCCTCCGCGACAAGCGATTCTAACGAGCAGGCCATCTCGACTGTCAGCGGCAAACAGGAGTCGACCATCTGAGCGCTGAACGCTTTCAGAGAGTCGTCTGTAAGAATACCTAGTCGGGACAAATCCCGCCAAAGCATGCGCAGAGACGGCGGTACAAAACTTGGCAGCTCGATGTCTGCAGCAGGAGTGGGAATGGGGGCCTCCTCAGGGAATCGCTCTTGCAGCGTCTTGAAGGCAGTCATTGCCGAGTCGATATCACGCTTGCTCGCACGCTCAGCAATTCGCATGAACGTCGTGAACCGGCCCACATGCCGACACTGCTCGAGAACCCGTGCAAGCTCAATGTGCGGCTCGATGCGTTGCCACAACCCCACTGAGTCTTCACGGGAGAGGATGTCCAGCGTCGCAGAAGCGATATCTGCCCGGTTCCGTCTGTCCATCGAAACAGCAAGACGGGCGAGTTTTGAGAACCAATCTCCGTTCGTACGGGCAATCCACAGCACCATGGCGGCTCCGCTGTCACGGCGTTCCCAAGCCGGATGGTCTAACGTCCAAAGCAAGAGTTCAAGCAGGGGCTCAGATGCAGCACCAGCCGCAGAGTTACCGATGTAGGAGAACGGCGCTGATGAAGCTTCGCCCAGGATTTGTCTGACGTGGTCAATGGCTAGCACTAGGAGTGCCGTCTGCTGGGATGTGTCAGCCTTTTTCCCAACCAGAGATATTAGGTGGGATGCAATCGCCCAGCGTTGCGTATGGCGCTCGTCAAGGGCCAGTGGTCCATACAGTCTGGCGAGCTCATCAGCGTTCTGCACTTGTTCGTTGATGAGTTGGTCAGCGTCACGGCCGGCATGACTGTCCGACCAAACCGACCATCCTCCTGCCTGCAGCGTCTGAAGTGCCCCGATGCACTCTTGAGTCGCCGCCGAAAAATTGCGTCGGTTCAGCTGTGCGCGTGCTCTCTCAATTTGAGTATGGGCGTCCCTTACTGCTGAACGTTTGCCAAACGTGCCCGGCATGAATAGGTGGTCATCCTCGGCATCCGCCTCGGCGCCATCATCGGTCGGCTTATTGGTGCCGGCTTCAAGTCTCGACGTCTCGTCTCTGTCATTTTGCTCATGGCGAAGACCGAAACTCGATGTCAGCTGTTCAATCTGACGCTCGTCGAGGTTGGACCTCACCTCATCTAAGAGGCTCGCGAAGTCGGGGCGAAGGTCCTGCGGCAGGTTTGACACAAGGGTCCTTAACATCAGCCATGCTCGCTCAGTGTTCAACGAGTCTGCAATCGAGCGGACCCGGGCCTTTACCAGCACTAGGTCGTCAGGGCTATTGACAAGTTCCGAGATGATGGCGGCGTACTCTCGCCCCCAGTCTGTCAAGTGCCGCTCGTCGCCGTGTTGGTAGACCTCAAGGAGTGCCCAACGCAACTGCCAGCTCGCCTGTTCACGGGTGTGGCGCAACAGCGCGAGCAGGGCGGTCTGCTCCTCCAGCGCTGCCCCCGGGAACCGCATACCAACAAGGGGCGAGACGCGGTCGAGGTTGCCACTCGTCGCCTGCGCAAACAACTCGTCGGTAGTTCCACAGCTCTGATGTTGGAAGTATCTGACTGCATCCGCGAAAAGCGACCGACGGCAGAGCTGTCCGATGAAATTGCCTTTGTCGGCACGGACAAATCGTTGAAACGTTATCTCCCCCGTGGCACGCTCCAAAAGGCCGGCGATTTCGGCGAGTGACGAATCCTGAACGGGCGACGCGGCGGGTAGCGTCTCCAAGATGCCGGTCATCATGGAAAGCTGGTCTTCCTTGTACCAGCTCGGCCCCATCGAGAATGACAGCACCGATTTATAGGTTCTAAGCGCCTCCTCGGGCGCCTTGAGCCTAGTCAGCAGCGGGACAATTTGCAGAAGCTCTGGTACGAGCTCAAACCTGTTCTCCACGTTCTCTGCGACGTAGTCCCTCCAGAGCAATAGGAGCGAGAAGACCTTGTCTGTGTATGGCCCTTCGGGACCGCGCTCGATGAAGAGGCGCAGCACCTGTTGGAGCGCCTGCCGAAACCCTTCGTTGTAGAGGCCAAGCTGTACGTCGAACCCCCGCTCAATAGCGTCAAGCAAGACCGCTGCTTTCGCCGGGAAACAGTCAAGCACAAGCTTTGCGACGCGCCGGTATAGAGGCGGAACAACGGTTTCCGGAATGAAATAGCTTGAATCCCATTGGATACGCGATTCGAGCTTGAACGCGAAGCAAGGAAGAAGGGTATCGGCTACAAACGACCAAACGGCGTCCAGGCCAGCTTGGTCTTTTGCCGCCATGGCTCTCCGGCCCTTGCCGTCGCACCATGCAACGGCTCGTGCGATGACCTCGAGCGCCCCCTCCCAATCCTCGGTGGTTGGCAATCTAACGGAAGGCTCGGCATATTCATTCTCAAGGAACGAGGATGCTCGAAGGCGCAGAATCGCATCCTCAAAGATGGCTTCGTCAGGGGCCGCTCGATTCTTCTCGTAGAAGGCAAGCGTCCCGTCGCCCATATCTACGCCTACAGAGTACGTCTCAACGAGGCTGGGAGCCGCACCCGCTTCAATCAAGGCGTTTGTGAATACAAACCGTCGGTCCTCGGCCCGCAAAGGTGCGCCGATAGCTCTCGCGACGTCCGAGAGCACGAGGTCAACCATCTCGCGCTTAAGCGCGACTCCGTAGTGCACCGAGTGTAGTCCGGCATGCGCCAGGGTCTGCAGAAAGCTAAGCAGTTGATTGCGCAAGTCCACCTCGCCCGGCACGCCTAGCTCCAGAAAAGGTTGATAGTCGCCTTTGAGGCAAAGCCGCGCGCCCGTCAGCTCGCCTGTCAACTGCCGAAGCACTTCGTCCCCCTCATCTGGCGAGAAATTGCTATCGGGGTGGCGCAGGATGCCTTCGTTGATGGCGCGAAGGAATCTGGTGAACGGTGGGTCGTCACCTGCGACTTGTGCAAGCGAAAAAGCATGCAACCGACGGTCCACTGCACCGAGCAGCTCTCGAGTGCTGACACCGTTCTCGGAGCGTAGTTTTTCAAAGACTGCATTTATTTCACGCTGAACAAGCTCTAAAACTACTAGAGCCTGCTCAGGACTACCCTGCTGCGTCAAGGCGTTTGCCACGGCGAAAGCTTCATCCGCCGAGACGACAAGGCGACCGTTTCGGATGACGTGTCGAAGCGCGCTCTTAGTTTTCCCGAGTGAGATGAGTGCCAGAGCCACGAGCTCAGCTGACTGTACGAACAGGGTGTTGTACCGAAAGGTTAGACGCTGGGAAAGAAGCAGCAAGCGAACGATGTCAGTTGCTGTCCCGACACTGGTAGCCGCAGCGAGGGTCTCATCAATATCCATAAGCAGGACGTCTGGCTCTGCGCCGAGCAGCACAGAGTCGTCAATCCATGCCTGCTGACAGCCTTGAATGGCCACCAGCAGAGGCTCTCGACCGCCCCTCAGCCCGTGGTAGACCTTGTTCAGAACTCCATAATCGCCGCTCTCCGTCGCGCTGCAAAAGCCTGCCAAACGCGCGTGCACCCATTCGCCGATGGGTGATGTCTTGTGGACGACGAACTCGGAGAATGACGGATGATAAATAGCAGTGTTTTCGGGGTTGCCAAGCAGATGCCGTACCCGGAGGAGCGTTGAGGGGAATACGCTCGATTCGGCAGGGGTCAGAAAGCTTGCCAAATTGATAGCCGGGATACCCCAGCGCAGGCGAGCAATGATGCCAAGCAAGTTGACGACGTCGGCGTTGGGCACAAGCTTGGCCCATATGGTCTCGTAGTAGTCCTGAATGGAGCCGCTGAACACGGGCAACTCGGCAATATCAACCTCGGTGGCGCCGCTGTTAACCAGGTCGGCGAGGTATCTAAGGTAGAGCGGGTGTCCCATTGCTCGGTCGCAAAGGGTCGCTACGATTTCCGTCGTGGCCTTGTCCCTGTCGAGAAATTTGACACAAACTCCGTATTGGATGTCGCGGTCAAGGGTGGGGAGCGTCAAACGTTCCGCACCCTGAAGGATTGTCCCGAGGCTGTTAGCAATTGAATCCAGTCCGACGCCGGTGATGACCACCACCAAGCCGTCAGGCACCTTTTGCGGCAGCAGATTGACGAATCGTTTTAGGGTTTCTTCGCCTGCAGCGGCAGCCTCATTTATACCGTCGATGAAGAGCACGCCCACCTTTCCCGCCTTCGCACAGCGCCTCGCCAAAGATTGGAGTACCTCGTCGGTTTTCCCAATGAGCTGACTGTACGAAAGCTCCATCAATCTGGCTGGCTTGCCCGTTGCCCTTATGGAGAGCAGGGAGTTTGCCCAGTCGAAGAAAACCTCTGGTTGAGCTTGGTGCGCTGGCGTTGAGCCTCTGGCACGCTCCGTAAACTGGTACACCCCGAGCCTATCCAGCTTTGGTGACTCTGGCTTGAATTGTTGGCAAAACGTAGACTTGCCGACGCCGTGCGAGCCATCCACAAAGATGTATCCACCGCGCTTGTTGACGATGGCAGACTCGAAGAGTGCGTCAAACGCTGGCCGCGCTCCGATTGGTCCGGAGTCTTCGTTTTCAGTCTGCTCGTCAGGTAGCAGGCCGTTCGCCCCTAGGAAGGGCTTCAGCCTCGAAAGACTTAAGGCCCCAAGGGCACTGTCTATGTTGAGTCGAAGTAGGCCTTTGCAGACCGCACCGACCATGAACGCAGAGCCGGAAAGCCCCTGGTAGGCCGACAGATGCGTTCCTGGCTCTACAGACAGGTCCAGGTCTACACCATGCACTCGTTCGGGCAACACTTGCTGAATCTCGCCTTTGACGACATGACCTAGCTGTAACTTCACTGTCGGGTAGCCAAATGCAAACCACTTTTCGCCGGGACGCAGGCCATTGGCGTCAATGGGTATGGGTTCGACGCTGAGCGAGGTAGATAGCTGCAGCAGGCAAACATCAAGGTCTTCATCATGCGGACCAACGACCACCGTATGTTCAAATGTGGATGAGCCAACCCCAAACCGAACAATGATGGGTTCGCCAGCACGTACTGCGGTTTCGACGCAGTGATATGCCGTGAGAACGAGGTCCGTCTTGATAAGCCATCCAGTCCCGGACTCGTCTTTGCCAATGACTTGGCACGTCGCCTGCTTGATTTCGTCTTCAGTCATAGTTGCTATCCCATAGTTGAATCCAATCGTCCTTTGCCATATGGACGCTGAAGGCGGCGCCGGACTTTGATGTGTGTGATTCAAGCCGCTTGGACGCAGCGGTTTCGTAGTTGAAAAATAGGTGCCTCTTGAATGGCGCCGGCCGGTCCACGATTTCGGCTAGCACTTCGAAGTCCGGATGGCCATGGCGGGTCCCATCGGATGAGATGAGAAAGCAGGGCGAATCTGCAAGCGACAGAAGGTCTACGCTAGTGTTGTGCAAGCTCCCGTGGTGCGAAACCTTGATAGCATCAAAAATGATGGGCGTAGTCGGCGTGTGAAGCGACCGCAGCCTTGCTGCGACATCTTCAGCCCAGGCATCGCCAAGGAAGAGAACTCGCTTGTTTCCCGTGGAGATGATGAATGCGATGGAGCTGCCGTTCGAAACGGAGGTGTCTGGCGCGTAGACTTCTACGAGTCGCAAACTTCCGTTGGCTGCTATGGGCGTGGCCCGAGGAATGGAAGGGGCTGGCATCCTGGCGCACCACATCTCATAGGCGTCGTCAATGAGGTCACTGGGCTGAGATGAACCCTTGTAGCCAAGTTTTCGGACCTCTCTCAGCCACAGCTTGCGCAGTTCTTCGAGACGTGCGGTCGTAGGCCCGAGGACGTGGACGGTCACATCACCTGGCAATGTAATTTCGTCACCTTCACTGATGCAGCTCGAGCCGTGCCCCGAGTTCCAATTGTAGCCATGCTGTCGAAGGAGCTTGGCGAGCGAACTTCCTTGTTGAGCGCTTATAGGATTTGGCGAGGATGTCGGCGCTCTCGGAAATCCACGCCGCCGAATCGCTTCAAGAACCATGCGGTCTTGAAAGCCCTCAGGCTCTAGGGGCGGGGCAGGTAACGACCGCAGGCTGTTGTGCCAAACAGCGTCGACCTCAATGCCTCGTTTGGCAGGAGTGCCGTTGCCGGAGAAGAACTCAAGAAGGCCGCCGACGTGGTCGGCGTCGATGTGTGTGCAGACGGCCAAGTTGAGTCGACCTCCCTCCTTTGCAAGCTGCGCCAAGTCCGCCGCAATGAAGTCTTGGTAGGTACTCGCGAAGCCAGCATCAATGAGGAGGTACGTTCCTCCGGCGTCAACAAGGAATGCATCGCCGTTCTTGGCGGGGTACATCTTCAGTCTAAACATGTAAGTGGATGAACAGGTTGTTGCTTCTACGTCAAATGTACTTATTCCGTTGTGCATGGCCAGCTCTGCTAGCCGACAAAAACAGACGGCCACCTCGATGAGGTGGCCGTTTTGCATGCCGAACTATCGAGACGTATCATCCAATAAGAATCTCAATAGATACTTCCCAAAATCTCAGGTTATGGTTCCCGCTACACTATCGATTAAACGTCAATATTCCCCGCCCGCAGCGCATTATTCTCAATAAACGCCCTACGCGGCTCCACATCATCCCCCATCAAGGTAGTGAAGATCTGATCCGCCGCAATCGCATCCTCAATCTGCACCTTCAGCAAGCGCCGCACGGTCGGGTCCATCGTGGTTTCCCACAGCTGATCCGGATTCATCTCGCCCAGACCCTTGTAGCGCTGCTTGGACACCACGCGCTCCGCCTCGTCGCGCAGCCACTGCATCGCGTGGTGGAAGTCCACCACGGCCGATTCCTTGGTGCGCTCGCCTTCGCCGCGGCTGACCACGGCGCCTTCGCCGATCAGGCCCGTGAACGTGGCGGCCGCGTTGGCCAGCACCTGGTAGTCGGCGCCCTGCACGAAGTCGGCGTCGATGGAGCTCACTTTGATATTACCGTGATGCATACGCTCGATCCACAGCATGTGCTTCTCCGACAGCTCGTCCGAGCGCACGGTCACCTTCACGCTGGTCTCGCCCACGTTGTCGGCCAGCGCGCGGGCCGACGCTTCGGCCTGTTCCAGCGTGTCCAGGTTCAGCACCACGCCCGTCATGATGGCGGTCAGCGCGGCGCGGTCGATCACGCGCGTCAGGCGGTTCATGATGACGTTGGCCAGGTTGAACTGGCGTACCAGTTCGGCCAGCGCTTCGCCCACGATCGGGTCGGCGCCTTCGCGCGGCACCAGCACGGCCGTGTTGAGCGCCACGTTCATCATGTAGGTCGCTTCTTCCGCGTCGTCCTTCAAATAGCGCTCGTCGCGGCCGGCCTTGACCTTGTACAGCGGCGGCTGGGCGATGTAGATGTGGCCCCGTTCCACCAGTTCCGGCATCTGGCGGTAGAACAGTGTCAGCAGCAGGGTGCGGATGTGGGCGCCGTCGACGTCCGCATCGGTCATGATGATGATGCGGTGGTAGCGCAGCTTTTCGATGTTGAATTCGTCCGGTCCGATCGAGGTGCCCAGCGTGGCGATCAGGGTGGTGATCTGCTCGGACGACAGCATCTTTTCGAAGCGGGCCTTTTCCACGTTCAGCACCTTGCCGCGCAGCGGCAGGATGGCCTGGAACTTGCGGTCGCGCCCTTGCTTGGCCGAGCCGCCTGCGGAGTCACCCTCGACCACGTACAGTTCGCACAGGGCCGGGTCTTTTTCCTGGCAGTCGGCCAGCTTGGCCGACAGGCCCAGGCCGTCCATCACGCCCTTGCGGCGGGTCAGGTCGCGGGCCTTGCGGGCCGCTTCGCGCGCGCGCGCCGCTTCCACGATCTTGCCGCAGATGATCTTGGCGTCGTTCGGCTTTTCCATCAGGTAGTCGGCCAGCGTCTTGGCCACGATCTCTTCGACCGGGCCGCGCACTTCGGACGACACCAGCTTGTCCTTGGTCTGCGACGAGAACTTCGGCTCCGGCACCTTGACCGACAGCACGCAGGTCAGGCCTTCGCGCATGTCGTCGCCGGAGATTTCGACCTTGGCCTTCTTGGCGAATTCCTGCTCGTCGATGTACTTGTTGATCACGCGCGTCATGGCGGCGCGCAGGCCCGTCAGGTGGGTGCCGCCGTCGCGCTGCGGGATGTTGTTGGTGAAGCACAGCACCTGTTCGTTGTAGGCGTCGTTCCACTGCATGGAGACGTCCACCGTGATGTTGGTGCCCTGGTCCGACAGGCGCTCGCCCGTGGCCTGGAACACGGTCGGGTGCAGCACGGTCTTGGCCTTGTTGATGTATTCCACAAAGCCGCGGGTGCCGCCTTCGAACGCGAAGATCTCTTCCTTGCCGGTGCGCTGGTCGGTCAGCTTGATGTTCACGCCGTTATTGAGGAACGACAGTTCGCGGATACGCTTGGCCAAAATCTCGTAGTGGAATTCGACGTGGGTGAAGATTTCCTCGTCGGCCCAGAAGTGCACGTCGGTGCCGCGCTTGTCGGTCTCGCCGATCACCTTGATGGGCGAGACGGCAAAGCCGTCCTTCTCGTCGATCTCGCGGTTCTGCGGCACGCCACGGACGAACTCCATGTAGTGCACCTTGCCGTCGCGGCGGATGGTGAGCTTGAGCAGCTTGGACAGCGCGTTCACGCACGATACGCCCACGCCGTGCAGGCCGCCCGACACTTTGTACGAGTTCTGGTCGAACTTGCCGCCGGCGTGCAGTTCGGTCATGACGATTTCGGCCGCGCTGCGTTTCGGGTCGTGCTTGTCGTCCATCTTCAGGCCTGTCGGCACGCCGCGGCCGTTGTCGGTGATGGAGATCGAGTTGTCCGAGTGGATGGTGACGTGGATTTCCGTGCAGTGGCCGGCCAGCGATTCGTCGATCGAGTTGTCCAGCACTTCGAACACCAGGTGGTGCAGGCCGGTGCCGTCCGAGGTGTCGCCGATGTACATGCCGGGCCGCTTGCGCACCGCTTCCAGACCTTCCAGGATCTGGATCGATGCGGCGCCGTATTCTTCGACTTTGACCGGGACTGCGTTCTCTTGGGTGCTATCGGACATGGACTGCTTTCTCAAATAACGAATTACTGGGAATTTCTAAAATGACGGCGCCGCGCCCGCACTGGCGGGAGCGGCGCGGGCGGACCATCAAATCCGCATTGGCATGACGACGTACTTGAAGTCGGCATTGTCCGGGATCGAGATCAGGGCCGACGAGTTGGAGTCGCCCAGCGCGATGTTGACGTAGTCGCACTTCAGGTTGTTGAGCACGTCGAGCAGATAGGTGACGTTGAAGCCGATGTCCACGCTGTCGCCGCCGTAGTCGATTTCCAGTTCTTCCACCGCCTCTTCCTGGTCGGCGTTGGTGGAGCTGATCTTCATGCTGCCGGGGGTGATGATGCAGCGCACGCCCTTGAACTTATCGCTGGTCATGATGGCGGCGCGCTGCAGGGAGCGCAGCAGCTCGTCGCGGCCGATGGTGAATTCGTTGTGGTAGCCCTTGGGGATCACGCGCGTGTAGTCGGGGAACTTGCCTTCCACCAGCTTGGAGATCAGCTCGATGTCGGCGAAGGTCAGCTTGACCTGGTTGGCGGCGATGTCGAGCTGCACCGGCTCGTCGTTCTCTTCCAGCAGGCGCTGCAGTTCGATGATGGTCTTGCGCGGGATGATCACTTCCTGGCGCTCGAAGCGCTGCTCCGTCTCCACCTGGCAGAACGCCAGGCGGTGGCCGTCGGTGGCCACTGCGATCACGTTGTTGCCGTCCAAAACCAGCAGCAGGCCGTTCAGGTAGTAGCGGATGTCCTGCTGGGCCATGGAGAAGTGCACCATGTTGAACAGGTGCTTGAGCGTCTTTTGCGGCAGGGTGACGGTGGCGTTGTAGCTCTCGGCCTGCTGCACGGTGGGGAATTCCTCGGCGGCCAGGGTCTGCAGCGCGAAGCGCGACTTGCCGGTCTGCACCGTCAGGCGCTTGTTTACCAGCGTCATGGTCACGTCGCCCGCTTCGGGCAGGGCGCGCAGGATGTCGAGCAGCTTGCGGGCCGCCACGGTGGTGCCGGTCACGTCGGCGCCGGAGCCGATGTCGGCGTGGGTCGTGATCTGCACTTCAGTGTCGGTCGACAGGAACGATACGCTTTCGCCTTCTTTGCGGATGAGGATATTGGCCAGAATCGGCATAGTGTGCCGACGCTCGACAATACCGCTCACGATCTGCAGTGGCCGGAGAAGGGTATCTCGGGTGGTTTTGACCAATTGCATATTTATCCTCAATAGTAAGTTTTAACGATACTCTTTTAACAACGGATGCCTGGTGGACTTCCTGTCAGGCCGCCCGGGCGATTTGCCAAATCATAAAGGCAAACCGGCATCCAGGCCAGCCCCTGCCGTTGGACCTGATTAGCCCTTCAGCGTCTGCTCTAAAACATGCAGTTCGTGGTTGCATTCCGGGTTCTTGGTGCGGTCCAGCGCGATCTTGCGTACCGCATGCAGCACGGTGGTGTGGTCGCGTCCGCCGAACAGCTCGCCGATCTCGGGCAGGCTCTTTTGCGTCAGTTCCTTGGCCAGGTACATGGCGATCTGGCGCGGCCGCGCGATGTTGGCCGGCCGGCGCTTGGAGTACATGTCCGCCACCTTGATGTTGAAGAAGTCGGCCACCGTCTTCTGGATGTTCTCCACCGAGATCTGGCGGTTCTGCACCGACAGCAAATCCTTCAGCGCTTCCTTGACGATGTCGATCGTGATGTCCTTGCCGTGGAAGCGTGAGTACGCCAGGATCTTGCGCAGCGCGCCTTCCAGTTCGCGCACGTTCGAGCGCAGGTGCTTGGCCACGAAGAAGGCCACGTCGTCCGAGAAGGTCACGCCTTCCTGCTTGGCTTTTTTCAGCAGGATGGCGACCCGCATTTCCAGTTCCGGCGGTTCGATGGCCACCGTCAGGCCGGAGTCGAAGCGCGAGATCAGGCGGTCGTCCATGCCTGTGATCTCTTTTGGATAGGTGTCGCTGGTGATGATGATCTGTTTTTTCGCCGCGATCAGGGCCTCGAACGCGTAGAAGAACTCTTCCTGCGTGCGGCTCTTCCCGCCGAAGAACTGGATATCGTCGATCAGCAGCATGTCGAGCGAGTGGTAGTAATGCTTGAAGTCGTCGAAGCCCTTGCGCTGGTAAGCCGTCACCACGTCGCGCACGTACTGCTCGGCGTGGATGTAGCGGATCTTGGCGCCCGGCTGGTCGGCCATCACCTGGTTGCCGATGGCGTGGATCAGGTGGGTCTTGCCGAGGCCCACGCCGCCGTAGAAGAACAGCGGGTTGTACGACACGCCCGGATTGTTGGCCACCTGTATCGCGGCGGCACGCGCCAGCTGGTTGGCCTTACCGGTCACGAAGCTGTCGAAGGTCAGGTCGGTGTTGATGCGGCTTTGCTCGCGGCGCGGCGCGGCGCTGGCCGGCAGCTCGGGCACGCTGGGCACCGGGTCGGCCATGCGGGCGTTGCCGCTGGGGACGCCGCCGTTGGCGTCCGGCACCGGCGCCACGGTGGCCGCCTTCTTGGGCGCGGACAGGCGCGGATCGAGCACGAACTGCACTTCCGTCGGCGCTTCCCAGTACTGGCAGGCCAGCGCCGTGATGCGGCTGGCGAACTGGGTCTTGACCCAATCGAGCTTGAAGCGATTGGGCGCGGCCACGCGCAGCTTGCCCGCCTCGTAATCGAGGGGGATAAGCGGTTTTATCCACGCGCTGAATTGTTGCGGCGTCAGCTCCAGTTCCAACTGCGCGGAACAGGTCTGCCAGAAATTTTCCATGAATCGTCTACTGTGAAAAGGTGTGGGAGGGCGTATCGATACTGCCCCGGCGCCGCGTCCCGCAACGGGCCGCATACGTTGGGGCTCGCCACACGTAACGCGCTATTCTACTCTCGCCGGCCAAAGTTATCCACAGGCACGACGCTTATTTTCTTGCTGCGGCGCGGCGGCCGGCGTCCGCCGGGGCCAGAGAAGTGTTGACACGCGGGATCGAAATGCTGATAATTCAGGGTTCCCCGCCCGTATTCCGTGTTTATTCACTTGAACGACAATATGGAGTAAGCGTGGATATCAGCGGGCGATGAGATGGACCCAGCTTGTGCCGTGGCAGTTGGCATAGGTGCGCGAAATGTCATTGGCACCAAAAACTGACGGGACGTCAGACCCGATTTTGCATTTTTTTTGCTTTTTAGCGAGACCAACATGAAACGTACTTACCAACCTTCCGTCGTTCGCCGCAAGCGTACGCACGGCTTCCGCGCTCGTATGGCTACCCGTGGTGGCCGTGATGTGCTCAACGCACGCCGCGCAAAAGGCCGCAAGCGTCTGGCTGTATAAGCCAAAGCTTGTTAGCTGATCGCGTGGAAAGCTGTATTTCAAGCGGCTCGACAGGCGAAGGTTCCCACGACTTCGCGCGCGTTCGGCGTATCGTTAAAACGGATGAATTTTCATCCGTTTTTCGTTTGCGCCCCTCGCAAAAAACGGCGCACTTCGTGCTGTACACCCGCCTGAACCAACTGCCGCATGCGCGGCTGGGCGTCGTTGTGGCCAAGCGTTTCGCCCCGCGCGCCGTCACGCGCAACACGATCAAGCGCGTCACGCGCGAACTGTTCCGCCAGACCGGCCTGCCGGCCATCGACTGTGTCGTGCGCCTGGCCAAGCCGGTCAACAGCAAGGACGGTCCCGCCACCACTGCAAAGCTGAAAGCGGCCTTGCGGGTGGAATTGGCGCGCCTGTTCGCCGCGCAGGCCAGGCTGGCGCACGCTGCGCCGGCCGCGCCGGTGCCGCAGGCGCAGTTGGATCTGCCATCGGACGTGCAACCGGCCTTGCAGCCGGACGTGCCGTCCGGCGCGGAGCCGAAGCTGGCGCCGGCCATGGAGCCAAAAGCGCCATGAGCACCTTGCTGCGCTGGCTGGTCCGGGCCTATCAGCTGACCATCAGCCCCATGCTGGGGCCGCGCTGCCGTTTTTATCCCAGCTGTTCGAACTACGCGCTGGAGGCGCTGCAGGTGCATGGCGCCGCGCGCGGCAGCCTGCTTACCGTCAAGCGCCTGTGCCGCTGCCACCCGTGGCATGCGGGCGGCGCCGATCCGGTCCCGCCCAAGGGCGACGGACCGGCCAATTCTTCAACGACCGCTTGCGGTTGCAACCACTCCTGATAAATACCCTAATGGATATCAATAAACGTACCATCCTGTGGATCGTGTTTGCCGTGTCGCTGGTAGTTCTCTGGAACAACTGGATGGTCTCGACAGGCAAACCATCCATGTTCGCTCCCGCGCCGGCCCAGGTGGCCAAGGCCACGGACGCGAAGAAATCCGACCTGCCGGCCGTGGCCAGCGCCGCCGCTTCGGCCGCCGCTGCCGCCACGCCGGGCGAGCCGGGCGCACCCGCGCCGTTCAAGAGTGAGCGCATCACCGTCACGACGGACGTGATCCGCGCCGACATCGACACCCTGGGCGGTACCATCAAACGCCTGGAACTGCTGCAGTTCAAGGACGGCATCGATCCGACCAAGAACCAGGTGCTGTTCGACGCCGACGCCACCCACACCTATCTGGCCGAAACGGGCCTGATCGGCGCGGCCGGCCTGCCCAACCACACCACCGGTTTCGTGGCCCGCCCCGGCGCGCGCATGCTGAACGACGCCAACCAGGTGCAACTGGTGCTGGAAGCGGAGCAGGGCGGCGTCAAGCTGACCAAGACCTTCACCTTCAAGCGCGGCGACTACGTGATCGACGTGCGTCACGACGTCACCAACACCGGCGCGGCGCCCGTCAAGCCCGAGCTGTATCTGCAGCTGGTCCACGACGGCAACAAGCCGGCCGGCGATTCCTACTTCAACAGCAGCTACACCGGCCCCACCCTGTACACGGACGCCGACAAGTACAAGAAGCTGAAGTTCGAGTCGCTGGAGAAGGAAGCCCAGGAAGCGGTCAAGACCGGCAAGCCGATGGTGCAGGATCACCCGACCAAGGCCGACAACGGCTGGGTCGCCATCTCGCAGCACTTCTTCGTCTCGGCCTTCGTCCCGCAGGACAAGCTGACGCGCGACATCTTCACCAAGAAGGTCGACACCAACCTGTACGCCATCGGCACCGTGCAGCCGCTGGGCACGCTGGCGCCTGGCGCCACCGTGTCGAACGACGCCAAGCTCTATTCCGGTCCGCAGGAATCGAAGCTGCTCGATAAAGTGGCACCTGGCCTGGAACTGGTCAAGGACTATGGCTGGCTGACCATCATCGCCAAGCCTATTTTCTGGGTCATGGAACAGCTGCACAAGGTGCTCGGTAACTGGGGCTGGACCATCATCGTGTTCACCATCCTGATCAAGCTGGCGTTCTTCCCGCTGTCGGCGGCCGGTTATCGCAGCATGGCCAAGGTCAAGCTGGTCACGCCGAAGATGCAGGCCATCCGCGAGCGCTACAAGAACGACCCGGCCAAGATGAACCAGGCCACCATGGAACTGTACAAGGCCGAGAAGATCAACCCGCTGGGCGGCTGCCTGCCTATCCTGGTGCAGATGCCCGTGTTTATCGCCCTGTACTGGGTGCTGCAGGCGTCGGTGGAAATCCGCGGCGCGCCGTGGATCGGCTGGATCCACAACCTGGCCGCGCCGGACCCGTTCTACATCCTGCCCGTGCTGTACGCGATCTCGATGTACATCACCACCAAGCTCAATCCGGCGCCTGCCGATCCGATGCAGGCCAAGATGATGCTGTTCATGCCGCTGGCGTTCTCGGTCATGTTCTTCTTCTTCCCGTCCGGCCTGGTGCTGTACTGGGTGGTGAACAACGTGCTGTCGATCGGTCAGCAGTACGTGATCTCCAAGAAGTTCGCGCCCGCCGCCGCCAATTAACCGGCGGCGGCCGCAGGAAGTAAAACAGGGGACGTAACACAGCAAAACCGTGTTACGTCCCCGTTTTTTTAGAAATGGGGTACGTCCCCATTTTTTGAAGGGGTAAAGAAAAAGGGGTACGTCCCCATTTTCAACGTCCCCCTTTTTCCCCATTATTAGAAATGGGGTACGTCCCCATTTTTTTGTTGGCGCTTGCGCCGCTCTCATACGCCTTACAATTTCCCGCCATGAACCTCGACTCTTCCCCCATCGCCGCCATCGCCACCGCTCCGGGCCGCGGTGGCATCGGCGTCGTGCGCGCTTCCGGCAAGAACTTGCAGCCGCTGATCGCTGCCCTGTTCGGCGCCACGGCGCTGCAGCCGCGCCATGCGACCTACATTCCGTTCAGGCAGGCCGACGGCACCATCATCGACCAGGGTATCGCCATCTGGTTCAAGGGGCCCCATTCCTACACCGGGGAAGACGTGCTGGAACTGCAGGGCCACGGCGGCCCCATCGTGCTGCAGCTGCTGCTGGCGCGCGTGCTGGGGGCGGGCGCGGAGCTGGGCTTGCGGCTGGCCGAACCCGGCGAATTCACGCGCCGCGCCTACCTCAATGACAAGCTGGACCTGGCCCAGGCCGAAGCCGTGGCCGACCTGATCGACGCGTCCACCGAGGCCGCCGCCAAGTCGGCTTCGCAGTCGCTGTCGGGCACTTTCTCCAAGACCGTCAACGCGCTGGTGGACCGGGTGACGGGCTTGCGCATGCTGGTAGAGGCTACCCTCGATTTTCCCGAGGAAGAAATCGATTTCCTGGAAAAGTCGGACGCGCGCGGCCAGCTGGCCGGCATCGTCGATGCGCTGGACCTGGTGTTCCGCCAGGCGGCGCAAGGGGCGCTGCTGCGCGAAGGACTGAACGTGGTGCTGGTGGGCCAGCCCAACGTGGGCAAGTCGTCGCTGCTCAATGCGCTGGCCGGTTCGGACGTGGCCATCGTCACGCCGATCGCCGGCACCACTCGCGACAAGGTGAGCGAAACCATCCAGATCGAAGGCATCCCCCTCAACATCATCGACACGGCCGGCATCCGCAGCACGGACGAGGCGGTGGACCTGGTGGAGCGCATCGGCATCGAGCGTACCTGGGCGGAAGTGGGCAAGGCCGACGTGATCCTGCATTTGCTGGACGCGGACCACGGCCCCTCGCGCGCGGACGAGGCCATCGTGGCCGCCTTCCCGGCCGGGGTGCCGGTGCTGCGGGTGTGGAACAAGATCGACCTGTCGGGCCACAAGCCGGGCATCGATGCGCGCGACGACGCCACCCACGTCTACCTGTCGGCCCACGAACATTTGGGCATCGAGCTGCTGCGGGCCGAGTTGCTGCGCATCGCCGGCTGGCAGCAGACGGGCGAGTCGCTTTACCTGGCGCGCGAGCGGCATTTGATCGCTTTGAAGAATGCTGGCGCCCACCTGGCACGCGCCGGCGAACACGCGGCCCAGAACGACCAGTCGCTGGACCTGTTTGCGGAGGAATTGCGGCTGGCCCAGACGCAGCTGTCGAGCATCACGGGCGCGTTTTCGTCGGACGATTTGCTGGGCGTGATCTTCAGCCGCTTCTGTATTGGCAAATAGTGTTGCGAGCGGCATCATGCCGCCGGGCTATGGTGCCTAAGCAGTTTGCTGTCGGGTCAGCTCACGTACTTTTTCGTTGATGATGTATGCACGCTCTTCAGCGGACGCCTGCTTTTTCAGCACAACTTCAATCTTATGACCTTTTGCATCTGAAAGAGTATAGATGTCGATGGCATCTGATGCCTTGAAAATGCGCCTGATCAGTATGCGCATGAGAACCATCAGCGGCGCAAGCGCAGCCACAATCATTAGCGTTTGCAGATCCATCACACTCGCTCCTTACGCTCGTTCAGCCCGAAAGCTATGAGATACAGTATAACGCCGATCCAAAACTTCTGATCGATTTGCCCTCCTATCCAACCTTGGGGCCACTTGCCTCCTATGCTCAAGAACACGGTGGCAGGCCAAAGCAGCGTGCCGGCAAACAGGGTCATCATGCCTATTTGCCGTACCGTTTCATCCTTTCTATTTACGAGCAGCATGTCTGCCGGAATGGTGAGTCCGGATTTCTGGGGAACCGCCTTGGGCGCGAGTACCGGTATGACCAGGCCAAGTGATGTCGCCGCCAGGCTGGACGGGAAAAAGTCGTTGACCTCGGGGTTGTGCATGATCGTTCGCATGAAATATTCAGCGAGCCACATGGGAACGGGCAGCAAATAGACCCAGATGCGATACCAGATGTTCATGAAACCTCGGCAATTTTAGCGAAGGGGCACGCGCAGGTAGTGGAATGAGGTTGCTTCCGCTGCAGTTCAACGGTGGCAACTCCACTTGTGGAACTGCGTACTTGGGCATGTCTCGTAAGGTAGCAAGTGCGACGATTGCCCGGTTTGCGCCCGCATAAACCCCGTCACCCAGCGTCCGCCGCCCGGCAACTTGTGTCTTCTTGAAATTTCAATTTTGCAATACGTTGTTTCTTGGCATTTTTTGATAGCATGGCAACTCGCACACTTCCGGCTTTGTAGTAACCTCAACAGCATGGGGTGTGTCTGGGTGGAAATTAATATAACCTGATCGAAATGACATTGCCGCGCCGGACGGGTTGGCCGTTGCCGGCAGTTTGCAGGACTGGGGTTGCCGGGATGAGGGAACGATCGACACCATCGCGCTGGACGGGGCTGCTCGCCCCGCTGCTCGTGCTCGCTCCGCTGCTGCTGGCCCTGGCCGGCTGCGGCGACGACAAACGGGTGGCGCCGGCCGCGCCACCGGCCGAGCGTGCGCCGGCCACCACCATCACGGCCCTGGTGTGGGCCCCCGACTGGCCCAAGGAAATGCACGACGTGGCGGCCGCCTTCAGCCGCGAACATCCCGACATCCGGGTCGACGTGCAGTTCATGATCGGCAATTCGGTCGAGGAAAACCTCAAGCCCAAGGTGGCGGCCAACCAGTTGCCCGACCTGGTCTCCGTCAACCCGAATGCCTACGCGGCCAGCCTGGCCGAGCAGGGCATCCTGGCCGAGGTGGGCCGCACGGCGGCCTGGAACAATATGCTGGACTTGCTCAAGCCCGACTGGACCAGTGCCAGCGGCAAGCATTTCGGCGTGGCCGGCGGCGTGGCCGCCACCCTCATCTACTACAACAAGACCATGTTCCGCCAGGCCGGCATCAAGGCCCTGCCGCAGAATTTCGACGAATTCCTGGCCGTGTGCGCCCAGCTGAAAAAGGCCGGCTACACGCCGCTGGTGCTGGACGGCGGCTTTCCCAACATGCTGGGCAACGGCCCCTTCAGCCACGGCTTCGCCAACCTGGTGGCGGCCGGCCGCCCGGACTGGCGCCAGGCGCTGGCGGCCGGCACCCTGGACCTTGATACGGCGCAGGCGGCCGACATCTTCGCCCGCATCAAGCTGCTGGCCGCGCGCGGCTACGTGCAGCCGGACTACCTGGACACCGGTTACGACGAGGGCATCCGCCTGTTCGCGGCCGGGCGCGCGGCCATGGCGTTCGAGGGCACATGGGCGGCCGGCCGGCTGATGGTGGGCAAGCGCGACGAGGTGGGCGTCTTCATCCCGCCCTGGAACGCCGCGGGCAAGCTGGCTGTGCCCGTGGTCGGCAGCGAGACCGGTTTTGCCGTCTGCAATACGCGCCAGCGCGAGGCGGCGCTGCAGCTGCTCGACTTTTTGGTCGGCAAGGGCTTCGCCATCCAGCAGAACGCGCGCCGCAATATCCCGCCCATGAAGCAGCTGCCGGGCGCCATGGTCACCGATCCCCAGATCACGGCCTACATCCGTCAGGTCAGCGCCTATCCGCAAGTGGTGCCGCCCTATTATGTGTTCCTGCCCGCCTCCACCATCGAGCTGCTCCATCCGCTGCTGCAGGACGTCCTGGCCGGCAAGACGGCGCCGCGCGCGGCGGCCCGCCTGCTGGACCGTTCGCTGCGCGACGAGGCGCGCAGCGCCGTGCGCTGACGCCGCCGTCGGGAACGCCGCATGAGCCGCCTGCTTGCCCAATATCTGCCCGCGCTGCTGCGCCGGATCGCCATCCGCCACCGGCTGTTCGCTTCCTTCATCTTCATTTCGCTGTCGCCGCTGCTGGTGTCCGGTTACATCTCCTATGTCGAGTCGAGCAAGGCCATCGAACAAAAGACCCGCTTGTTTACCACCGAGGTGGTCAAGCAGATCGCCAAGAACGTCCAGCTGCGCATGGCCGAAATCGAGTCGGGCAGCGAGGCGTTGGCGCTGTCGGACCCGGTGCAGTCGGCGCTGGCCCGCTACGCCGACGGCAGCCCGGAGGACAAGGGCCGGGCCCGCGCCGACCTGACCAAGATCCTGCTCGACAGCTATGGCTCGTTCCAGGATTTCGGCCAGAAGTATTTCCTCGACCGTGACAACCGCGTACTCGACCCGCAAGTGTTCGCCCAGCTGGGGCGCGGCGTGGTGGAATTCAGCGCCGCCGCGCGCGCCGGCCAGCGCCGCGTGGTGTGGGGCACGCTGGAACTGTGGGACGGCCAGAAGAGCATCGCCATGGTGCGCCAGATCTATTCCAAGAACGATAACCGGCTGGCCGGCGGCCTGTTCCTCGGGATCCGGGCCGCCCGCTTTTCCAGCATCTTCGACAATGCCAACCTGGGCGCCGGCAGCGAGATCTTCATCGTCGACGCGCACGACGGCACGCTGTTGGCGCAGCGCCGCGAGCGCGCCACCGGGGTGACGGCCGCGCCGGCCCTGCTCGAACAGCTGGGCGCCAGCGTGCGCAGCGGCGCGCAGACCGGCTTCCTGGCCTACCACCAGACGGTGGCCGAAGGCTTGCCGCCGGCCGGCTATTTCGCCGCCTACACCCAGGTGCCCGGCACCAGCTGGTTCGTGGTCAGCACCCTGCCCAACCAGCTGCTGCTGGCCGAGGCCCAGGCCGTGCGCAAGGAGATCGTGCTGATCGGCCTGTTCTGCTTCTTTGGCGCCCTGGTGCTGGCCTATGCCGTGGCGCGCAGCATCTCGATGCCGCTGGAACGGCTGGCCGCCGCCATGCGCGCCACCCGCACCGGCGATTACGCCCAGCGCGTGGTGTACGAAGGCCGCGACGAACTGGCCCTGCTGTCGCAAAAATTCAACGAGATGGCGGCCAACATCAACGAGACGCGCGAGCAGCTCGAGAGCCGGGTGGCCGAGCGCACGCGCGACCTGGAGCAGGCCAACCTCAAGCTGTCGGCCCTGACCATGACGGACCCGCTGACGGGCATCGCCAACCGGCGCCGCTTCGACGACATGCTGGCCACGGAACTGAACCGGGCCGCCCGCTGCGGCCATCCGCTGGCGCTGCTGATGATCGACGTCGACTACTTCAAGAGCTACAACGACCACTACGGCCATCAGGAGGGCGACAGCTGCCTGCGCATGGTGGCCACGCTGTTGCAGGCGCACGCGCGCCGCGCCAGCGACCTGGCGGCCCGCTACGGCGGCGAGGAATTCGTCGTACTGGCGGCCGAGACCGATGCCGAGGCGGCGCTGGCGCTGGCCGAGTCGGTGCGGTTGGCGCTGGAGGCGCTGCACCTGCCGCACGTGCAGTCGCCGTTCGGCTGGGTCAGCATCAGCGTGGGGGTGGCGGTCCAGGTGCCGGACGAGCTGCAGACCCCGGAACTGTTCCTGCGCATGGCCGACAAGGCCATGTACCGGGCCAAGGAATCGGGCCGCAACCAGGTGGTGCTGGCCGGGCGCAAATGACGCCGGGGCTATCGTGGCCGCCATTTCCATTAAAAAATTTTTTCGCGCTGGAATCTTTCGCCGCGGCCCCCTTTGTGCAGAGGTAGCGCACTGTGCAATTCGTCCGATTTTTGCCGATCCGGCGGACTTGGCGGTGGCGTCGAAACTGTTATGATAGGCCACAGCGCGGCACCATTTGAGCAGTATCATGCCCGCCAACTTCCGCTGACGTAATCTGCTGATAGACCTGCGTATTGCCTGGAAAGGAGGGAGCCTTGGAACCGAAACAAGACAGCGTGCCGGATGACGGGGCCGACCGTCCGCCACCCACCCTGACACCGGCCGCCCGGGCGCGCCAGCTGTTGCCGCCCAAGGGCGCCTGCTGGTATTGCGACAAGCCGCTCGACAGCGTGCGCCGCTTCTGCGGCAAGGAATGCGCCGACGCCTTCGACGAGGAAAAGGAATATACGCGCTGAGCCGTGCGGCCGCCGTCCGGCAGCCAGCTACGGCAGTCCGCTTCGGCAGCGCCGCTACGGCAGCCCGCTACGGCAGCGCCGCCAGCGCCGCCAGCGCCGCTTCGAAGTCGAACTGGTGGGCCGCGGCCGCCACCTGCTGGTAGCGCGCCACCCCCAGCCTGGCCGCCAGCGGCGAGGCTGACTGTTCCAGCAAGTCGATGGCCGCGCCATCTCCCACATCGAGCAGGCCGGCCAGCCGCGCCAGCAGCTCGTTGTCGGCCGGCGCCGCCGGCTCCAGCACCGGCGCCAGTGCCGGCTGGTCGCCCAGCACGCCATCGATGGCGGCCAGCAGGGCGCGCAGGGCATCCTCCAGCAGCATCACCGTTTCCGCGCACGCCGCCGCCGGCAGATGGCAGGCCGGTTCCAGCGCCGTGGCCAGCTGGCAGACGGTGGGCGCGCCTATCATGCCGGCCGCGCCCTTGACCGTGTGGACCCGGCACTGCAGGGTGGACAACCTGTTGTCGGCCAGGGCCAGCCGCAACTGGCGCCCCAGCGGGCGGTAATCGTCGCGGAAACGCTGCAGCAGCTGCTGATACAGCGCGCGGTCGCCCATCACCCGCTCCAGTCCATCGGTCACGGACAGGACGGCGGGATTGCCGGTGGTGGGCGATAATCCGGCAGCGGTGGAGAGGGGCATGGCTGCGCCAGTGCGAGGTGTAAGGTTCAAGATGGCAGCGCCGGCGCGCGTTGGCCGTCAGCGCGTCGTGAACGACCAGTTGCGCGACAGCGGCACGCCGTCCACGGCGCCGCTGAACGCGACGTCGTAGGTGGTGGTGTGCTGCAGCACCGACAGCGGTACGATGGCCGCGGCCGAGACGGGCGTTTCGGGATCGGTCGCGTTGCTCAGCAGGCGCACCGTCAGCGGCGCGCCGCCGCGCGGGCGCACGGTGAACGATTGCACCGTCATGTGCGAGATGATGTCGGCATGCATGCTGATCGGGTAGCCCACTTCGTTCTGGTTGGGGACCGGGTCCGGCGTCTCGTTATCGCTCAGGAAGTTGGTGGGCACCTGGGTCTGGCCGTTGACGGGATAGCCGGCCGCCCGCCCGCCACCGAGCCCGCTGCCATAGCCGTTGTTGGCTGCCATGTCGCAAGTGAAGTAGGAGTAGTTGCCGCTGCCGAAGGCGGCGCCCGTGCCCATTTCCTTGAACACCGGTTCGAACATCACGAAGCGGTGGTAGATGGCCGTCACCAGTTCCTCGGCCAGGGCCACGCCGGACGTGCTGGCCGTGGCGGAAATGATCTCGCCGTAGGCATACGGCTTGACCAGCACATAGCCGGCGTTGGCCAGCCGGTCGGCCAGGGTGGCGCCGGTAAAGCCGGGCAGGCCCGGCGTCTGCACGTGGGTGACGGTATTGTTGATGCGCTGGTAGTCGGCATGGCCCTGGGCCGCCTGTTCCAGCATGCTGTTACGGGTCAGCACCGACACCCCCAGCTGGGCGCGGCGGAAATTGATCCAGTTGAAGCCGTCGAGCGCGGCGTTGCCGGTGAACGCGGGCGCGCCCGGTTCCGCGGGCAGGGAGCTGGTGGCCGGCGGGCTGACGCTGGCACTGCTGCCGCCGCCCCCCCCGCCGCAGGCCGCCAGTGCCACGGCCAGGCTGAGTGCCGCGAGAGTGAGATGCCAACGTGGACGGCTTTGCATGGAAGGCTCCTGTATCGTTATCGTGGCCGCTACCGGGGATCAGCCTGTTGATGGGTCGATTCTAAGGCAACTCGGGCCGCACCGCACCCGATATGCGCAATGGCGTGCGCGGCCTGCATGCCGGGCGGTGGCCGGGCAGGTTAAAATAGCCCGCCGCCATCGGGGCGGCCAGCCACTTTTTCTTTTACCGGAATGCGCCTGATTTGACTTCATTCTCTCAACGCCCGCGCCTGCAGCGCGCAAAGTTCGCCTTGCCCAGTTTCGTCACGCTGCTGTCGATCGCCTGCGGCTTCGGCAGCATCGTCATTTCCGTCGACAACGCCTTCATCGGCAACGCTCACGACTACCGCCTGGCCGCCGTGCTGCTGGTGCTGGCCGGCGTGTTCGACGCGCTCGACGGCATGGTGGCGCGCGCCACCGGCACCAGTTCCGATTTCGGCATGCAGCTCGATTCCATCGCCGACGTGATGAACTTCGGCTGCGCGCCGGCCATCCTGTTGTACTGCTACGGTTTCGTGCAGCTCGGTGCGCACCAGCCCACCTTGCTGCGCCTGGGCGGCATGGCCAGCTTCTTCTTCGTCGCCTGCGGCGCCCTGCGGCTGGCCCGCTTCAACGTCAACGTGGGGCGCACCGACCCCCGCTATTTCGTCGGCATCCCGATCACGGCCGGCGCGGCGTGCGTGGCGTCGGTGGTGGTGGCCTGGCCCGATCCGCCGGCCGGCCCGTTGCAGGCCGTGTGGCTGGCGCTGCTGCTGTTCGGCGTGGGTGGCTTGATGGTATCGACCGTGCGCTTCCCCAGCACCAAGCAGAAAATGAGCGTCGCCGCCCTGTTGCTGCTGCTGGCCAACTTGGGCCTGCTGGCCTGGCTGCAGACGACCTTCTTCGTGCTGTTCTTCGCCGTCTACATCAGCGCCACGCTGGCCCTGAACCTGGGTTGGCGGCTGGGCTGGCGCGGCATCGCGCCGCCGGCCGTCTACCACGACTGAATGCAAAACCGGGGGTACCTCAAACTGCCCCCCCAATGTCCCCGGCGCCCTTAGGCGTCAGGCCACTTCGTGCCCGCGCGCGGCGCGCAGGATCTCGAACCACTGGCTGCGGCTGAGCTGGAAACTGGTGGCCCGCACGGCGTCGGCAATGGCTTCGATGCGGCCGCTGCCCGTCAGCGGCAACGGCCGCGACGGCAGCTGCATGAGCCACGCGAACACCACGCTGGCGAACGGTTGCTGCAACTCGTCGGCGATGCGCTGCACTACGATGCGCACGCGCTCGCCGGCCCCATCGCCGCCGCTGAACAGGCGGCCGCCGGCCAGCGGCGACCACACCATGGGCCGCACGCCCAGGTCCTGCATGCCGTCAAACGTTTCGTCGAACAGGGGCGCCACGTGCAGCGGCGAACATTCGACCTGGTTGGTGGCCAGCGGCACGCGCCGGTTCAGGCATTCGAACTGGTGGCGGCTGAAGTTGGATACGCCGAAGTGGCGCACCTTGCCCGCCAGCCGCAGCCGGCTGAAGGTGCCGGCGATCTCGTCGAAATCCATCAGCGGGTCGGGCCGGTGGATCAGCAGCAGGTCCAGGTAGTCCGTGCCCAGCGCCCGCAACGATTGCTCGACCGAGGCCGTGATGTGGGCTGCGCTGGTGTCGTAGTGCTGGATGGTGTGCCCGGGCCGGGCCGGCGCCACCAGCTTGATGCCGCACTTGCTCACCAGCTGCATGCGCGCCCGCAGCGACGGCTGCAGGGCCAGCGCTTCCCCGAACAGGGCTTCGACGCCGTAATTGCCGTAGATGTCGGCATGGTCGAAGCTGCTCACGCCCAGCGCCATGCACTGCTTGACCAGGGTCAGGCGCTGCTGCGGTGTCAGTTGCCAGGCATCCATGCGCCACATGCCGGCCACGATGCGCGACAGCGTGGGGCCGCCGTTGCTGGTGAGAATGGAAGGGCAGTGCAGGCCAGCGGGCGGGTGGTAGGTCATGGGCGGACTCTCAGGCGTTGGGATGGGTGGAGGTTGATTCCATTTTGCAAGTAGTATTGTTACACGACTACATGCGCCCGGTGGCACATTTCGCCCCCAGGCGACCTCGACCGTTGCAACGGCCCCATATGACAAAAGTCCGCCGAAGCGGACTTTTGTTTGAGCTGCGTGCCTTGCGCGGTGCCGCTTATTTCAGCCACAGGCGCATGGAATCCCAGGCGCGGCCGAAGATGGAGGCCTGCTCCACTGGCTCCAGCGCCACCACGGGCAGTTCCAGCAGGGGCTTGCCGTCGACCATCATCTTGAGCGAGCCGACGCGGCTGTTTTCAGCCAGCGGGGCCACCAGCGGGTCCTTGCGCTCGAGCAGCGGCTTCATCTTGCCGGCCACGCCCTTGGGCACGGTCACCAGCACATCGTTCTGGAAGCCGATCTTGACGCTGCCCTTGGAACCTTTCCAGATTTCCGGGGTGGCGATGGCCTGGCCCTTGGAGTACAGCTTGACCGTGTCGAAGTTCTGGAAGCCCCAGTTGAGCAGCTTCTGGCTTTCCTGGGTGCGGGCGCTGTCGGAGCTGGTGCCCAGCACTACCGAGATCAGGCGCCGTTCGGCCGCGCCGTTGGGGCGGTGGGCCGAGGCGATCATGCAGAAGCCGGCCGCTTCCGTGTGGCCCGTCTTCATGCCGTCCACGGTCGGGTCCAGCCACAGCAGGCGGTTGCGGTTGGGCTGGGTGATCTTGTTGTAGGTAAAGCTCTTGACGGAATCGATCTTGTAGAACTCGGGGTAGTCCAGGATCACGCGCTTGGCCAGCACCGACAAGTCCTGCGCCGTCGAGTAGTTGTCCGGGCTGGGCAGGCCATGGGGATTGGCGAAGTGGGTCGAGGTCAGGCCCATGCGCTGCGCTTCGCGGTTCATCAGCACCACGAAGGCGGACTCGTCGCCGGCCACGGCTTCGGCCAGGGCCACGGCCGCGTCGTTGCCGGACTGCACCATCAAGCCATACAGCAGGTCGTTGACCTTGACCGGGGTGGCCGGGTCGATGAACATTTTCGAGCTGCTCGAATCGACCTTCCACGCGTGGGTGGAGACGTTGATCATCTGGTTCAGGTCCAGCTTCTTGTCCTTGATGGCGGCGAAGGTCAGGTAGGCCGTCATGATCTTGGTCAGCGAGGCCGGCTCGATGCGGGCGTTGGGGTCTTGCGAGGCGATGATCTGGCCGCTGGTGGCGTCCAGCAGCAGCCAGGACTTGGCTGCGATGGTGGGTGGCGGCAGCGTCTGCGCGACGGCGGCCGACATCATCAACACACTGGTAGCCAGTGCCGCGATAAGTTTTTTCATGGATGCGTATTCGGTGTTTAAAGTTGGGGGCGGGCGGCGTGGCCGCCCGGAAAAAACAGTGCCCATTATAGGGCTTCAGGCCGCCGTTGCGCGGTCCTGTTCCTGCTGTGTGCGCCACAGCTGGCTGACCCAGCCCTTGATGTGCTGCAGCTTGCGGTGGAAGAAATGGTCGGCGCCGGGAATGACGATCACGGGCAGGTCCTGGGGCCGGGCCCAGTCGAACACGTCCTTCAGGGGAATGGTTTCGTCCAGCTCGCCGTGGATGACGATGCTGTCGGCCGGCACCTGTTCCACCTGCCATTTGCCGGCCGCCGTGCCGATCAGCACCAGGCGCTCGGCCGGGGTGCCGGCCGCCGCCAGCCGCTGCGCCAGCCGGGCCTGCACGAAGGTGCCGAAGGAAAAGCCGGACAGGGCCACCGGCAGGCCGGGATAGCGCTGCTGCATGTAGGCCAGCAGCGCGGCCATGTCGTCCGTCTCGCCCAGGCCATGGTCGTGTTCGCCTTCCGAGGCGCCCACGCCGCGGAAGTTGATGCGGGCCGCCACGTAACCGAGACCGACGAAGGTGCGGGCCAGGGTCTGGGCCACCTTGTTGTCCATGGTGCCGCCGTACAGCGGGTGCGGATGGGCCACCAGGGCGATGCCGCGCGGGGCTTGCTTGGGAAAGTCGAGCAAGCCTTCCATCTGGCCAGCGCCGCCTTGCAGTGTGAATTGTTCAGAGTTCTTGTTCATACGGATCAGGGAGTTCAGATTTTCAGGCGTTCCACCACTTTGCCGCCCACCAGGTGGCTGTCGACGATTTCATCGATGTCGCTGGTGTCGACGTAGGTGTACCAGGTGCCTTCGGGATAGACCACCAGCACGGGGCCTTCGTCGCAGCGGTCCAGGCAGCCGGCCTGGTTGATGCGGACCTGGCCCTGGCCGTTGATGTCCAGTTCCTTGCAGCGTTTCTTAGCGTGCTTTTGGGCCGCCACGGCGTTGTGGTCGCTGCAGCAGGGGCGGCCATCGTCGCGCTGGTTCACGCAAAAGAAAACGTGGTGCTTGTAATAGAGGGTGTCGCTCATGGCAGTCTCGAGTTGGTTGACAGCCGCTATGATACCCGCGATCCCGGCCCCATGCGCCGGCCCGTTATGTCCGCTGCTGGCCATGGGCGGGCAGCCACAGGTACCAGACGGTGAAGAAAGGCCACAGCAGCGACAGGAACTGGGCCGCGCCGTTGAAGTTGAGGAACTTGCCCTGGACCCAGGTCTGCAGCGTGGCCACGAAATACGGGTTGGCCGGCGTGGTGTTGACGATGAGCAGGCTCAGCAGCAAGGTCAGGGCCGCCAGCCGGCGCTGGGCCGCGTGCGGCGCAAAGGCCAGGCCGGCCAGCATGATGGCGCCGATCAAAAAGCCCCCTTCGGCGCCGGGCGTGACCCAGACGAAGGCGTTCTCGGGCGAAAACAGCAGGGCCGTGGCCAGCGCCTTGACGACGATGGCCGCGCCCACCAGGGCCACCACCAGCGCGGCGCGCGGCGCCGGCCGGCGCAGCAGGCACAGCAGCGTGAGGGCCGCACCCACCATGCCGCAGGCCGTGATGATGGTTTCCGACAGCCAGTACTGTTCCACCGTCAGCGTGGCCACCGGACGCACCCAGGCGCCCAGGTCGATCTCCGCGTCCAGCAGCTCGGACAGCCATTCGGACAGGATGGGCAGCAGCTGGCCGTGGCCGAACAAAAAGCTTTGCGGGTAGATCTGCGCCAGCGGCCACAGGGCCAGCAGCACCAGGCCCTGGCTGGCCTGGGGCGCGAACCAGCGCCGGCGCAGCTGGTACAACTGGCTCTGGTCGAGCAGGCGGCGCACCGTCAGCACGCCGATCAGGGCGCCCAGGCAGCAGCCGGCCGCGTTGGTGTAGAAGTCCAGGTTGGACGACACCCGGCTGGGCAGGTAGGTCTGCACGGCTTCCATCAGGCCCGACAGCAGCACGCCGCCGGCGCTGGCCAGCAGCCAGGCGGCCAGCCGCGTCACGCGCGGGTAGAGCGCGTACACGATCAGCGTGCCCAGCGGGACATAGCCCACCACGTTGGTGACGGCGTCGAACTTGGTCCAGTAGCGCGGCAGCTCGACCTGTTCCAGGAAGATCAGCGGCGACAGTCCATGGTTCTGCCAGCCCGAGAACGGATACCAGCTGGCGTACACGATCAGCAGCACGTAGGCCAGCAGCGCGGCGCGCGCCAGCGGCGAGCCGCGGCCGTGCGCGTGCGCGGGGGCATGCTCACGCGCAGGCTCATGCAAGGGCGCTGGCGCGGGCGGCTGCGCCGGATCGCCTGCCGGCGGGGTGTCCGGGTCCGTCATTGCGGCGGCAGCGTGGCCAGCCAGGCCAGCAGGTCGGCGGCCAGGGCATCGCTGGCGTCGGCCAGGGCGCGGGCGCCGCCGGCCGCGTCGGCGCTGGGCGCAGGGCTGCTGCGGCGGAAGGTGCGCTGGTCCACCAGCCGGTGGTTGCGGAACAGCGAGGCGCGCACGGCGAGGTCGCCGCTGCTGAGCGTGGCGCTGCTGAAGTTCTGGGCAAAGTCATCGAGTTCGAGGCGCAGCATGGGCGCGCCGCTGCCCACGTCGGTCGACGTCAGCACCTTGACGCCGGCCTGCGCCAGCCGCGCCTTGATGCGCTGGGTCAGCAGCTGGGGCGGGGTGCTGGTCCACTGGTTGTAGGCGTAGGGGCGGGCCTGGCGCGCGTCCGCGTACAGCAGGCGGTATTGCATGCGCTCCGAGTCGAGCGCCGGCGGACCGTCGACGTCGGCCACGATCAGGGCCGGCAGCGGCGCTGCGGCGCCGGCGCTGGCGGGCGGCGCCGGCATCTGCATCTGTAGCAAGGGGCCGAAATCGTACAGGGCGGTGGTGTTGCGGCTGCCGCTGCCGGCGCACGCGCTCAGCAGCAGGGCGGCCGCCAGGGCGGCCAGGCGGGGTAGGTGGGTCATCGCGGGGCTCCTCATTTGGCCGGTGCGGCAAAGC
>NZ_JBYSZG010000044.1:0-48961 GCF_058786935.1 Rugamonas sp. FW305-51
ACCTTGCAAATTTCAGCAGCGTTTTTTGGACGTTTCGCCTTTAGAATCAGGCTCCGTTCAATTGTTCAGGTCCGACTCATTACATTCAACATGTTAGTGTCCGATTTGGGGCGGAAGCTGCCACTTATACAAAGATACTGCCAAGTTGGGATTGCTGAAATTTATTTCGCATTGTCATTGCTAGTTTTTCATGTGTCAGTGCAACGAATTGTTTTTTCGTTTACAAGACAGGTTTTGCGAGGTTCCTTTGAAATTGCTATTTTTATTAATGGCGTTTGCGATTAACGCAGTTGCCGCCGAGGTGCCGCCTGCCAAGGTCATGACGGATATGGCAGGCGTCTACAAGCACCGTTTCATGAATGGAATCATTGGGACCGGCAAGGCGCCGATGGAGGCTGACGAGCCCTACGAGTCCGAGGATATTGTGGAAATCGTCCCCTACAGCGACACGCACATCTACATCCGGGCCGAGCTGGCATTCTATAACGGCCATTCCTGTTCGATCTCGGGCATGGCCGGCTATGAGCAAGGGCGATTTGTTTTCCACGATCCCGAAAAAGCGTACAACGGCGGGGCACCCTGCACCTTGACGATCTCGCAATCTAAAGACGCGCTAACGATTACCGACCGCTTGAGCCCGGATGGCGAAGCGACCTGCAGCGGGTATTGCGGCGCGCGTGGAAGCCTGTCAGGGGTGTCAATGCTGAAGAAGTCGCGCCGGCCCATCCGCTATATGCCGCGCATCATCAAATCTCGGGAGTATCAAAAAGCGATTGTCGACCTTAAGACTTACGAAACGACCGTATCAACAGTGGGCGATTCGCGGGGCGCCGGCAAATGAATGGGCCAGCACAGTCTGCCGCGCCATGTCTGGCGTGGCCGGCTTCCCCGTTCCCGGCCACCATGTCGCTGGCGGTGCGCTAGCCTTCGCACGGCTGGCCATGGATCAGCTGATGGTACTGGAACGCCTCGCGTATGCTCTCGCGCATGGCCTCGTCGGTCCACGGCTTGGTGTAGAAGCGGTAGATCTCGCCGCGATTGATGGCGCCGAGCACCGATTCGAATTCCGTATAGCCCGACAGGATGATGCGCACCGTGCCCGGATAGAGCTTCTTGACGCGGCTGAGGAACTCGGTGCCGTTCATGCCCGGCATGCGCTGGTCGCTGACCACCACGTGCACCTCGTGGATGGCCAACAGCGCGAACGCTTCCTGCGCCGTGTTGGCGCACAGGATGGTGTAGCCGTCGCGCCGCAGCAGGCGCGTGAGCGCGGCCAGGATATTGGGTTCGTCGTCGAGCAGCAGCAACGTCTGGCGGCCGGCGGCGCCGCGGCTGTCGGCCGGCAGGCTGCGTTCCTGGCGCAGCAGCTCGGCCATGTCGGCGGCCGGCAGCGGACGGCTGAAGAAATAGCCTTGCATCTCGTCGCACTGGTAGCGGCGCAGGTAGGCCAGTTGGGCCGCCGTCTCGACGCCCTCGGCCACGGCCTTGAAGTCCAGGCTATGCGCCAGCCCGATGATGGAGCGTACGATGGCCGCCACTTTGGGATCGCTGAGCATGTCGCGCACGAAGGACTGGTCGATCTTCAAATAATCGACCGGGAACAGCCGCAGGTAGGCCAGGCTGGAATAGCCGGTGCCGAAATCGTCGATCGATAACGCCACGCCGATTTTTTTCAGGCGCGCCAGCACTTCCACCGCCGCGCCCACGTTGTCCATCATCAGGCTCTCGGTCAGCTCCAGTTCCAGGTATTGGGGCTTGAGGCCGCTGTCGACGAGGGCCGCAATGATGTCGTCGACCAGTCCCGGATCGTTGAACTGGCGCGAGGACAGGTTGACGGCGATACGCTGCGGCGCCAGGCCGGCGCGTTGCCAGGCCTGGTTCTGGGCGCAGGCGGTGCGCACCACCCAGCGCCCGATGGGCACGATCAGGCCAGTTTCCTCGGCCACGCCGATAAAGCGCGCCGGCGACACCATGCCCAGCGTGGGATGCTGCCAGCGCAGCAGCGCTTCCATGCCCTGGATGGCGCCCGAGCGCAGGCTGGCCTTGGGCTGGTAGTGCAGGCTCAGTTCACCGCGTTCGAGCGCGTGGCGCAGTTCGGCCTCGATCACGGTGCGCTCGGTCACACGGGTGTGCATGGCCGCTTCGTAGAACTGGACCTGGTTGCGGCCCGACTCCTTGGCGCGGTACATGGCGATGTCGGCCTGGCGCAGCAGCTGCTGCGGGTCGCCGCCATCCTGCGGCCAGATGCTGACGCCGATGCTGCAGGTGACCGTGTGCCGCCGTTCGCCCAGCATGACCGGCGCCGTCACCGCCTCGAGCACGCGCCGCAGCAGGCTGGCGGCGGCCGGCGAATGGGGCGTTTCCATCAACAGCAGCGTGAATTCGTCGCCGCCCAGCCGGGCCACGGTGTCGCTGTCGCGCACGCAGGCGCGCAGCCGGTCGGCCACCGTGCGCAGCAGCTGGTCGCCCTGCTGGTGGCCCAGGCTGTCGTTGACCAGCTTGAAGTTGTCCAGGTCGATGAAGGCGACCCACACCGCGTGCTGATAACGCTGCGCATAGCCGATGGCCTGCTCCAGCCGGTCGGCCAGCAGGTGGCGGTTGGGCAGGTCCGTCAGTGCGTCGTGGCTGGCCTGGTGCTCGAGTTGCTGCTGGTAGCGGATGGTCTCGGTCATGTCGGTCAGCACGCAGACATGGTGGTTCACCCCGTCGTCATGGGCATGCACGGGCGCCACGTGCAGCTTGGCCCAGAATGGCTGGCCTTGCTTGTCGTAGTGGCGCAGCAGGACGGTGGCGTCGTGCCGCGATTGCAGCGCCGTTTGCAGCACGGCGCGGTCGGCCGGGTCGTCGCCGCCATCGAGCAGCAGCTGCAGGCTGTGGCGCCGCACTTCCTCGGCCCCGTAGCCGGTCAGTTGGACGAAGGCCGGATTGACATACTCGATCTGGTCGCCGCCGGCCGTGCTGGCGACGATGGCGATGGCGTTGACGCTCGCGTCCAGCGCGCGCGCCTGCAGCAGCATGGCCAGCTCGGCGCGCTTGCGTTCGCTGATGTCCTCGATGGTGCCCAGCACGCCGATGATGCGGCCTGCGCGGTCGTGCAGCGGCGCCTTGTTAATCAGGAACCACTGGCGGCTGCCGTCGGGCCGGTCCAGGTATTCCTCCTGGTTGAGCAAGGCGTGGTCGGTGCGGATAATCTCACTGTCGTCGGCGCGGATGCGCACGGCGTTGTGCGACCAGTGGAATTCATCGTCCGATTTGCCCACCACGTCCTCGTTGCAGGCCAGTCCGGCCGCCTGCGCGAACACGGTGTTGCAACCGAGGTAGCGCGCCGCCAGGTCTTTCCAGAAGATCTGGTGCGGCATCTGGTTGATAATGAGCTGCATCAGTTCGCGCGAGGCGTAGAGCGCCGCCTCGGTCTCCACCTGCGCCGTCACGTCATGGCACAGCACGAAGCGCGCGGCCCGGCCGGCGATGGTGACCGAATGCGACGACACCTCGACCTGGAGCCGGCTGCCGTCCTTGCGGCAATGGGTCCAGCAGCCGGCCTGCTCGCTGCCCCGGCGCGGCGCGGCGGCCAGGTTGGCGTGCAAGCGTTCCAGGTCCTGGGGCGGGCGGATATCCTTGATCGTCATCGCCAGGAATTCCGCTTCGGTGTAGCCATAGAGCCGGATCGCGGCCAGGTTGACCACCATGAAGCGCAGGCTGGCCAGATCGTACACCCACATTGGATGCGGATGATGGTCGAACAGGCGCTTGAAGCGCAGCAGCGACTGGAAGGTGTCGTAATCGCTGAGGTCGAACGACAGGCACAGGTAGCAACCGCTGCCGACACCTTGCGCGGCCGGCCGCCATTCGACCATCTGCGACATCGCCAGCGGGCCACCGTGCGCATCGAGCATGTCGAGTTCGCCGCGCCAGCACCCGTTCGCCCTGGATAATGGCAGTGCCTGTTCGAGCAGGACGGCGGCGGCCCATGGCGCATACAGGCCGGCGGCGGCCGCGCCCGGCGTGGCGGCCGGGCCCAGCAGCTTGCGGCCATGGCGATTGACGGCCAGCACGCGGCCGTCGGGGTCCAGCAGGAAGGCCAGGTAGGCGCTGTCCGCAAACAGTTGATCGAAATGGGCGAGCGGATCGGCCAGTGGCAAGGCTGGCACGGGCGGGCGCCCGGTCATTTTCCAGTGAGGAGAAATGCCGCCACGTAGCTTGGGTCTTCGCTTGCGGTGAGCCATGGTCGACCTGTCCGAAGTGGCCCGGGGCCGCTGTTCGCGCTGCCGGGCGTCGCATTGAATGCGTGGAATCCGTTAACGAATTCATCGTATCAGAAGCCGGCCATAGGCGGTGCCGCGTAAGCTGCGGGTGTCGTCGGCAGCGTTGGAAGACGGATGTTGGCGCTACGGCGATGGGACGGGTTGCATCGCGCTAGCTGGACCGGCACGGGGCGCCCATTGCCGCCGATACTGCCTTACACCCGGCTGGCAAAGGCCAGCCGCAGCGAGAACGCGGCGGTGGCCGCGACCAGCAGCAGGGCGAGCAGCGAGCCTTCCACGCCGAATGCGCCGCCGGTCAGCATGGAATTGCCCACCAGTTCGCCGCGCAGCAAGCCATTGCTGGTCGCATGGCCCGACACGGTTGCCCCGAACACCTGGCTCACGCCATAGTTCCACGCGATGTGGGTGCCGATGCAGATCCACAGCCGGCGCGTCTTCATGTACAGCGCGGCCTGCAGTACGCCATAGGCGGCGATCACGCCCACCGCCAGCAGCGAGACGCCTTCGTTGGGCAGGTGGCCCAGGCCGAACACCAGCGCGGAGATCACGATGGCCGGCTTGCTGCCCAGCGAACGTTCGGTGACGCCGAACAGCACACCGCGGAACATCATCTCCTCGGTCATGGCGACCAGCAGCAGCTCGGCCAGCGGCATCAGCATCATGAGGTTGGGGCTGTTGATGCCGCCGAAGCGGTACGCGCCCAGCGCGGCCAGCGCGGCGAAGGTGGCTGCTACCAGGCCGGCGCCCAGCAGCAGGCCGTTGCCCAGCTCACGGGCCATGCCCGGCGTCGCCAGTTCGGCTGCTTGCCGCTTCTCGACGCGGCGCACATAAAAATGGTAGCCGCACCACACCAGCGCGGCCGCCAGCAGTTGCGGCCACATGATGCGGTAGGGCTTGGCCACCAGCCTGGAGGCGGCGATCATGGTCAGCGGCACGGGCGCGAACGTCAGCACGACGCCGAGTACGATGCGGATCAAGGGATGGTCCATCAGGCGCGATGCCAGAGACGCTTTGTGGCTTGCAATGGTCAGGGTATTTTCCATGGTCGCTTTCGTCAGTGGGTGGGTCATGCTTTCTTGCCGGCGTCGCGGATGCGCTCGCCGAAGGAACGCTGGCCGAGGACGGCGATGGCCTGCGCCAGGCAGGCCGACAGGGGCATCGCCAGCTGCGCATCGAGGCTGTCGGCCGCGTGTTTGGTCGCCTGCCAGCATGCCTGCAATTGCGGCAGCATCGCCTCGCCCTTGGCGCTCAGGCGCACCACGCGCTGCCTGCCGTCGTCGTCGCTGGCTGCCACCTGCAGCAGGCCTTCCTTCTTCATCAGGGCCACCGTTTGCGTGGCTGCCGGCTGGGTGATGCCGGCAATCTCGGCCAGCTGGCCGATGGTGGCGCTGCGCTGCTGCGCCAGCACCCGCATCACCGGCGTGTAGCGCGGCCGGTAATCGAGACCGGCTTCCGCATAGGCTTGCTGGACCGCGCCGTCGAGCAATTCGGTCAGGTGTCGTAACTGGGTGCCGAGTCCTTGTTTCATGTGGTTATAGTAGCACTATTTCCATAAGTGCTTATATATTTTGGGCGCATGTCTACCGAAACAGTTTGTCGCTGGTTGTGCTGCCCGGCTTGCCGCACGTGGCAGATCCGCATCGGCCCGGCTGCCGGGCGCCTGTCCTGTCCTGGACGCCGCCCGTTCGATCGACGGGGGCGACGGACCTGAGGCCGATGGGATGCTGCGCGCGGCTACATGAAGTTACGGGTGTGTAGCGCGGATAGCTGTTGCGCCGCATCCTTGGCAAAACCCAGCTTTTCCAGCCGCGCCTGGCGGCCCTCGGCCATATCCACCATCAGTGCCTGTACCCGCTGGTAGCCATTGGCGATGGCGGCGGGTGTGAATTCGCCGGCCGCCAGCAGGATCAGCGCGTCGAACACTTCCTCGTTCAGCCCCGAGGTGCCCGACAGCGCGTCGTTGCGCGACTGGACGGCGTTGGCCAGCCGGGTGCGGAAGGCGGGTTCCTGTTCCAGCCGCGCGGCCAGGTGCGTCATGCCGAAGGCGACGTGGCGCGCCTCGTCGCGGGCGGCCAGGCGGGCGATCTGGCGCGTGACGGGGTCGGGCGCGTAGGTGTGCAGGAACTGCAACAGACTGACGAAAGTGCCTTCACCGAGCACCGACAGCAGGAACTCGGCCACCGAAAAGTCGGCCTCGTCGAGCAGCGTTTTCAGCGAGTTCTGGCCGCCGGCCGTCGACAGCGCGGGCTCCTTGCCCTTTAGCCGCAGGCGGCGCGTGAAGACCTCGATGTGGCGCGCCTCGTCGGCGACCTGGATCGCCAGCACGGCCTGCACTTCGCGGTAGTGCGGATGCAGCTGGCCCAGGAAGCGGGCCGGCACCACCAGCGCCGCCACTTCGTTCTCGATCATGTAGGTCAGCACCTGCACCACGGCGTCTTCCACGATGTCGGGCAGCTCGAACGGGGCGTTCCAGTCGATGGCCGTTTCCGGGTCCCACTGGGCGGCGGCGGCCTGCGCGTACAGGTCGGCGGCGCGGCCGGTCCACACCTCGCTCTTCTGGTCGAGCCGGAAGTGCATGGCCGGCGAGCCCGCTTCCACCGTGGCGCCGCGCGCGGCCAGGCCCCAGCGCGGCTGCGCATGGCCGGCCACGGCGCCGTCGTGCGCGGGGTCGGCATGGCCGGTCTGCATGGCGCCGCGCCAGCGCCCGGCCTGGGCGTGGCCGCGCGTGACGCAAGCCACGGTGCGACCATCGCGTTCGCCAAGCTGGCAGGGGTGGCCCTGGCTGCGGCACCAAGCCGCCAACTGGCTGTCCCAGCCCGCGCTGGCGCCGATCACGTCCAGCTCACCGCCGGGCGGCACGTCGAGCAGGGCGTGCTTGACCAGCAGGTGGGCGCCGGCGTCGAAACCGAGCGCCTCAATATCGATAATCGGTCGCAAGGATCTTCCCTTCCTTATCGTAGAAGCGCTCGTCGTCGGTGGCGCGGATCAGGGCATCGTAGCCGCTGGTGCGGCCGGGCAGCCAGGCCTTGAGCCCTTCCAGCTCCAGCAGCGGGCGCACGTCCGGATCGTCCCAGCGCATGGCCAGCAGCAGTTCAGTGAAGCGGGCGATGGCCACCTGCGGCGCTCCGGGGCTGACGGTGAAGTTGCAGTGGTCGAAGGCGCCGGTGCGGCTCAGGATGCGGGTGGCGCCGGCCGGCAGGATGCCTTCGCGCGAGAAGGCCATGTGGTTACCGTCGATCATCCAGGCGGCGTCGATTTCGCCGGCCATCAGGGCCAGCGCGGCGTCGCGTTCGCCGCCGATATGGTCGCCGTGCTTGCCGCCCAATACGTCGAACCGCCGGGCCGTGAAGTCGCGGCCGGCCACCAGGCCGTGCTGGCGCAGGTGGTCGAGCGGGATCAGGTGGGCCTGCGGCGAGTCGATGGCGCCAAAGCCGATCACCTTGCCGGCCAGCGCGGCCAGCGTGGCGGGGGCGCTGGCGTCGTCGCGGGTGACCAGGACGGAGGTGAGGTCGCAGTCGCTGTCGCGCATGGCGACGGCGCGCACCTGCTGGCCGCGCGCGCGGGCCATGCGGTCGGCCCGCACCCAGGCCAGTGGCGAATTCCATGCCAGCGCGATGCTGCCGTCGAACTGGGCTTCAACCTGGCGTTCGTAGTTGGAGTAGAGGATGTAGTCGAATTCGAAGCCATGGCGGCGGAAGTATTCCTTGAAGCCTTCCCAGATCGTCACGACTTTCGGCGCGTAGGCGACGGCGCCCATCATCAGCGGTTTGGTCATCGCACACTCCTTAACCGAATACCGGCATGCCGCACACGGCCTTACCGATAAAGTCGAACAACACATCGGAGGTCGGTGCCATCACGGAGGCGGCACGGGCGTCGCGGAAGTAGCGTTCCACGCCCAGGTCCTTGCGGAAGGCGGCACCACCACAGACGCGCATGGCGGTATCGCTCACTTCCAGCGCCGCTTCGGCCGCCGCCGCCTTCACCTGCATCACGCGCAGCATGGCATCCGGGCGGGCATGGGCCAGCGCGGCCACGGTATCGTCGCGCAGGGTGCGCACCATGTCGGCCTGGATGCGGGCGCGGGCGATGTAGGCGCGGATGGTGGGCAGGTCGGCCAGCGCGCTGTTGAGGTGTTCGAACCGGTTGCCGCTCACGTGGGCGCAGGCCGCTTCCAGCACGGCGTCCATCAGGCCGACCGAGCACGAGGCGATCAGGGTCGCGAATACGGGCAGCACGGCGCCTATCATCACGTCGAAGCCGCCGCCGTCCGTGCCCAGCAGGGCCGCGCGCGCCACGCGCACCCCCTTGGCCGTCAGTGGCGAGGAGCGGTTGCCGCGCAGGCCCAGGCCGTCGAACTGCTTGACTTCGCTCAGGCCGGCGGCCTTGCTGTCGACCAGCCACAGGGAGCTGGCCCCTTCGGTGGCCATCGGCCCGGTGGACCAGACGTAGGAGTCGGCTTCGCCAGCCGAGGTGACCATGGTCTTGCTGCCGTCGATCACGGCCTGGTCGCCGTCGGCGCGGGCGGTGCCCACGGGGGCCCAGAAGTGGCTGCGCGAGCCGGTGTCGGACCAGGCCAGGGTGCTCAGGTGGCGGCCGGCGGCGATATCGCGCCGCACGGCGTCGCCGCCCGACTTTTCCAGCACGGTGGTGGCGCAATAGTGCATGCAGACCACCATGGCCGTCGATGGGCAGGCCTTGGCGATGCGCTCGACCACTTGCGCCGCCTCGGCCAGGCCCAGGCCCATGCCGCCGACGGTGGTGGCGCTGACCAGGCCGAGCAGGCCGGATTGGCCCAGCGCACGGATGGCGGCGCGCGGGAAGGCCGCCTCGCGGTCGGTTGTTTGCGCCGCCGGGGCGATGATGTCTTGGACGATGGCGTCGAGTTGGTGCAGGTAGGTCATGGCATCCCTTTATGAAAACGGTGGGACGCTGCCGGCTGCGGTGGCAAACAGAGAGAAGCGGCGACGGGCCGACGCCCGCGCGAACGCGGAATGGGCGGACAAAATCCGCGCATGGATGGCGCACCTCTATATGTTCTGCTCGACCTGCGTGCTGGCAGCGCTTGGAAACGGTACATGCCATCGTGTTCGTCGCTCGCACCAGCCACGCGCGGGCCGTCAGACCCGGTACAGTTCGGAGGAACGTGTACGCGGCGTTACGGCGGACCGGTTTGAGACAAACCCGATGGTGCGCGCAGTGTAGCAGAGGGATGCCGCCCGTTGCAAAGCCGATATGGCCGGCCCGGGCGTGGGACTTACACTTCGATGAAGCGCATCTTGAAGTTGCGGCCCTTGATGGCGCCGAAATCGCCGCCCAGCGGATTGTTCTTGCTCAGGCGCTCGAAGGCCTGGTAGGCGATGCGGCGGTCGAGCGCCACATAGGTCTGGAATTCGAACACGTTGATCTTGCCCACCTGTTCCTTGAGCAGGCCGGCGTCGCCGGTCAGGGCGCCCAGCAGGTCGCCCGGGCGCAGCTTGTCCTTCTTGCCGCCCTGGACCACCAGCGTCATCATGGGCGCCGCCTCGGCCACGGCGTATTCGTCTTCCTTCAGCTCGGCCAGCTTGTGCCATTCGACGGGCGCGCTCTGGTATTCCTCGATCAGCTTGACCCATTTCTTTTCGTTGGGCGCGCACAGCGACAGGGCCAGGCCTTTTTCGCCGCCGCGGCCGGTGCGGCCGATGCGGTGGATGTGCACTTCCGTGTCCTTGGACACGTCGACGTTGATGACCGCTTCCAGGTTGGGAATGTCCAGGCCGCGCGCCGCCACGTCGGTGGCCACCAGTACAGAGCAGCTACGGTTGGCAAACAGTACCAGTATCTCGTCGCGATCGCGTTGCTCCAGTTCGCCGTACAGTGCCAGTGCGGAGAAGCCCTGGGCGCGCAGCGCGTCGGCCAGTTCGCGGCACTGCACCTTGGTGTTGCAGAAGGCGATGGTGGAGACGGGCTGGAAGTGGTTGAGCAAACGGGCCACGGCGCTGTTGCGCTCATCGAAGCCGATCTCGTAGAAGCGCTGCTCGATCTGGCTGTTGTCGTGCTGGGCTTCGACCGTCACTTCCAGCGGGTCGATCAGGAACGAGGCGGTGGCGCGGCGGATGTCGTCCGGATAGGTGGCCGAGAACAGCAGCGTCTGGCGCCGGGTGGGACAGGCGCTGACGATGCCGGCGATTTCGTCGTAAAAGCCCATGTCGGTCATGCGGTCGGCCTCGTCCAGTACCAGCGTCTGCACCTTGGACAGGTCCAGCGTGGCGCGGCCCAGGTGGTCGCGGATGCGGCCCGGGGTGCCCACCACGATGTGGGCGCCGTGTTCGAGCGAGGCGATCTGGGGGCGCATCGGCGCGCCGCCCGTCAGCACCAGCACCTTGACGTTGCCCACGCTGCGCGCCAGCCGGCGCAGCTCATTGGCCACCTGGTCGGCCAGTTCGCGCGTGGGGCACAGCACCAGGGCCTGGGTGGCGAACCATGCGGGGTTGAGCTTTTGCAGGATGCCGATGCCGAATGCCGCCGTCTTGCCGCTGCCGGTCTTGGCCTGGGCGATCAGGTCGCGTCCTTCCAGCACGGCCGGCAGGCTCTGGGCCTGGATCGTCGTCATCTGGTGATAACCGAGGGTGTCGAGGTTGGCCAGGAAGGCGGGCGTCAGCGGCAGGCTGGAAAAGGAATCTTGGTTCATGGTGGCAGACCGGGTAAGGATGGCGGGGGTGGGCACAGTCTAACAGGCTAACGCAGCGTTGAGCCACTGTGCGATGCATGCATCCGCGCACGGGCGGATGCACAGGAAGGGCTAGTTTGGCGCCCAGACCGGCAGGCCGGTCAGGTCCAGGTTTTCGTCGCGAGTCCACACGGGCAGGCCGGTGGTGTCGGTCGGCTCCAGCAGTTCGAGCTGTACCTGCTGGAGCGTGTTGCGCCTGGGGCGCGGGCCGAGCGGGCGCTTGGGCTCCGGTTCGAGCGGCGCGGCGGGGGAAAAGCCGGGCAAGTCGAACGTCGCGTTGTCTTTTTTATCTCTCATTTAAAAACCTCATGCCCACCGCGCGCGCCTGCGCTGGCGGTGGAGCGGTCCTGGCTGCGGACCGCTTGAACGGTGCGGCGCGAAAAATGCGCCGCTCAAAACAAAAGCCCGGCTGTAGCAGTCGGGCTCAGTAAATAGTGCGTGCAGTGTATCACAAACCGTTTTGGCCGGGGAGGGCCAGTCCGCCGGGCCGCCCCGGCAGGCAAGGCGCGGCGGCCGGCCCGGGCCTGCCGCTGCGCCGTCCGTGCGGGGCTGGCATCAAGCGGCCGGCCATGGCGGACCGTGTAGACAGCGCCCGGCGGAAGGTCAGCGGAAGGTCAGCGGAAGCTCAGCGCCGCCGTCAGGTCGCCCGGCGGCAGGGCGCCGCGGGCGGCGAAGGCGGCATTGCGCGCGGCCAGGCCTTCCAGCAGCGGCAGGTCGTGCAGGCGTGTGATCAGGCGCAGGATGGAGGTGGTGTCGTAGAAGCTGTGATCGACCTGGCCTTTTTTCGCGTAAGGCGAGACGACGATGGCCGGCACGCGCGAGCCCGGGCCCCAGCGGTCGCCCTTGGGCGGCGCCACGTTATCCCACCAGCCGCCGTTCTCGTCGAAGGTGATGACCACCACCATGTCGTGCCACTGCGGCGACTTCTTCAGATGCTCGATCACGTTGGCGATGTGCTGGTCGCCCGACTCCACGTCCGAATAGCCGGCGTGCAGGTTCAGGTTACCTTGCGGCTTGTAGAAGGTCACGGCCGGCAGCTTGCCCGCCACCACGTCGGCCAGGAACTTGTTCGAGATGGGGCTGTCGCCCAGGCCGCCGTCGCGCAGGTGCGCGGCGCGCGCGGCCGTGCCGGGTGCGTACTGCTTGAAGTAATTGAACGGCTGGTGGTGATACTGGAAGTTCGGCTTGGCGCCGCCGCCGCGCGCGTCGAGCGCGGCCTGGAACGCGCCGCCGTACCAGGCCCAGCTCACGGCCTTGGCCGACAGCAGGTCGCCGATGGTGCGGTAGGTCTGCGGCGGCAGCGTGTTGGCGTCGGCCGGGTCGGCCAGCAGGGGATCGCCGCCGGGCGCGGGACGGATGTAGCTAGGCTGGTAGGGCGGGGCCATGGTGTTGACGGCGTAGCCGTCGGGCGTGATGGCGCCGTCGTTGACGAACTTGGGCGGACCATCGAGCGCGCCGGGGCAGTCCGGCGCCACGGCCAGGCGCGTGCCCTGCGGGCCGTCTTCCAGTACGGCGATCTTTTTCTTCGCCGCCGTCTCGGCCGCGTTGAAGTATTCCGGGGTGCGCCCGCTGATGAGGAACTGGTGGTTCAGGTAGGAGCCGCCGAAGGCCGCCATGAAGAAGTTGTCGCACAGGGTGTACTGTTCGGCGATCTTCCACAGGCCCAGGTTCTTGCTGGTCTCGCCGTAGTAGCCCATGACCAGGCCGCCGGCGTTGCCCCAGGCCGCGAAGCCGTCGTTCTTGCCGCCGTTGATCTGCATCTGGTTGTGGTAGAACAGGTGCCACAGGTCGCGCGTGATGACCGCTTCCGGCAGCGGCTTGCCTTCCGTATCCACCAGCTTGAACGGGCCGTTGGGCAGGTCCTTGATCTGGTCTTCCTTGATCGAATACTGCTTGCCGCCGATATCCTGGGTGTTGGGCACCATGCCGCCCCACACCTTGGGCAGCACCGGCAGCACGCTGCCGTTGCGGTCGCGCTGCAGGCAGGCCGCCGGCGTCACGGCCGACAGCGGCGCCTGGGTGCCGGGGAAGTTCGCGAACAGGTTGTTGAAGCTGCGGTTTTCCAGGTAGATCACCACCACGTGCTTGACGTGGGCCTTCAACTTGGCGTCCAGCGAGCCTTTTACCGTTTTGTGGGCGGGTGCCGCTTCCGTCAGTTCGGGCAGGGCGCTGGCGAGGCCGACCGCCGTCGCAGCCTGGAAGATGCGCCGGCGCGCGGGGTTGGCCGGGAGATCGTCTTCTGGATGGTGCTGGCCTTCTGGTTTGTCGTTCACGCGCTGCTCCTTGGTGATGTCGGACGGTGTCCGGGCGGTGGGTTGTGGTAGGCGCAATTGTGACAGTTTGCCTAGAAACTGGAAAGCGAGCGTCTCAGACTATTTGCGGAATCCGGGGTGATTTCGTCCGCGCGGCGGATGTGCCGGTTCGGGCAGCCAGGCTGGCGTCGCCTGGCTCGTGCGGGGCGCGGCGGTCGTTCCGGAAGGTGGACGGTGCCGGCTATGGCGGCTGGTCCTGGCGTCGCCTATCTCGTCGCCGGCGGGGAGAAGTCGAGCAGGCCACGCTGATAGGTTTCGCGCACTTCCGAAAAAGGCAGGTGCGTTCCCGTGTAGAGCACTGCGCTGTGTTCGAACAGGGCGGCTGGAATCTCGAGCGTCGAAGCTGGCACTGCGGTGGCTACGGACGCCAGGCCGGTTTCCCACTTGTCCGGTAGCGGCGACCATAGTATTTTCGTGGCGAAGGTGCGGCGGTACGGGGCCAGCGGCAGCACCGCCTTGCCGAATGGGGTGTCCGTTTCGTCGAGCAGGCGATTCATGGCGGCGCTCAAACGTTCCGGTACATACCAGTTGTCAGCCTCGGATAGCAGGTGGTCGCCACAATACAGTTGGACCCGGCGATATTTGACGGGGGTGTCGGCGCCGACCTGCAACCGTTCGCGTTGCGCCGCGGTGGCCTCCTTGACGATGCCGCGCTGCAGATGCGCCGTCACCTTGGCCTTGCTGCTCATGGCGTGGTCACCGCACCATTGTTCCAATGTCAGCGTGGCGCTGGTGCTGGCGAGGATGTTGGCGTTGACGGTCTGGAGCAGGGCCAGCGCCTGCAGCCTGGATAGGTAGTTGTCCGGCCAGGCGGCCACGTCGGCGGCATGGGCCGCGCCAACGGTGGCAAACGCCAGGGCCGCGGCCAGGCAGGCACGCAGGGAAGGGAGGTGCTTGGCGGTCAAGCGCATGGGATGCTCCATCGATGGCCAGAAAACTAAAAGCCGCTGATTCCTTTGCAAGAATCAGCGGCTTCGAATTTGGTTGCGGGGACAGGATTTGAACCTGTGACCTTCGGGTTATGAGCCCGACGAGCTGCCAGACTGCTCCACCCCGCGTCTGTGTGCCCGAATTATATAGAGCCTTGCTGCATTGCGCAAGTGCTCAAATAAGATGGGCTTATATTCCTGCGATTTCCGTAAGCGGCGCTTATATTTGCCGGGGGCGGCTGCGGCCCCCGTTGCCACTTGCGCTTCCGCGTCAGGCGGCAGCCAGCCGCCACAACGACGTCACCTCGGCGGCGCGGGCCGCGTGCAGCGGGTCGCTGGCGTCGGCCGCGCGCGGGTGCACCGGCTTGACGTCGTGGCGGCCCAGCACTTTCAGGCCGGCCGCGGCGATCCAGCCCAGCAGCTGTTCACGCGGACGCAGGCCCAGATGCTCGGCCAGGTCCGACAGGATCAGCCAGCCTTCGCCGCCGGGCGCCAGGTGGGCCGCCAGCCCGTCCAGGAAGCCGCGCAGCATGCGGCTGTCCGGATCGTAGACGGCGTATTCGATCGGCGAACTGGGGCGCGCCGGCACCCACGGCGGATTGCACACCACCAGCGGCGCGCGGCCCTCGGGGAACAGGTCGGCCTCGATCAGTTCGACCTGCTGGTCCAGGTCCAGCCGCGCCAGGTTCTCACGCGCGCAGCTCAGCGCGCGGCGGTCCTGGTCGGTGGCGACGACGCGGGTGATGCCCCGTTTGGCCAGCACCGCCGACAGTACGCCGGTGCCGGCGCCGATGTCGAAGGCCAGCTTGGCGCCGGCCGGCAGTGGCGTGTCGGCCACCAGTTGCACATATTCGCCCCGCACCGGGGAGAACACGCCGTAGTGGGGGTGGATACGCGCGCCCAGCGCCGGAATCTCGACCCCGGTGCGGCGCCATTCATGGGCGCCGATCAGGCCGAGCAGCTCGCGCAGCGAGGCGATGAACGGCTCGTCGCTGCGGCCATAGGCTTCGTTGCAGGCCAGTTTGACGTCCGGCGCGCGGCGCAGCGGAATCGTGTAGTCGGCGTCGAAGGGGATCAGCAGCATGGCCAGCGTGCGGGCCCGCTGCGACTGGGATTGGCGGTGCAGGTGGAATGCTTCAGTCGGTGTAGCGGGCAGCTTGGGTTCCTTGGCCTTCTTGCCGCTCTTGCCGTGCTTGTGGTCGGCGCGCCGTGCCAGCGCCTGCAGCAACTGGCGGGCATTCTGGAAGTCGCCGCGCCACAGCAGGGCCGTTCCTTCGCATGCCAGGCGGTAGGCCACGTCGGCGTTGGTGCGGTCGTCGGCAATGACGACGCGCTTGGGCGGGGGCATGCCCGCCTCGGAACGCCAGCGGGCGCTCTGTTCGGCGCCGTTTTCCTGCCAGTGGATGTGCTGGATCTGGGCTGTCATGGCGCCACCTGCGGGAATTGCGGGGAGCATGGAGCGGGGAAGTGAACGGGCATCTTGGGGCAATCGGTAGGGTGAATAAGGGCCGGACAGGGGCGCAAAGTGGCGCCGGCCGGCGGCCGCGCCGTGCGCGCCTGCCTGACGGCCGGGCTGCGCGGCGGCGCGAGTGTGGCCGCTATTATACGTGGCGGTGCGGTGGCGGTGCGGCGCGGTTGTGCGATGGTTGAACGGGCAAGCGCCGCGGCGGCGGTCCGGCGCGGGAGGCAGGGCGTGCCAGCCGGCGCAGGGGGGCTGAAGGGCTGAACGGCTGAAGACCGGAGGCAGGCAGCTGGCGCGGTGCTGGCCGAAGTCGGGGAACCACTGCCGTGCGGATCGAGGTCAGGCAACTCACTCGGCGCTGCCCGAGCGCAGGCAACTGACGCAGCCTTGCCCGAGCGCAGGCAACTGACGCAGCCTTGCCCGAGCGCAGGCAACTGACGCAGCCTTGCCCGAGGTCAGGCAGCCAGCGCGGTGCTGGCCGGGGAGTTCGCGTCAGCCGTTGCGGCAGAGGCGCCGGCGCCGGTGTCCCCGGCTGCCGTGGCGTCAGTCGTCGCGGCCGGCTCGTTGGCTGGCACCGCCGTGGCGGACGTCGCCGTCGTCGCCGTCGTCGGGGCAGCCGTGACAGGGCTGGCCGCCGTGGCCGACTGCGCCGGATCGGTGGCGGAGCTTGGCGTGCCATAAGCATCGGCCACCGACTTCGCGCGCGTTTCGGCACCGTTAGCAGGCGAGTATGCGTCCTTTTGCTTGCTGTCGACCAGGCTTAACAGTCGCAGCGACAGGTTGCGCAAGGTGGTACGGTCGATATTGTTGCCATTGCCCTGGTCGCCGCCGGGATTGACGGACAGGCTCGATTGCAGGTTGCGCCCGATCAGCTGGAACAGGTCGGCCAGCGTGCCGGGGAAGTCGACGTTAGGGAACTGCACCGTCGGCAGGCCGTTGCTGTTCGCACTATTGGCCTGCCCTGTACTGGCGGCGGTACCGGCACTGGCTGGCTTGCCGCTGGCGCTCTGTGCGGGAACCGGGTTGGCACTGTGCTGGCCCGCTGCGGCAGTGAACTGGTCGCTGTACTGGACTTCGATCTCGAAGTCGAACTTGCGGCCGTCAGCAGTGGTGATGGTGCCCTTGCCGAGGAAGTGGGTACTGTCGGTCAGCTGTACGGCCGCCGCATCGGTACTGCCATTGGGACCGGTACTGTGCTGCACGGCCGCGCCCAAGCTCGATTGCGCATCCAGGCTGACGGAGTCGAACGAGATGGCGGCACCCTTGCCGGCATCGCCGAACAGGGACTGGGCAAAGCTGCCCAGCAGGCTTTGGGCCAGGTCTACCGTCGCATTGCCGAGCGAGGACAGGCGTTTTTCCAGGTCGATGCCGCTGTTCGACAGTGAAATGGCGCTGTCGCTGGCCGGCGCCCCGGACGTGGGAACCCGTGGCGGCCGGGCATCGGCCTGCGGATGGGCGGCAGGGTATGCTTGCGCCGGCAACGTGCGGGCGCCGAGTGCGGAGATGTTGGACATGGCAGTTTCCTGAGGACGGTACTGAAATTAACGGCCTCGGTCCGGAAAACTTGAGGGTATTTTGACAATTAGTGGTGGTGCGACCAGCTACCGTCTGGCGATTCCAGATAGGATTGGACCGCATCCTTCTGGCCGGTGGCGTGGCGTTTGACCTCGCCGCACTGGCAAATCCCCTGGTATGGCTGGATGTGGGAGCAGGCCGACACCTTCTGCAGGAAGACCTGGACCGATTTGCCGCATTTGGCGCATTTGAACGTGAGGGTGCGTGGAGCTTTGAGCATGATATGGGCGAGCCGCGGGCAAAGGCGCGATTCTATCATCAGCGTGCCACGGTCAGGCCACCACGTCGAGGCGGGGCCGGGCCAGCGGGCCGATCTCGTAGGCGCGCCGGACCGACTCGGACGATGGCGGCGGCTGCAGCGGCGCCGCTTGCGCGCCCTCGGTCCGCCCGGCTGTGGCCCGCTGCGTCGTCGCCGCGGTCCGCCCGGCCGTGGCCTGCTGCGTCGCCGCCGCGGCCAGCTCGGCCCGGGCCTGCTGTTCCAGCTGTTGCGCCTGGGCCGCCACGGCGCGGTCGGGGCCGGACGGGTCGGCCGGCGCCAGTGCGGCGGCCTGGATGGTGCGGGCGCGGGTGATGGTTTCCTCGGGTGTGCGTCCGGGCGAGGTGTCGATATGGACTTCGCCGCCGACGGCGTAGTCGACCCCGTTCGGTCCCCGCTGGTAGGTGTAGGCGGCGCCGGAGACGGCCAGGCCGCCGGCCGCCGCCAGGTGGGCTTGTTCATGCTGGCGCACCTCGGTGTCGCGTGCCTTGAGCTTGTCGATCAGGGCCAGCGCCTGCGGCGTCAGCGTGGTGGTGCTGGAAGGGGCGGGGGCGCCAGGTGAGGCGCCGGCGCTGGCATGGTCGTCGGCGGTGCCGGCACGGACGGCGCCGCGGGTCTGGCCGCTCGCCGTGGTCTGGCCGGCGGCAGCGCCTTGGCCGGTGGCGACGGACGCAGCGGCTTGTGGCGCCGGGGGCGGGGCGCTTGCACTGGCTGGTATGGCAACTGTGCTCATGGCGGCGTGGGTGGCTCAGACTTGTCTGAATCATAGCAAATCCATGGCCGCGTCGCTGTAGCAAATGGTTGCAATTTAAGGGGCGCCGGATCGCGGCGGGCGTCAACTGAACGGATGGCGTCGCGTTGAAGGGATGTCCGGCGACGCATTGCGCGTCGCCGCCCCAGTCCCACGCCCAAGAGGTCACGCCATGGAGCAGTCCAAGCAACCGAGCAAGGAATCCGTCCGACAGTGGTTGCAAAACCAGATCACGGGACGGCGCCCGCCACCCGACCCGCAGCAGATCCGGCGCGAACTGGGATGGGAGCTGATCCGCCTGGGGCGCCGCGCCGCCGCCCAGGAGCGGTGAGCCCGCCGGTGCCGGCCCTCCTGCCGAATCCTGCCGAATCTTGCCTGTTCCCGCCTATTCCACCATCACGGCGCTTTTGCCGCCGGCCGAGGGCCGCACCAGGATCTTGGTGGCGATGCGGTCCGTCATTTCCTGTACGTGCGAGATGACGCCGACCTTGCGCCCCATCGATTGCAATCCGTCCAGCGCATCCATGGCCACCCGCAGCGTTTCCGCATCCAGGCTGCCGAAGCCCTCGTCAATAAACAGCGACTCCACCCGCACCCGGTTGGACGACAGCGATGCCAGTCCCAGAGCAAGGGCCAGCGACACGAGGAACGATTCGCCGCCCGACAGCGAGTGCACGGAGCGCATTTCGCCGCCCATGTCCTGGTCCCGCACCAGCAGGCCGAGCGAGGGATTGGCCGGATTGGCGATGCGTTCGAGCTGGTAGCGGCGCGCCAGCTGGTTCAGATGGGCGTTGGCGTAGCCCAGCAATACCTCCAGCGTGAACTGCTGCGCATAGTTGCGGAATTTTTTACCGTCGGCCGAACCGATCAACTCGGCCATGCGCGCCCAGCGCTGCTCCACGGCTTCCTGCTGCTCGATCTCCGCCAGCACGGCCTGCGCCTGGCGGCGCCTGGCGTTGTCCTGCTCCAGCGCGAGCCGCAGGGCGGCCGCTTCGTTGTCGGCTTCAGTGCGCTCGATGGCCAGGGCCTGCAGGCGCTGTTCCAACCGAACGGCTGGCGCGGCGGGAGCGTCGGTTGGGGCCGTGCCATCGGGCAGGTCCATGGTTCGTGCCGGGGCCTCCGCTGCCGCGCCGTCCATCGCGCCATTTTCCGTCGCCAGACCGGATGCCGGACTTGCCGGCCGACTTGCCGCCGGATCCGCTGTCGCCACCGGATTGTCCGCCATCACCTCGTCCGGCGCGGGCGGGTTGAGCAGGTGCTGCGCCAGCTGCTCCCTGCGCTCGCGCAGCACGGCGGCCGCGTCGCCGGCCGCGCTGTCCAGCGCCTGCAGGGCTGCGCGCTCGCGACTGATCTCGTCCGCCGTGTGATTCAGCAGCGCGTGCAGCTGGGCCGTATCGGCCAGAGGGGACTCGGGCTGGCGCTGGTTGTAGGCCAGCAGCCAGTCGTCGAAGCGGGCGGAGGCCGACCGCGCCCCCTGGTGCAGCGCGGTCAGGGCGGCCTGCGCCTGGGCCAAGGCCTCTTCCAGGCGCGCCGCGCTATGCGCCGCCTGCTGGCCGGCGGCCTGCTGCGCCGTGACGTTGCCGCGGGCGGTATCGATGGCTGCCAGCAGCGCCTGTTCGATCGCGCGCACCTCCCTGCCACCCCACAGCGCCATGCGCGCATCCTGCGCGGCGCGCAGCGCGCTGTCGGCCAGGCTGAAGGCGTGGCGTGCCGTGGCCGCATCCTGGGATGTCTTGTCTTGCGCGGCCGTCAGCGCCTGCAGCTCGACACCGGCCGTAGCCTGCGCCACAGCGCGTTGTTCGGCCGCCTCGTGGTGCGTCTGCCAGAGCCGGCTCTCGGCCTTGCGTGCCTCATAAAACCGGGCCGGCCCGCTGCGCCAGTCGTCGCGCCAGTCCTCGGCGGGAATGTCGCCGCCGCTGAAGGCCGGGTTCAGGTCGTCGAGCAGCGCCGCCAGTTGCAGTGCCACCTCGATGCGCTGCTCGTCCAGCGCCTTCAGTTCGGCGGCCATGCCGGCCAGCGTGGCCTGCCCGGTGCTGACCTGTTCCTGCAGCCGCGTGTGGTCCGCGCCGGCCTGGTCGCAGGCCAGTTGCGCCTGGTCGCGCGCGGCGGCGGCGGCCCGCATGGCGCGTTCCTGCTGTTCGATCTGCTGCAGCTCGCCGCGTGTGGCCAGCAGCTGTGTTTCGAACCATGCGCCGCGCTGGTCTTCCTCGGGCAGCGCCGGGCTGGCGCCGGCGTCGCGCACCAGCGCATGGCTGTGCCACGCCGTCCCGGCCTGCTGCAGCGCCTCATGGACGGTCCGCGTTTCGGCGGCGATGGCGCCCAGCTGCTCGATGCACGACTGGACCGCGGCACGCTGGCTGGTTTGGCGGTCGGCGTTGGCCATCATCTGGTCGCGGCAGCGCACCACTTCCGACTGCAGGCCGGCCAGCATGGCTTGCAGGGCGCCGTCGTCATGCCGGTAGGGATGCTCGTGCGCGCCGCAGACAGGGCAGGGGGTGTCGTCTTCCAGCGTGGCGCGCAGCTTTTCCACGCTTTCCCCGCAGGCTGCTTCGGCCAGCTTCAAAGACCGTTCGGCCTGCGCAAAGGCGGCCATGATGCCCACGTGTTCCTGGCGGGCCGTGGCCAGCTGCGTCTCCGCCGCGGCCTTGGCCTGGTGCAGCTGGGCCGCCTGGGCGTCCAGCTGGCGGCTGCGGCGCTGGCGCGCGTCGAGCTCCAGCCACAGTTTTTCCGCACTGGCCAGCAGGTCGCGCCGCTGCTCGAGCTGGCGGCGCTGCTCCGGCAGCTGCCCGGCCGAGCAGGCCGCCAGCGCCCGGATGGCTTGCTGGCGCCGGGTTTCCAGTTCCTGCATGGCGGCGGCCGATGCGGCCAGCCGCTGGCCGGCCTGTTCCTGCTGTTCGCGCTGCGCCTGTGCGACACGTTGCGCGCGGGTCAGCTCGCGCGCCAGTTTTTCGGCTTGCGATGCCGCCTGTCCGGCCTGCACGAACAGCACTTCCCAACGCTCCCAGGAGGTGGCCAGGGCCTGCCATTGCTGGTGCTGTTGCAGCCAGACGGCGCCGCTTTCCTGCGCCGCCTGCAGCTTGCGGCGCTGTTCCTGCTTGTCGCGCAGCGCGTCGCCGGCCTGGGTATCCGCCTGGTCGGCCTTGTCGCGCAGGGTGGCGGCCTGCCGGTAGGCCGGCATCATCGCTTCGATGCGGGCGTCCAGCGCCTTGGCCTGGTCCAGTTGCGGCGCGGCCGCGCGCTGGGCCTGTTCGGCTTCCAGCAATTGCGCCGCCGCCCGCGCCAGGGCATCCGCTGCCTGCTGCTGCGCCAGCCGGGCTTGCGCCGCTTGTTCCGTGCGGGCCGCGATGGCCGTCCCGGTGCGCGCGATGTCGCCGTCAATGCGCGCCATGTCGTCGGCCAGTGGGCGCGCGGCCTGCACCGCTTCGATACGGGCCAGCGCTGCCCGGCGCGGCGCGGCTCCCTCCGCTTCGGCCGCGCTGGCCTGCCACGACTGCAGTGCCTGCGCTTCGGCGGTGCGCAACCTGTCGGCCTGCTGGTGCCAGCGCAGCTGTTGTTCCAGCATGGCCTTGCGCCGGTCCAGCGCCGCCAGCGCCGCCTGGGCATCGGCGTATTGCTGCTCGTGGGCGGCGCGCGCATCGGCGCCGAGCGGTTTCTGGTCCGCCAGGCGCAGGTTCAGCTGTTGCAGCCTGGCCTGTTCCAGCTTGGCCCGTTCGAAGGCGCGGATCGAGATGTTGCTGTAGACGGTGCTGCCGGTCAGCGTTTCCAGCAGTTCGCCCCGTTCGTTGTCTTCCGCCTTGAGGAAGGTGGAAAACTCGTTCTGGGCCAGCAGCACGGCGCGCGTAAATTGGTCGAACGACAGGCCGATCCGCTTTTCGATCTCGGCCTTGACTTCGGTCTTGGTGCCGCCCACCGGCTGCAGGGCCGGCAGCAGCAGCAGGCTCATGGCCGTCGGCTGCAGGGCGCCTTCGGCCCGCGTGCGCGAACGGCGCACGCTCCAGCGCGCCCGGTAGCTGGCGCCGTCGTTGCCGACGAAATCGACTTCCGCATAGCCTTCGGCCGCGCCGCGGCGCAGCAGATTGCGCGGGTCCTGGGTCGAGATGGTTTCCGCACCCACGTCCGGCAGCACGCTGCGGCCCAGCGCCTTGAGCAGGCGCGGGGTGGCGTCGTACAACGCCAGGCACAGGGCGTCGAGCAGGGTGCTTTTGCCGGCCCCGGTCGGGCCGCTGATGGCGAACAGGCCGGAGGAGGCCAATGGCTCCTGCTCGAAGTCCACCTGGAATTCACCGGCCAGCGAGGCCAGGTTCTTACCGCCGATTTTCAGTATCTTCATGGTCGTGTGCTGGGTCAGGCGCCGGGGAGCATCAGTTCGGCGAAAGCGCTCAGCTGGTCGGCCGGGGCATCGCTGCCGAATTTTTGCTGATACAGGCGCTTGAAGATGTCGTCCGGCTTGAGCTGGTCCAATTGGTCCAGCGTCATGGCCGGGTGTTGCGGGTCGCGTTCGCGGGCGGCGCTGGACGTTTCGATCTTCGCCAGCCGTAGCGGCTTGCCATCGATGGCGGCCTCAATGCGCGCCCGCAGGCTTGGCTCGGGCGCGTCCAGCCGCACCCGCACTTCCAGCAGCGGCTGGGCGTGGAGCTCGGCCGGCGCCGGCGCCAGCGCGGCCAGTTCCTCCAGCACCTGCGCCAGCGGTGCCGGCTTGGCCGGTACCCGCAGCAACGCGACTGCGCGCGGCACGGGCAGCGGCGTGACGGCGCTTACCTGCTCTCCCTTCACGTCGATCAGCAGGACCTGATGCTGGTAGCCCACCTCCGCGAACGAGAGCGGGATCGGGCTGCCGCAGTAGCGGACGTGCTGCTGCTTGCCGACCGTTTGCGCCAGGTGCAGGTGGCCCAGCGCCGCGTAGGCGATGGCGGGGCCGAAGATCCCGGCCGGCAGCATTTCCGTGCCGCCGATGACGATGCGTCGTTCCGAGTCGTTCGACATCTGGCCATCGACCATGTGGCAGTGGCCCATGGCGACGATGGCCTGGCCCGGCTGGCGGCGCGCCTCGGCCAGCGCCAGCGCCTGCCGGTACAGCAGGGCGATGCCGGCCAGGTAGGGATCGCCGCCCGCCGCGCCGCCTTCGGTCGCGGCAGCTGCGCCAGCACCAGCACCCGCATCCGCTCCGGCACCGGCACCGGCACCAAGTTCGGCACCGGCACCAGATTCGGCACCGCCATCGCCAATTGGCGCCGACAGCAGCGCGGGCGCGCGCGGCACGTCGCCCGGGCGCAGGAAGGGCACGGCCAGGCACCAGGCCCGCACCGCGCCGTCGCGGCCGGTGAGCGGCAGCACCAGCTGTTCCAGGTCGATCATGCCGTCCGCGCCGCGCTGCACATTGCCCACCACCCGCGTGCGGTGCGCTTCGAGCAGCGGGCCGGGCGCCTCCAGCCGCCCCGGCGAGTCGTGATTGCCGGCGATGACCACCAGGTTCAGGTGCGGCACGCGCTCGCTGGCCTGCTGCAGGAAGCGGTACAGCTGGCGCTGGGAGGCTGCCGACGGATTGGCGTTGTCGAACACGTCGCCGGCGATCAGCAGCGCATCGACCTGCTGCGCGACGATGGTGTCGAGCAGCCAGTCCAGGAAGCACTGGTGCTCGTAGGCGCGGTCGAAATTGTGGAGCGACTGGCCCAGGTGCCAGTCGGAGGTGTGCAGCAGACGCATGGAGATAGGGAGGTGCGGGCGGTAAAGCGCACAATATAGCGCAAGATGGGCCGTTGCGGTTTGATGCAGTCGCGGTTCCCGCCTTGCCGGCGGACCGGCCGCGCCGCTGGCCCGGTGGCGGCGTGACTCAGGCCGCGTGCACCGCCGGTTGCGGCGGCCCGGCGCGGAAGGTGTTGCGGCCGGCCTGCTTGGCTTCGTACAGCAGCACGTCGGCCCGGTTGAGCAATTCGGCCGGCGTCATGTCCTCGTCGCTGTAGAAAGTGAGGCCGATGCTGGCCGAAACGGTCACCACCGTGCCATCGAGGTCGAACGGCGCCTGCATCGCACTGACGATCTTCCCGGCCAGCATGGCCGCATCCTCGGTGCGGCTGACGCGCTCCATGATGATAGTGAATTCGTCGCCGCCCAGCCGGGCGATGGTGTCACTGGCCCGCATGGCGTGGGTCAGGCGGGCCGAGAACGACTTGAGCAGGGCGTCGCCCACGCTGTGGCCGTAGGTGTCGTTGACGGGCTTGAAGCGGTCGATGTCCATGTACATGACGGCCATCATGCTGGCGTTGTCGCGGCAGCCGGCCATGGCCTCGTGCAGCTTTTGCAGGAAGCCGGCGCGGTTGGTCAGCCCGGTCAGGGCGTCGATCTGCGACAGCTTGAGCAGGCGCTGCTTCTCGCGCTTTTGCGCCGTGATGTCCTGGCGCATGACATGAAAGCCGATCACGGTGATGCCGTCCACGTCGTGCTGCGGAATGTACACCACCTCGAAGGTGCGTTCATAGTCCTGGCTGTTGTCCACCTCCTCGAACTGCAACGTCTCGCCGCGCAGCACGCGCTTGATGTAGGGGGCCAGGAAGGCGTAGCGCTCCTCGCCGACGGTCTCGCGCACGCTCTTGCCCTGCACGTGCAGGCCGCTGCGGTTGAATTCGCGTTCGTAGGCGATGTTGTGGAAGCGGTAGATTTCCTCGAAATCGATGTAGGCTATCATGGCCGGCAGCGTGTCGGCGATGGTGCGCAGGCGCGCTTCGCTTTCACGCAGCGCCATCACCGACTTGCGCATCAGCGTGATGTCGTCGAGCGTACCGACGTAGCCGTACAGCTGGCCGTCGACGGTCATGGCCGCCACCTTGAACGAGATCCAGATCACTTCGCCGTCCGGACGCAGGCAGCGCACGATGTCCTGGAACGGCTCGCGCGTTTCGGCCATGCGCTGCATTGACACCACCATTTCCTGGCGGTCGTTCGGATGCACGGCTTCGAGCCAGGCACTGCCCAGCGCCTGCTCGCGCGTCAGTCCGGTGATGGCCTCGAAGCTGCGGTTGACGTAGGTGCAGTAGCCGCCGGGATCGGCATGCATCAGCCCCAGTGGCGAAGCATCGTTGACGGCGGCCAGTTCCGCCTGGTTCTTGCGCATCGCCAGTTCGCTTTCCTTGCGGGCCGTGATGTCACGCGTGGTGACGGCCACCCCGTTGTCGATCGCGACGATCTGGTGGCGCAGCCAGCGCACCCCGCCGGGCAGGAAGTCGACCTCGTATTCCTCCTCCAGCGCCTGGCCCGTCTGCAGCACGTGCTGATATTTGTCGAGGAAGCCCCGCTCGCGCAGCTGCGGCACGACGTCGAGCACGCGCTGGCCCAGCAGCTCGTCGCGCGGACGGTCCAGCAGCTGGGCGCCCCGTTCGTTCATGTCGGCGAAGGTAAAGTCGACGATGGCGTACGGCTTTTCCTGGGCGCGGCAGGCGCGCATCAGGTAGACGGCGTCGAGGCTGGCGTTGGCCGCCGCGCGCAGCATCAGCTGGGCCTCGTTGACCTGGCGCGCGCTGCGGCGCAGGCGCCGCGCCTGCTGCATCAGCAGCCCGCAAAACAGCAGCACCAGCAACGAGGCCACCGTCACGGCGCCGTAGTACACGTTGCGCTGGCGGGCGAAACGGGCCAGCGCCGCGCGCGTGGTGATGCCGACCACCGCCGTCAGGCCGAAGCGCGGCATGTCGCGGAAGCTGTAGATGCGCTGGACGCGGTCGAACGGGCGGCGCAGCACCAGCTCGTCCGGGTTGTCGGCGCCGGTGCTGAAGTCGAGCGCGTCGCTGATCATCAGGTGTTCGTCCACGCGGCCCGTGGCCAGGCCGCCGTCGCGGCTCACCAGCATCACGGCGCCCTGGTCCTCCACGTTCAGGCGATCGTAGTCCTCGACGAAAATGGCCGGATCGATCATGACGAGGAACACCCCGGCGAAGCTGCCGTCACGTCCGTTCAGGCGGCGCGAGAGCTGGATCTGCCACTTCTTGGTGGCCGGCTCGACGACCGGGGTGGCCACCAGGGCGGTGTCCTCGGCGCTGGCGGCGTGGCTGCGGAAGAAGGCCTGGCGGCCGATGCCGGGGGCGAAATAGCCGTTCTGGCTATCGAGTACCTTGCCGTCCGCGTCGAGCAGGGCCATCGGCAACTCGAGCCGGGTCGGCAGCAGCGAGTCGAGCAGGCCGTTGCGGCGGCTGAATTCGGCCAGCCGCAGGGCGCCTCCCGTTTCCTCGAACTTGAGCTTGAACAGCTGGGTGGCATGGTCCGTCTGGCGCAGCAGGTGGTTGGCATGCTCGGCCAGCGTGCGCGCCAGCGACTGGCTGTGCTGGACGGCCTCGAAGCGCGCATTCTGCAGCTCCTGGCCGACCTGGTACAGCACCGCCGTCCACATGGCGCCCAAAAGCGCCAGCGCGAAGACCGGTAGCAGTATCAACTGATACAGACGGCGCAGTTGGCGCAGGGCAGGGTGGGCGGCGATCCGTGTCATTGAGCGTTCTGCATTCCCCGCATCGGAGGCGATATGCCGCAGCCAGGCGGACTTCAAACTTCAAGGTGAATGCGCCTATTCTGCACGGATTTGCCCGCCTTGGGGTACGCGCACGGGAAATTAATGTGTCGCATGGCATCACGCCGGTGGTACAAAAAATACAGGCAATGTTGATTTCTTTATTAGAATAGACGTTCCGCGCACCGCGCCGGGGGCCGTGCGGCCGCCGGCCCACACCAGAGGAAGCAGGATTTGACCGTACCGACTTTGACACTGGCGGCCGCCCGTGCCCTGCACCTGGCCGCCCAGGGCTTGCTGCAGCCGCGCCGCCGCAAGGCCGTCCAGCCCGACGTGCTGGACGCCATCCGCCAGATGGGCGTGCTGCAGATCGACACCATCCACGTGGTCGCGCGCAGTCCCTATCTGGTGTTGTGGAGCCGGCTGGGCGACTATCCGCAGCCGTGGCTGGAGCAGCTGCTGGCGCAGGGTGCGCTGTTCGAATACTGGGCCCACGAGGCGTGCTTTGTACCGGTAGAGGACTATGGACTGTACCGGCACAGGATGATAGACCCCGGTTCCATGGGCTGGAAGTACTCGGAGACGTGGATGCGCGAACGGCGCGCCGACGTCGACGCCGTGCTGGCGCACATCCGCACCCACGGCCCGACCCGTTCGGCCGACTTCGAGCGTACCGACGGCCAGAGCTGCGGCTGGTGGGGCTGGAAGCCGGAAAAGCGCTCGCTGGAAGTGCTGTTCACGGCCGGGGTGCTGATGATCGCCCGCCGCCACAACTTCCAGCGCGTCTACGACTTGGCCGAGCGGGTGCTGCCGGACTGGGACGACAGCCGCATGCCATCCATGGAGCAGACCCGGCGCACGCTGGTGCTGAAGGCCGTCAAGGCGCTGGGCGTGGCCCGCGCCGGCTGGATCAGCGATTATTTCCGCACCAAGCCGCCGCGCCTGGACCCGCAGGCGCTGGTGGCCGAAGGGGCGCTGCTGGAGGCGCGCGTGGCCGGCTGGGACGACCCCGTCTATGTGCATCCGGACCACGCCGCGCTGCTCGACGCGGCCGCCGCCGGCGCCCTGGCGCCCACCCTGACCACCATCCTGTCGCCGTTCGACCCGGTGGTGTGGGACCGCCGCCGCGCCCAGGAACTGTTCGGCTTCGACTACCGGCTTGAATGCTATACGCCGGCCGAACAGCGCCGCTACGGCTATTTCACGCTGCCCATCCTGCGCCGCGGCGCGCTGGTGGGGCGGGTGGACGCCAAGGCGCACCGCCGCGCCGGCACATTCGAACTGAAGTCGCTGGCGCTGGAGCCGGGCGCGCGCCTGAGCGAGCGCTTCGTGCGCGACGTGGCCGCCGCCCTGCAGCGCTGCGCGCACTGGCACGGCTGCCCCGCCGTGCAGGTGAACGACACCGTACCGTCACACTTCGCGCCGCTGTTACGGGCCCAGCTCAACCTCATCAACCAAGAACAGAAAGCCGCTTCCGCATGATATTGCCCGCCGCCCCCGCCAGCCTGCTCGGTCCCGACGGCCAACCCCTGTTTGGCCGCTACGCGGGCCAGGTCGACCGCTTCGACTGGTCCGCGCTGGCCGCGCCCCATGCCCGCGGCGCCCTGTGGCGCCGCTTCCACCACAAGCGCTGGCACTACGTGGCGCTGGGAACGGAGCACATCTTCTGCGCCGTCGCCATTGTCGACGTGGGCTGGACCAGCACCGCCTTCGCCTACGCCTTCGACCGCGACGACGGCGACATGGTGGCCAATTTCTCCCAGGACGGCCTGCCCGGCCTGTCGGCCACGCTGGCCGATAGTGCGGCCGGCGCCAGCCGCTTCAAGACGCGCCGCAGCGACATCGCCATCGACAGCCCGGAGCCGGGCCGCTACCGGCTGGCGCTGCGCTGCGATTTCCTGGAGATCGAGGCCGAGTTTGGTACCGCCCCTGGCGCCAGCACGGCGCCGCTGCTGCTGGCCTGCGGCGCCGTGGCCAACGGTTCCGTGCACGCCACCCAGAAGTCCACTGCCATGCCCGTGACGGGAACGGTGCGCACCTTCCGCGACGAGTACGACCTGGCCGGCGGCGTGGCCAGCTTCGATTATTCGAACGGCCTGCTGGCGCGCGAGACGTCCTGGCGCTGGGCCTCGGCCCACAACCTGGAGCTGGGCTTCAACCTGCAGGCCGGCTATTTCGGCGCCAACGAGAACGCCCTGTGGCTGGACGGCCAGCTGCACGGGCTGGGACCGGCCCACTTCCTGTACGATAGCAGCGACCCGCTCGCGCGCTGGCACATCTTCACCGAGGACGACCAGCTGGAACTGTTCTTCACGCCGGAAGGGGCGCGCCGCGAGAACAAGAACCTGGTGGTGGCGGCCAGCCGCTACCTGCAGCCGATCGGCACCTTCAGCGGCTGGGTGCGCACGGCGCCCGACGCGCCCAAGCGCATGGTCAACCAGCTGGTGGGCGTGACGGAAGACCACAGTTCGCGCTGGTAGCGCACACCAAGGCCAGACACAGCACAGCGCGGCGCGAGCCGGGAGAATCCAGCATGAGCATCAAACACCTCAAGCATCTGTTCGCACCGGCCTCGGTGGCCGTGATCGGCGCCTCCGACAAGCCGCAGCGCATCGGCACCCGCGTGCTGGCCAACCTGGCCGAAGGCGGCTACGGCGGCGCGCTGTGGCCCGTCAATCCCCGCCACGAGCGCTTGCACGGCCTGCCGTGCTACGGCAAGCCGGGCGCGCTGCCGGCGGCGCCGGAACTGGCCATTTTGTGCACGCCGCCGGCCACCATTGCCGGCCTGATCGCGGACCTGGGTGCGCGCGGCACGCGCGCCGCCATCGTCATGACGGCCGGCTTGGGGGCGCACCGCGCGGGCGGGCGCAGCGTGCGCCAGGCCATGCTGGAGGCGGCCCGGCCGCACCGGCTGCGCATCCTCGGTCCCGGCAGCGTGGGCCTGCAGGTGCCGGCGCTGGGCCTGAACGCCAGCTTCACCCACCTGGGCGCGGCGGCCGGCAAGCTCGCCTTCGTGTCGCAGTCGGGCGCGCTGGGGACGGCGGTGCTGGACTGGGCCAGCCTGCGCGGCATCGGCTTTTCCACCTTTGTCGCCATGGGCGAGGGCGCCGACGTCGATTTCGGCGACCTGCTCGACTATCTGGCGGCCGACAACGACACGAGTGCCATCCTGCTGTGCGTGGAGCAGATCAGCTGCGCCCGCAAGTTCATGTCGGCCGGGCGCCTGGCCGCGCGCGGCAAGCCGGTGATCGTGCTGAAGGTGGGCCGCGACCCGGAGCCGGAGGCCGACCTGGCGTTCGACGCGGCCATCCGCCGCGCCGGCATGCTGCGCGTGTATTCGACGGAAGACCTGTTCGACGCCGTCGAGACGCTGGCCCGCACCCGCCAGCAGCGCGGCGAGCGGCTGGCCGTGCTGACCAACGGCGGCGGCCTGGGCCTGATCGCGGCCGACGCCCTGCAGACGGGCGGCGCCCGGCTCGCCACGCTGTCGCCGGAAACGCTGGAGCGGCTGCGCCAGGTGCAGGCGCCGCAGGCCAACCCGGTCGACCTGCTGGCCGACGCGCCGGTGGAACGCTACAGCGGCGCCGTCGAGGCGCTGCTGCACGAGCCGCAGGCCGACGCCTTGCTGTTCCTGCATGCGCCCACGGCCATGGTGCCCAGCGCCCTGATCGCCGAGGCGCTGGCGCCGCAGCTGCAGGCGGCCAGCCGCAACGTGCTCTCGTGCTGGCTGGGCGGGCGTTCCGTGGCGGCCGCCCGCCAGCGCTTCAGCGACGCCGGCCTGCCCACTTACGACACGCCCGAGAAGGCCGTGCACGGCTTCCTGCAAAGCGTGCAGTACCGCCGCAACCAGGAGCTGCTGATGGAAGTGCCGGCCCGGGTGCCGGCCGCCGCCGCGCCCCAGCGGGCCGCGGCCCAGGCACTGGTGACGGCGGCGCTGGCGGCCGGCCACACGGCGCTCGATGCGCGCGACACTTGCGCGCTGCTGGCCGCCTACGGCATTCCCATGGCGGCCACGGAATTTGCGGCCGATGTGGAACAGGCGCTGGCGGCGGCGCGCCGCATCGGCTATCCGGTCGCGCTCAAGGCCGGCGCGCACGATATCGGCCGCAAGGCCGAGGTGGGCGGCGTGGTGCTGGACCTGGAGGACGACGCCATGCTGTCGGCGGCCGCCGGCGCCATGCGCGAGCGGGTGCGGCGGCTGCGGCCGCAGGCCGGTCCCGGCTTCGCCGTGCAGCAGATGGCGCGCCGGCCGCAGGCGCAGGAACTGGCGATCCGGGTCCGGGCCGATCCCGTGTTCGGGCCGGTGATCCTGTTCGGCCAGGGCGGCCCGGCGGCCGAGGTGGCCGACGACCGGGTGGCCGGCCTGCCGCCGTTGAACATGGTGCTGGCGCGCGACATGGTGGGCCGCACCCGGGTGGCGCGCCTGCTGGCCGGCTACGGCGACCACGCCCCGGCCGACGCCGAGGCCATCGGCCGCGCGCTGGTGCAGGTGGCCGAGATGGTGGCCGACCTGCCGGAGCTGGCCGAACTCGATATCAATCCGCTGCTGGCCGACGCCGGCGGCGTGCTGGCACTGGACGCCGACATCCGGCTGGCGCCGCCGCGCGCCACGGACAACATGGCGATCCGCCCCTATCCGCAGGAACTGGAGCAGGAACTGGCGTGGCAGGGCCGCACCATCGTGCTGCGCCCGATCCGGCCCGAGGACGCGCCCCAGCACCTGAAGTTCTTCCGCGCGCTGGCGCCGGACGACGTGCGGCTGCGCTTCTTCTCGGCCATGCGCGATTTGCCGCCGGCCCAGCTGGCGCGCCTGACCCAGATCGATTACGACCGCGCCATGGCCTTCATCGCCACCGCCGCCGGCGCCGGCGGCCAGCCCGAAACGCTGGGCGTGGTGCGGGCCGTGGTCGACGCCGACAACCAGAGCGCCGAATTTGCCATCATCGTGCGCTCCGACCTCAAGGGGCTGGGCCTGGGCCGCATCCTGTTCCAGAAGCTGGTCGACTATTTCCGCAGCCGGGGCACGGCCGAACTGAGCGGCGAGGCTTTGTCGGAAAACAACGGTGTGCAGAACCTGGTGCGCCACTTCGGCGGCGCCGTGCTGCCCCATGCGGAGGCGGGCATGGTCAACCTGCGCCTGCCGTTGCAGGGCGCGCACTGATGCGGCGCAGCATTTGATATTGCACAAGACGCCGTTGTCGGAATTCTTTACACTGGTATTCCTCGCTTGACGCTGCCGCCCCCTTTGCGGTTCCGCGAGACAATAATTCCGAGACAACAATAACCCGCGCCAGCGTCACGCGGGACCGGTCAGCCGGGGGGACACATGTTAACCGCCACTTACACTCTGGTTGCTCTATCCGTGGAGCAAGCCAAGGTGCGGGTCAGTCTGCAATCGTTCCAGCACCACGTGCGCGCCACGCTGTTGCAGCAGAATAGCCTTACCATCGGGCAACTCGAATATGCGTGCGAGATGCTCAACCGTTTGTACCAAACCTGCAACTGGCGCAAGACGGAAATGTATCTGATACCGGCCATCCGCCAGGCCACCGAGCGGGCCGACCAGTTGATCGAGGAATTGAACCGGTTGAACCAGTCGGCCCTGGGTGAGATCCGCGCCATGCAGGCCCGCATGGGCAGCCTGGCCGACGGCAACGAAGCCCAGGTGGACCAGATCTGCAACAGCATCGACACCTTCTGCGCGGCCCTGCTGGAGCGGCTGGAAAAGGAGGAACTGGAACTGTTCGCCATCGCCCGCAGCGCCATTGGCGGCGACGCCTGGTTCGCCATCGCCAACCAGTTCCTGCTGCATGACGCCAAGCTGGAGGAGGTCAGGCGCGCCCGGCCCCTGACGCTGGCCGACAGCCGGCCCGTCGTCTCCTGGGAGGGCGACGGCAGTCCCGATGACGGCATCGCCATCCCCGCCCTGACCGTGTTGCCGCTGCCCGGACTGGACGCGGAACAGGCTCTGCCACCCCTGTTGCGGCAGTTGCCGGAGCGCCGCCTGCGCCACCGCGTACGCGCCGGCTAGGCCGCCGCGCGAGCAAAATCTGTCTGCTTTGCTATGATGGTGGTTTTAGCCCCCACCAGATAGCAAAGCCCACCATGTTCGAATTCCTCTTTAAGCGCGCGGGCGACAAGCCGGACGACGCTCCGGCGGCCATGGCCGTCGCCGAGCAGGGCGCCGCCGCCGCCCAGAGCGCCGCCCGCCGTGACGAGCAGACCGAACGCGCCCGCGCCCTGAACGGCGATGAAACGGCCGCCGTCGAACTGATACTGCACAGCGAATTTGCCGGCGTACGCCTGGCCGCCGCCGAACACGTGCATTCCCAGCCCCAGCTCGAGCAAGTCTTGCACGCCATGCGCAACACGGACCGCCGGGTCGCCAAGCTGATGCAAGGCCGGCTGGACGCCATCCGCTACCAGCGGGCCGAGCAGGAGAAGGCCCAGGCCTGCATCGCCAGCGCCCAGCGACTGTTGCAAGACGACAAGCTCACGCCCAACCAGGTGGCCGAGCTGGACCGCCAGTGGGCCGTCACGGCCGCCGGTCCCGAGCTGGCCGCCGCCTTCGACGGCGTACGGGCCGCCCTGGCGCAGCGCCTGGAAGCCCAGGTGACCTTGCAGCGTACCATCATCGACGCCCTGGCCGAACTGCGCCGCCTGCCGTCGGCCGCCCTGGCGCCGGCCGACGCGCAAGCCGCGCTGGCCCGGCTGACGGCGGCCCAGGCCACCTTCCTCGCTGCGCCCGAACAGGCCGCCTTGCCCCGGCATTTGCTGAGCGATTACGGCACGGCGCTGGAACAGGCCGGCGCCGTCGTGGCCGAGCTGGAGCAGCACCAGGCCGCCGTGGCGGCCCGCCAGCAGGCATTGGCCGGCTGGCAGGCGGCCGACCCGGCCACGCTGGACGGCGAACAGATACGCCGCGACTGGCAAGCCTTGCCGCGCGTACCGGCCGGCGAACTGGCCACGGCCCTGCAGGCCGGGCTGGACGCTGTGCTGGCCACTCTGCCGGCGCCGGCCGGCAAGCCCGTGCCAGCCCGCCAAGCTGACAAGGCTGAGCAGCCGGCCCAGCCGTCGGCCCGCAAGGCGAACCCGAAAGAGGCGCCCAAGGAGGTCGGCCAGCAGTTCCTCGACACGCTGGCCGCGATGGAAGCGGCGCTCGAGCAGGGCTTGCTGCACGCCGCCTCCGAGCACGACAAATGGCTCAAGGAACACAAGGGCGGGCGCCTGACGCCGGCCCAGTCCGACCGCCTGGCCCACGTGCGGGCCGAACTGAAGCGGCTGGCCAACTGGGCCCGCTGGGGCGGCAACGTGTCGCGCGAGGAACTGGTCAAGGCGGTGGAGGAATTGCCGGCCCTGGGCCTGTCCATGAGCGAGCTGGCCAAGAAGGTGGGCAGCATGCGCGAACGGTGGAAGGGCCTGGACGCCGTGTCCGGCCACGCGCCCAAGAGCCTGTGGGAGCGCTTCGACGCCGCCTGCACGGCCGCCTACGCGCCGGCCGCGGCCCACTTCAAGCATCTGGCCGACGAGCGTCATAACAACGCCGCCAAGGCCCAGGCCCTGATCGAGGAAACCCAGTCCATGGCGGCCAGCGTGCGCGAGGGTGCCGAATGGAAGAACATCGCCGCCGCCGCGCAGCGCCTGCGCCAAGTGTGGGGCCGGCTGGGCGCCATCGACCGCAAGGATAAGAAGAAGCTCGACACCGCCTTCGACCAGGCCCTGGCCCTGCTGCTGGCGCCCCTGTCGGAGCAGCGCGAGATCGAAATGGGCCGGCGCGAACAGCTGATCGCCGACGTGGAACGGCTGCAGCCGGGCGACCGCCACACGCTGGACCAGCTGCGCCACCTGCAGGAACGGTGGCAGGAGCAGGCCAGGGCGCTGCCGCTGGAACGCAAGGCCGAACAGGCCCTGTGGCTGCGCTTCCGGGCCGCCTGCGACGCCATCTTCGCCAAGCGCAAGGAAAGCGCCCACGCGGCCGACCATGAACGCAAGGTCCACCTGCACGCGCGCGAGGACTTGTGCGCGGCGCTGGAAACGGCCACCTTCAGCGGCGAGGAGAAGGCCCAGCTGGCCGCCATGACCAAGCTGCTGCGCGAAACGGCCGCCGCCTGGCACGGCGCCGGCGCGGTGCCGCGCGCCAGCGAACAGAAGATCAGCCAGCGTTACCAGGCAGCCGTGGCGGCCGTCCAGTCGCAGGCCGACGCCATCAAGCGCCGCGCCGGCGCGGCCCAGGCCAATGCGCTGCGCGACAAGCTGCGCCTGTGCCAGGCGCTGGAACAGGCCATCGCCGGCGGCGACGCGCTGGACGGCGCCGAATGGGAAGGGCGCTGGCAAGGCTTGCCGCCGCTGGCGGCCGAGTACGACAAGACGCTGCACGGCCGCCTGGCGGCCGGCCTGGCGGCTTTGGACAGCCAGCGCGGCGCCTACACGGCCACGCTGGAGGCCAACCGCGCCCGCCTGCTGGATGAGGTGCTGCGGCTGGAAATCGTGGCCGGCGTGGACAGCGGCGCCGAGTTTGCGCGCGAGCGCCTGAAGATGCAGGTCGAGGTGCTGCAGTCGTCGCTCAAGTCCGGCCACAAGCCGCAGACCCAGGCCGCCCAGTTCCTGCAGCTGTGCGCCATGCCGGCCCTGGCCGACGCCCGCACGGCCAGCCGTATCGAAACCCTGTTCCGCCGCATCGGCGCGTCGGAGGCGGCATGACGGGCTTTCGCAGCGAAGTGCGCATCCAGCAGGCCGACTTCGACCTGACGGCCGAAGTGGCGGCCCTGCGCGCCGGCCAGGCAGGTGTGGGCGGGCTGGTGACCTTCGTCGGCACGGTGCGCGACCTGAACGAGGGCGCGGCCGTGGCCGAGATGGAGCTGGAACACTATCCGGGCATGACGGAACAGTCGATCTCGGCCATCATCGAGCAGGCCCGCCAACGCTGGCCCATCTTCGGTGCGCTGGTGATCCACCGCGTGGGGCCGCTCAAGCCGATGGAGCAGATCGTGCTGGTGGCCGTCACTTCGGCCCACCGGGGCGAGTCGTTCGCGGCCTGCGAGTTCATCATCGACTACCTGAAGACGGAAGCGCCGTTCTGGAAAAAGGAACAGACGCCGGACGGCGCGCGCTGGGTCGACGCCCGCGTGACGGACGAAACGGCGCTCGATAAATGGCGCATTCGCTAACGTTTGACCTGGATCATTGATTGTTTAAATAATTAGGAGTCTCCTTGAAAACGGACGGCCAAGCCCAACTTGGACGGTAAGTTAAATTATCTGGAGCACTCCCATGCGGCAAGACAAACTCACTACCAAGTTACAAGAAGCCCTGGCCGATGCGCAATCCCTGGCCGTCGGCAACGACAATCCCTACATCGAACCGGTGCACCTGCTGACGGCCCTGCTGAACCAGGACGACGGCGCCGCCCGTTCGATGCTGCAGCGGGCCGGCGTCAACGTCAACGGCCTGGCCAATGCCCTCAAGTCGTCCATCCAGCGCCTGCCCAAGGTGTCGGGCACGGGCGGCGACGTGCAGGTGAGCCGCGAATTCGTGGGCGTGCTCAACCTGGCCGACAAGGAATCGCAGAAGCGGGGCGACCAGTTCGTCTCGAGCGAAATGGTGCTGCTGGCGCTGACGGACGACAAGTCCGACGCCGGCAAGCTGTCGCGCGAGAATGGCCTGACCCGCAAGGCGCTGGAAGCTGCCATCGCCGCCGTCCGTGGCGGCAACAAGGTCGATTCGCAGGAAGCGGAAGGCCAGCGCGAAGCGCTGAAAAAATACACGCTGGACCTGACCGAGCGCGCCCGCGCCGGCAAGCTCGATCCCGTGATCGGGCGCGACGACGAGATCCGCCGCGCCATCCAGGTGCTGCAGCGCCGCACCAAGAACAACCCGGTGCTGATCGGCGAACCGGGCGTGGGCAAGACCGCCATCGTGGAAGGGCTGGCCCAGCGCATCGTCAACAATGAAGTGCCCGATTCGCTCAAGGGCAAGCGCGTGCTGTCGCTCGACATGGCGGCCCTGCTGGCTGGCGCCAAGTACCGCGGCGAGTTCGAGGAACGGCTTAAGGCCGTGCTGAAGGAACTGGCCATGGACGAAGGCCAGACCATCGTCTTCATCGACGAGCTGCACACCATGGTGGGCGCCGGCAAGGCGGAAGGGGCGATGGACGCGGGCAATATGCTGAAACCGGCGCTGGCGCGGGGCGAGCTGCACTGCATGGGCGCCACCACGCTCGACGAATACCGCAAGTACATCGAGAAGGATGCCGCGCTGGAGCGCCGCTTCCAGAAGATCCTGGTCGACGAGCCCACCGTGGAGGCTACCATCGCCATCCTGCGCGGCCTGCAGGACAAGTATGAGCTGCACCACCAGGTGGCCATTTCGGACGCCGCCATCATTGCGGCGGCCGAGCTGTCGCACCGCTACATTACGGACCGCTTCCTGCCCGATAAGGCGATCGACCTGATCGACGAGGCGGCCTCCAAGATCAAGATCGAGATCGACTCCAAGCCGGAGGTGATGGACAAGCTGGAACGGCGCCTGATCCAGCTCAAGATCGAGAAGGAAGCCGTCAAGAAGGAAACGGACGAAGGCTCGCGCCGCCGCCTGGGCCTGATCGAGGAGGAAATCGTCAAGCTGGGCCGCGAGCTGGCCGACTACGAGGAAATCCTGAAGGCCGAGAAGGCCGTGGTGCAGGGCAGTTCCCACATCAAGGAAGAGATCGAGCGCATCAAGCTGCAGATGGAGCAGGCCACGCGCGAGAGCAACTGGCAGCGCGTCTCCGAGCTGCAATACGGCCGCCTGCCGGAGCTGGAAGCGCAGCTCAAGCAGGCCGACAGCGGCGCGGCCGCCGGCAAGGATGGCCAGCCCAAGCTGCTGCGCACCCAGGTCGGGGCCGAGGAGATCGCCGAGGTGGTGTCGCGCGCGACGGGCATCCCCGTGTCGCGCATGATGCAGGGCGAGCGCGACAAGCTGCTGCACATCGAGGAAAAACTGCACGAACGCGTGGTGGGCCAGGACGAAGCCATTTCCGCCGTGGCCGACGCCATCCGCCGCTCGCGCGCCGGCCTGTCGGACCCCAACCGTCCATATGGTTCGTTCATGTTCCTGGGGCCCACGGGCGTGGGCAAGACGGAGCTGAGCAAGGCGCTGGCCGGCTTCCTGTTCGACACGGAAGAGTCGATGATACGGATCGACATGAGCGAGTTCATGGAGAAGCATTCCGTGGCCCGCCTGATCGGCGCGCCGCCCGGCTACGTGGGCTACGACGAGGGCGGCTACCTGACGGAAGCCGTGCGGCGCAAACCGTACAGCGTGATCCTGCTCGACGAGGTGGAGAAGGCCCACCCGGACGTGTTCAACGTGCTGCTGCAGGCGCTCGACGATGGCCGCATGACGGATGGCCAGGGCCGCACGGTGGACTTCAAGAACACGGTCATCATCATGACGTCCAACCTGGGCTCGCATAAGATCCAGTCCATGGAGGATGCCGATCCGGGCGTGATCAAGCTGTCGGTGATGGCCGAGGTACGGTCGCACTTCCGGCCCGAGTTCATTAACCGTATCGACGAGATCGTCGTGTTCCACGGCCTCGACGAGAAGAACATCGGCGCCATCGCCAAGATCCAGCTCAAGATCCTGGAAGACCGCCTGGCCAAGATGGAAATGGCGCTCACGGTCACCCCGGCCGCCCTGCAGAAGATCGCGGAAGCGGGCTACGATCCGGTGTACGGCGCCCGTCCGCTGAAACGGGCGATCCAGCAGCAGATCGAAAATCCGCTGTCCAAGTTGATTCTCCAAGGCAATTTCGGGCCCAAGGAGACGATACGGATCGACGCCCGCAACGGCGAGCTGGTGTTCGAGGCCAACCAGTAAGGCTACCGGTGTAGCGCCAGCCGCCACCCGCCACCCGCCACCCGCGCGCCGGCGCCGGTGGCGGTTTTTTTTACGGCTGCTGGTCGGCAAAGAAGGCCAATGGCGAGCAGCCAAAGGTCTTCTTGAACATGGCGGAAAACGCCGACTGGCTGGTGTAGCCCAATTCCTGGGCCACCAGCAGCAGCGGCGTGCCGCGCGCGATCATGGGCGCGGCGTGCGCCAGCCGCACCTGCTGGCGCCACTGGCCGAAACCCATGCCCAGTTCGCGCTCGAACAGGCGCGCCAGCGTGCGCTCCGAAGCGCCCACCTGGGCGGCCCAATCCTTCAGTGTCAGTTCCGTTCCCGGCGCGGCGATCAGGGCCGCGCACAGGGCCTTGAGCCGCTTGTCCTCCGGCAGCGGCACGCGGATGGGGCGGGTGGCCGAGCGGGCCAGCTCGTCGAGTATCAATTCCCCCAGCAGTGATTCGCGCCTGGACTGTTCGTCCTGGTCATGCTGTTCCAGCGCCACGATCAGTTCGCGCAGCAGGTTCGACACTTCCAGCACCTGGCACAGGTGGCCGGGGAACGGCGAGCGCTCCGCATGCACGCACAGGGGCCGCAGCCGGGTATTTTCCAGCACCGTGATGGCGTGCTCCACGTGTGGCGGTATCCAGATGGCCCGCAGCGGCGGCACGATCCAGCTGCTGGCGTTGGCCGTGACCCGCATCACGCCTTCCAGCGCATATGTCACCTGGCCCCACGGATGGGAGTGGGGCAGCAACGTGGCATCGGCCTGCAGGTTGCGGCCGGACAGGGTGACGGGCCGTTCCGGGGTGGGGAAGTTGCAATGCCAGTTGAACTGGGTGTGGGTGGCGATGGGAATGGCCATGATGGATGGTTGGCGGTTTTTCGACAAAGTTTGTCTTGCTATCTTAAATCAGACGCGCGCCGATTGCTTACACTGGCTTACTTTTTTTGTAACTGGAGCGACAACATGGCTAGCAATACCCACTCCGCCAACCCTGCCAGCCGCGAAGGCGCCGACACGCTGCGGCATGATGCGCGCGTGATCGGGCTGGTGGGCCTGGCGCACGGCACCTCCCACTTTTACCATGTGATCCTGGCCGCCCTGATCCCCTGGCTCAAGCCGGCCTTCCAGCTCAGCTATGCGGAGCTGGGTTTGCTGATGACGGTGTTCTTCACCGTATCCGGGGTAGGGCAGGCCATGGCCGGCTTCGTTGTCGACCGGCTGGGCGCGCGCAGCGTGCTGTTCGGCGGCATCAGCTTGCTGGGCCTGTCCGCGTTGCTGCTGTCGGGCGCGCACAGCTATGCCATGCTGATGCTGGGCGCCTTCGTGGCCGGTTGCGGCAACAGCGTGTTCCATCCGGCCGACTACACCATCCTCAACGAACACGTCACGCGCAGCCGGCTGGCACACGGCTTTTCCGTGCATGCCATTAGCGGCAATATCGGCTGGGCCGTGTCGCCGCTGTTCCTGACCTTTATCGCCAGCCATACCGACTGGCGCACGGCCCTGTTGTGCGCGGCGGCCGTGCCGTGCGCCGTGCTGGCGCTGCTGGTCTGGCAGCGCCACGCGCTGCGCTCCATGCCGGCCGCTGCCGCCGTGTCGGGCGCGGCGACGGAAAGCTCGTTCGCCTTCCTGCGCCTGCGTGTGGTGTGGCTGTGCTTCGCCTTCTTCCTCATTTCCGCCGTCGCACTGGCCGGCATCCAGTCGTTCGCCGTCACCAGTCTGGTGACCTTGTACGGCATGCCGCTGGCCTGGGCCGCGTCCGGCTACACGGCCTACATGGTGGCGTCGGCGTTCGGCACCTTGTATGGCGGCTTCCTGGGGGCGGGATCGGTGCGCCATGAACGGGCCATCATGCTGGCCTTCGGGCTGGCCGCGTTGCTGGCGCTGGTGCTGGCCACGGCCGCCTTGCCGGGCTGGGCGGCCTTGGTGCTGATGGGGCTGATCGGCCTGGTGACAGGGGTGGCCGGTCCCTCGCGCGACCTGATGATACGGAGCGCGGCGCCGGCCCATGCCACGGGGCGCGTGTTCGGCGTGGTCTATTCGGGCCTGGACAGCGGCCTGGCCCTGGGCCCGCTGCTGTTCGGCGCCTTGATGGACGGCGGCCATCCGGCCGGCGTGTTCGTCGGCATCGCCGTGTTCCAGGCGCTGGTGATCGTCACGGCGCTGGGCGTGGGCGGCCAGGTTCGCCCGCCGCGCTTGCAAACGGCTTAGAATGGTCGCCATCTTAACTACCCTGTGGAAATGACGATGAGTTTTGCAACCACCGATCTGTGCGACGACAATGCCGCCATGCTGGAAGACGGCCGCCTGGCCGTGCTGCCGCCCGTGTTCCGCCATTACGGCCAGCATGTGCGCTTTGCCGGACGCGCTACCACCCTCAAGGTATTCGAGGACAACGCCCTGGTGCGCAGCACGCTGGAGACGCCGGGCAACGGCAACGTGCTGGTGATCGACGGCGGGGCCAGCCTGCGCCGCGCGCTGGTGGGCGGCCAGCTGGGGCTGCTGGCCCAGGACAACGGCTGGGCCGGCATCGTGGTCGATGGCTGCATCCGCGATACGGATGAAATCAACGCCTGCGCCATCGGGGTGCGGGCGCTGGGCGCCCATCCGCAAAAGAGCAGCAAGCGGGGCGCGGGCGAGCGCGATATCCGGGTCCAGATCGCCGGCGTGACCGTTCATCCGGGCGACTGGATCTACGTGGATGCGGACGGCGTGCTTGTGGCGCAACAAAAACTGGCGTAAGGCATCCATCTTGGTCTTGCCGCCCAACAAGCCTCAACGGCTGGTGGGGCGGTAAGCTCCGTCCAGGGCTGCTGGCCCGTTGATTCCCACTATCTTTTCACTAGGCGAGAAGTGCGTTTCATATTGCGAAATGCAGTGTGGATTTGCGGCATCATCTGCTTTCATGAGAAGAAATTTCATGTCACATCCTGAAAAAATTTTATTAAGCCATTGATTTTTAGTGGATTTATTTTGCTTATGTGTCTTATATAAGAGTATTGTTGCGTGGCACAAAAGGGCCTATGATGGTTTTAACGGATTTCGTTTTAACGCTAGTACGCAAATAGGAGAACACCATGGCAACCCGTGAAGAGCAAATCGCCGCCCTGCAACACGACTGGGACACCAATCCACGCTGGCAAGGCGTGACCCGCACTTACAGCGCGGAAGACGTGGTGCGACTGCGCGGATCGCTGCAGATCGAGCACACGCTGGCCAAGCGCGGCGCCGAGAAACTGTGGCAGCTGGTGACCACCGAGCCCTTCGTCAACGCTCTCGGCGCGCTGACGGGCAACCAAGCCATGCAGCAGGTGAAAGCGGGCCTGAAAGCGATTTACCTGTCGGGCTGGCAAGTGGCGGGCGACGCCAACCTGGCCGGCGAAATGTATCCCGACCAGTCCCTGTACCCGGCCAATTCCGTGCCCATGGTGGTCAAGCGCATCAACAACACCTTCCAGCGCGCGGACCAGATCCAATGGTCCGAAGGCAAGAACGACATCGACTATTTCGCCCCTATCGTGGCCGATGCGGAAGCCGGTTTCGGCGGCGTGCTGAACGCCTATGAACTGATGAAGTCGATGATAGACGCGGGCGCGGCCGGCGTGCACTTCGAGGACCAGCTGGCGTCCGTCAAGAAATGCGGCCACATGGGCGGCAAGGTGCTGGTGCCGACCCGCGAAGCGGTGGAAAAGCTGACGGCGGCCCGCCTGGCGGCCGACGTGATGGGTACCTCCACCCTCGTGATCGCCCGCACGGACGCGGAAGCGGCCGACCTGCTGACGTCGGACGTGGACGACAACGACAAACCCTACTGCACCGGCGAGCGGACGGTGGAAGGCTTCTACAAGGTCAAGCCGGGCCTGGAGCAAGCCATCTCGCGCGCGCTGGCGTACGCGCCGTATGCCGACCTCGTGTGGTGCGAGACGGGCAAGCCGGACCTGGCCTTCGCCAAGCGCTTCGCCGAAGCCGTGCATGCCAAGTTCCCGGGCAAGATGCTGGCCTACAATTGCTCGCCCTCGTTCAACTGGAAGAAGAACCTGGACGACGCCACCATCGCCAAGTTCCAGCGCGAGCTGGGCGCCATGGGTTACAAGTTCCAGTTCATCACGCTGGCCGGCTTCCACGCGCTCAACTACGGCATGTTCAACCTGGCCCATGGTTACGCGCGGCGCCAGATGTCGGCCTTCGTCGAATTGCAGGAAGCGGAATTTGCCGCCGCCGAGCGGGGCTTCACGGCCGTCAAGCACCAGCGTGAAGTGGGCACCGGCTATTTCGACGCCGTGACCCAATGCATCCAGAACGGCCAGAGTTCGACGACGGCCCTGCATGGCTCGACGGAAGATGAGCAATTCTTCGACGCCAAGAAAGTCGCCTGACCGGCAGGCGGGTAGGGCGCAAAAAAATGGGGACGTACCCCATTTTCTAGAAAATGGGGTACGTCCCCATTTTTTTGCAAGGAAGAAGCCGCGGGGGACGCGTGGGCCTGCCGCGGCTTGGGACGGGCGCGCCGTCAAGGCTGGGGCAGGTGCTGCTTCAGACGCTGCTGGAATACGTCGGCATCGTCGATGGTGGCCATGTCGTCGTCCACTTCCACCATGTGGGTCTTGTGGCCGGGCGCGAACGTTACCGTCGCCTGTACCCCGTTCCTGGTCTCGGACAGGGCGTGGCCCTGGACGGCGCCCAGGATGTTGCCGCTGTCATCGGTCACTATCGTCATCTTCATGACATCCCCCCGCCTTGCAGATTGTGGAAGCAGCCGCCGGCGCCCAGGTTGTGGATGTCGACGAAGTAGGTGGCCACGCCATTGTTGTCCTTGCGCTTGCGTTGCTGGTCGGCCAGGTGGACCGCGCCCAGGTTGGGCGTCTTGACATCGGCCGATGCGAACTGCGTGCCGTGGTCGTCGCCGTAGCTGTAGCTCCAGAACGCGGTCTGCCCGGGCGACAGGAAGGTCAGCGGACCGACATTGTTGAATGCCATAATATCCTCCATTTAAAAAGCCTTGCTTGCGAGTGCAGCCTGGCTGTTTCATCTTAATCAACGCGGCCGGGCCCGCTTTGACGCAATCGGCATTCCCATGCGTGGCGACCGGCGGCGCGAGCGTTTTTTTGGCGTCCCCGCCGTTCTGGTGGATAATGCTGCTTATTACGCGCCGTCATGCGCGTCCCGCCCTCGCGCCGGACGCCGCCCGCGCGGCCCCCAGCCGCCGCCGCACCGCCCACCTATTTGAGGAATTACCAAGCTTATGTTGAGTTACCGCCACGCCTTCCACGCGGGGAATCACGCCGACGTGCTGAAGCACTTTGTGATGATCCAGTTGCTGCAGTATCTGAACCAGAAAGATACGGCCTACAGCTACATCGATACCCACTCCGGCGCCGGCGTGTACGCGCTCGACGGTGGCTACGCGTCCAAGAACGCCGAGTTCGAAACGGGCATCGGCCCCCTGTGGGACCGCACCGACCTGCCCGCGCCGCTGAAAGAGTATGTGGACTTGATCAAGGAAATGAACCCCAGCGGCAAGATGCGCTACTACCCCGGCTCGCCATACTGCGCCGACCAGGTGGCGCGCGAGCAGGACCGTTTGCGCCTGTTCGAGCTGCACCCGGCCGACGCCAAGATCCTGGCCGATAATTTCCGCAAGGTGGAAGCCCACGCGGCCGCCCAGGGCGTGCGTCCCACCACGCGCGGCAAGCGCGTCCTTATCACCAAGGGCGACGGCTTCCAGGGTCTGAAGGCCTTGCTGCCGCCGCCGTCGCGCCGCGGCCTGGTGCTGTGCGATCCGCCGTACGAAGACAAGATGGACTACCGCAAGGTCAAGGATATGCTGGCCGATGCGCTGGGGCGTTTCCCCACCGGCACCTATGCCGTCTGGTATCCGGTGCTGCAACGGATGGAGTCGCGCCAGTTCGCCGACAAGCTCAAGCAGCTGCCCGCGTCCGACTGGCTCAACGTCACGCTGACCATCAACACGCCCATGCCGGACGGCTTCGGCCTGCATAGCAGCGGCATGTTCATCCTCAATCCGCCCTACACGCTGGAGCCGATGCTGAAGGAAGTGATGCCCTACCTGGTCAAGGTGCTGGGCAAGGATGAGGGGGCCAAGTTCGTGCTCGAAAGCGGTACGCCGACCTCGGGCCGTGGCGCGCAGTCGGGCGCCCGCAGCGCACCGGCGGACGCGCGCGGCGCGCAGGCAGGCGGGCGCGGCGCGCAAACGGGCGCACGCGCCCAGGTAGGCAGTTTGCGCGGCGCCCAGACCGGGCCACGCGCACCCGTGGGCAGTCTGCGCGGCGCCCAGACCGGCCCGCGCGGGGCGCCATCGGATGCACGTGGCGCGCAGGGCGGTGCCCGTGGCGCGCAAGCGGCCGGACGCGGCCCGCGCGAGCAGGAAGCCGATCCGCGCGGCATTCAGACCGACGCCGGCGCGCCCAAGGCCGGCGTGCGCGGCCCGGCGACGGCTGCGCGCAACAGTGGTACCCGCAAGGGTTGAATTAATCCAATAAAATATTGTCAAGACTATACGGCTGGGTATAGTCTTATATCAACGGGTACGTTGCAATGACGTACCCGCCGGGCTTTGCCGCGGTCCCGCCGCGGCCTCCAGTGCTGATCTGAGGTATGTCCATGACCTTGTTGCAGCCAGCCGCCGCCGTATCGCCGATCGCCAACAATTTCTTCCTGGCGCGCCAACCCATCCTCAACCGGCAACAACGCCTGGTTGCCTACGAATTACTGTTCCGTACGGCGGCCGGACGCAACGATGCCTGTTTCACCGACCACACGGAAGCGACCGCCACCGTGATCGCCCACGCCTCCGAACTGGGCATGGGCAGGGTGGTGGGCGACCAGATGGCTTACGTGAACGTCGATACGGTGGGCCTGATGAGCGACTTCATCAACTTCCTGCCCACCGACAAGGTGATCCTGGAAATCCTCGAGTCCGTCAAGGCCACGCCGGAAGTGCTGGAGCGGGTGCAGGAGCTCAAGCAGGCCGGCTTCAAGTTCGCGCTCGACGATGTGGTGGCCGAGTCGGACGACGTGCGCAAGCTGCAACCGCTGTGCGACGTGATCAAGATCGACATCAAGGATGTGCGGCCGGGCGCGTTGGCGGCCCTCACGCGGGGGCTGCGCCACCCCAGGCAGAAGCTGCTGGCCGAAAAAGTGGAGACGATGGCGGAGTTCCAGCAATGCCTGGCGCTCGGTTTCGAGTACTTCCAGGGTTATTACTTCGCCCGCCCCGTCATCCTCAGCGGCAAGAAGATCGCGCCGTCCCAGCTGACTATCCTGCACTTGCTGGACCTGCTCAGCCAGGATGCGGACACCCAGGTCATCGAACGCAGCGTCAAGCATGACGCGCTCATCACCCTCAACCTGCTGCGGCTGGTGAACACGCCGGCCGTGGGCGCCCGCTACCGCATCAATTCCGTCGGCCACGCGCTGATCGTGCTGGGGCGGCGCCAGTTGCAGCGCTGGCTGCAGATTCTGCTGTACGTGAAATCGAGCCAGCAGCAGGAATTCACGTCGCCGCTGCTGCAGCTGGCCACCACGCGTGGCAAGACCATTGAACTGCTGATGGAAAAGCTGCGCCCCGGCCAGCGCGTGTGCGCCGACATCGGCTTCACGGTGGGCGTCATGTCGCTGATGGATACGCTGTTCTCGATCCACATGAACGATGTGCTCAACAGCGTCAACGTGCTGGACGACGTGCGCGCCGCCTTGCTGCACCACAGCGGCGACTATGGCAGCATGCTGAGCCTGATCGAGCACCTGGAGACGGACAGCGACGGCAAGCAGCTGAGCCGCATGCTGCACGCGTTGAATCTGTCGCCATCGGAGCTGTATGCGATCCAGCTGGCCGCCTTCGACTGGGTCAACGACTACGCCCACGGCATGCAATAGGGACAGGGCCGAGTAAGCCCACAGCGATGCGCGCCCACCGCCGGCCGATGCCGGTATTCCACTTATCGTCCTGATAAGTCACTTGCATCATGGCATGGATGATGCTTATCCCTCCTGTGCCAAAAGCTGTTTCCGCGCTAACTTCCAGCCCCTTGCCATCAGCATCGGGGACTGATCAGACCAGCAGAGCATCTCTTTCGTTCTACATGCTTGCCTGTGGTGCATAAGCTGCACACTTCGGTGCACGTGATACTCGATAGAGCCCTGGTTCGCATGTCCAGGCTCAGTCGCGATTCGATGAAGACATGCCACTTTCAGGAGTCTGCTTTTGGATAGTCCCATGACATATGTGGCCGCCAGTGCGGGTTTCGATTTCCGAATTTCACTAGAGGGCACGCCTATGGATATGTATCCTGCTTTTCCGGTCGACCGCTTCCTGCCGTACATGCCCGACGTGGGCAAGTGCGAGCGCTCGCTCCATGAGCTCAATCTGATGTGGCGCATGATCGAAGCTTCTGCCAAGATGAACTGTCCGGCCGAAGCGCGGATGATCTTGCCCACCATGACGGCCACGCGCGCCGGCATCAGCCAGCTGGAGCAGGACCTGATCACCAGCCTGGCACGGGAAAAGACCAACACGGTGCTGGCGGAATTGGCGACCAAGTCGCGCTACATCATCGAGATCGTGGTGCGCAACCTGTATGAGCGCACGGCCGATGTCGGCTTCCTGGCGACCGACCACGAACTGTGTTCCTTCGTCGCCGGATTGAGCGGCGACGCCGCGGCGATCCGGCAGCGCCTGCGTTCCTATCGCAGCAAATATACCGTGTACGATGAAGTCATGTTGCTGGCGCCCGATGGCACGGTGCTGGCGCAGATCGACGACGCCGGGCCGCTGGCGCGCAGCCAGGACCCGTTGATCGCCGCCACCCTCGCCAGCGACGGCTATATCGAGACCTTCCGCGCCAGCGACCTGCGCCCCGGACAGCGCGAGGCCCTGATTTATTCGCGCCGCATGCATCACCCGGCGACAGGTGAAATCATCGGCGTGCTGTGTCTGTGTTTCCGGTTCGAAGAGGAGATGGGGCGCATTTTCCGGACCCACCGCGACCACTCGGGGCGCTCCATCATGCTGCTGCTGGATGCCGACGACCGGGTGATCGCCAGCGCCGATCCGCTCTGGGTGCCACTGGGCGTCCAGGTGCCGGTCAACCGGCACGCGACGCCAGCCCTGATGAAGTACGCGGGCCGTGATTATCTGCTGCGCACGGCGGACTCGGCCGGCTATCAGGGGTATCCGGGGCCTGCTGGCTGGCAAGGCCAGGTGATGATACCGGTCGACGTCGCTTTCGGCCGCGCGGACAGCGAAGTGCTGGCCGGCCTGGCGCCGGAATGGGCGGATGGCCTGTTGTCCCATGCGCACACGTTTTGTCCGCCGTTGCACGAGATTGTCGGCGCGGCCGACATGATACGGCGGGTGGTATGGAACGGGCAGGTCATGAGTGCCGGCCAGGACGGCGACCTGGCCCGGCTGCAGAGCGTGCTGGAGCAAATCAGCGAGACTGGCGCGCTCAGCGATGCCTTGTTCTCCCGTTCGATCGGCGAGCTGTTCGAGACGGTGCTGGCGTCGGGGTTGCGCGATGCGGAATTCGCGTCGCACCTGATGGTCGATCTGCTGGACCGCAACCTGTACGAACGGGCCAACGATTGCCGCTGGTGGGCGCTGTCGCCAGAACTGGCGGCGCTATTGGCGGGCGAGCTGCCGGACCGCGGCGCGCGCATGGCGCGCATACTGGCGTACATTCATGGCCTGTACACCGTCTATTCCTCGTTGCTGGTGTACGACCACGAGGGGCGCATCATCGCCAGTTCCGGCCCCTGCGACGCGGCCATGATCGATGCCGAGGCGCTGGCGGCCGTCAAGCGGCTGCGCACGGAGCAGGAATACCACGTGACGCCATTTGTGGCGTCGGCCCTGTACGACGGCAAGCCGACTTATGTCTATCATGCCGCGCTGCGCGCGCCCGGCGGCGCCCGGCCGGTGATAGGCGGCATTGCGATCGTGTTCGACGCGGCCACTGAATTTGACGCCATGTTGCGCGGCACCCTGGGGGAGCAGGCCGGCTTGCATGGCTACTTCCTCGACCGTTCGGGCGCCATCATCGCCAGCACCGACCCGGCCCGGCCGGTCGGCGCCCGTTTCGAGATCGCACCGCATCTGGCGGCGATGGAAAATGGCCATAGCGGTTCCTGCTTGCTGACGCACGATGGGCATTACGCGCTGATGGGTTGCACGGTTTCGCATGGTTATCGCGAATTCAAGGTGACGGACGGCTATCCAGCCGACGTCGTGGCCGTGGTGGTGGAATCATTTGGTGTCGTCAAGGATGGCTTGCCGGCCCGCCTGGTCCCGGCGCCTGCGCGCAAGGTGGCGGTGGGGGCGGGGAAG
>NZ_JBYSZG010000045.1:0-46634 GCF_058786935.1 Rugamonas sp. FW305-51
GCTGGGGGCGGCCGTCGATGGCGGGCGCGGTGCCGGCACCGGGGCCGGCGTGGGCCTGGCCATGGGCACCATGTCCGGTGCCGAGGCGGGCAACTATGCGGGCAACAATCTGCAGCGGCGCTACGACTATGCCTACCAGCAGTGCATGTATGCCCAGGGCCACCGGGTGCCTGTGGCCGGCCGCATGATGACCGAGTCCCAGCCGGCCGGCAGCTACCCGCCGCCCAACACGCCGCCGCCGCGCTGAGGTCCACCATGCCGGCCCGTTTCTCCCTGCGCTGTGTCGTCCGCTGCGCTTTGCTGCTGGGGGCGGGCATATGGGTGGACGTCTCGGCAAACGCGCCGATCAACGCACCGGCAGGCTTGGCTGTGGGCGTCCCGGCGACTGGCGCCAACGCCGGCCAGACGGATGGCACGGCGCGCCAGGGCGCCCGCGCGCCGGCGGCCGACACGCTGCCGCTGGAGCAATACGCGCGCCTGCCCGTCTGCAGCCTGAGCGCGGACGGCCGCCACCTGGCGGTCGAGCCGTGCCGCACGGCGCCCACCCGCCAACCCAAGGCGCGCCGCGCCGTCACGGCCATCATCCCCACCATGCCGGCCCGGCCCGTGCCCCGCGCGGCCATGGCGCCGCCGCTGCCACCGTCGCCGCCCTTGCGACAGGCCCCGCGGCCCGTGCCCGTGACGGCCTGCGACGCGGGCGGCTGTTTCGATGCGTCCGGCGTGCGCCATACCGGCGCCGGCGGCAACACCACCATTTCCCCGTCCGGCCAGCTGTGCCTGCGCAACGGCGTATGGCTGCAATGCCAGTAATGGTTTTTGTGGCGCTGCAACAAAATCGCACGGTTTTTCGCGCGCGGCCCGAAAAATTCGCTACAATTTGACGCGATTTGACGTTTACGTAAACGTTAATGGCCCGACAGAGGCCGCACGGACTATTTTCCCAACTGACAGAGGACGGACATGCAAATTCAAGACAATGTATTCATCATCACGGGCGGCGCATCGGGCCTGGGCGCGGCCACGGCCCGCATGATCGTGGCGGCCGGCGGCAAGGTGGTGCTGGCCGACGTGCAGGTGGAAGCGGGCCAGGCGCTGGCCGCCGAACTGAAGGGCAGCTTCGTCAAGTGCGACGTGACGTCGGAAGCGGACGGCCAGGCCGTCGTCGCCGCCGCCGTGGCCATGGGCACGCTGCGCGGCCTGGTCAACTGCGCCGGCGTAGCGCCGGCCGTCAAGACCGTGGGCAAGGATGGCCCACATCCGCTGGACGTGTTCCAGCGCACCATCAACATCAACCTGGTAGGCACCTTCAACATGGCCCGCCTGGCGGCTGACGCCATGGGCAAGACGGCGGCCACCGAACAGGGCGAGCGCGGCATCATCATCAACACGGCGTCGGTGGCGGCCTTCGACGGCCAGATCGGCCAGGCGGCCTACGCTTCGTCCAAGGCGGCCGTGGCCGGCATGACGCTGCCGATGGCGCGCGACCTGTCGCGCAGCGGCATCCGCGTGATGACCATCGCCCCCGGCATCTTCGAAACGCCGATGTTGCTGGGCATGCCGGCCGAAGTGCAGCAGGCGCTGGGCGCCATGGTGCCGTTCCCGCCGCGCCTGGGCAAGCCGGACGAGTATGCCCAGCTGGCCAAGGCCATCATCGAGAACGTCATGCTGAACGGCGAAACCATCCGCCTGGACGGCGCGATCCGCATGCAGCCCAAGTAAGAACGCGGCAAAACGTTTTCGTGTAGGATGCCTGTGTCATCGGGCGCGCGGCCCTGGTCGCGCGCCTTTTTCATTGGAGCCTGCATGATACGTCTGAAATCCGTGACGCCGGCGCTGGCGCTGTGCGGCCTGCTGTCCATTCCACTCTTGCCGGCCCTGGCGCAGGACGCCACCCGCGCCGCGCCCGAAATCGCCACCGGCTACACGGCCAAGCAGGGCGTCGTCGCCCGCAAGTACATGATGGCGGCGGCCAATCCGCTGGCCACCGAGGCCGGCTACCGCATGCTGCGCCAGGGCGGCAGCGCGATCGACGCGGCCATCGCCAGCCAGATGGTGCTCAACCTGGTCGAGCCGCAATCGTCGGGCATCGGCGGCGGCGCCTTCCTCATGTACTACGACGGCAAGCGCGTGCAATCGTACGACGGCCGCGAGACGGCGCCGGCGGCGGCCGACGAGCACCTGTTCCAGGATGCGCAAGGCAAGCCGCTGTCGCGTGCGGCGGCCATCATCGGCGGCCGCTCCGTGGGCGCGCCCGGCGTGCTGCGCATGCTGGAACTGGCGCACAAGGAACACGGCAAGCTGGCGTGGGCCAGCCTGTTCGCGCCGGCCATTGCGCTGGCGGAGAACGGCTTTGCCGTCAGCCCCCGCCTGCACGCGCTGCTGGCCTGGGACCGCTACCTGGCGCAGGATCCGGTGGCGGCCGCCTACTTCTACGACGCCAAGGGCCAGCCCTGGCCGGTCGGCCACGTGCTGAAAAATCCGGCACTGGCGCGCAGCCTGCGCGAGATCGCCGCCGGCGGCGCCGACGCCTTCTACAACGGCCGCATCGCGCGCGACATCGCGGCCAAGGTGGCGGCGCATCCCGTCAACCCGGGCAAGCTGACGGTGGCCGACATCGCCGCCTACCGCGCCAAAGAGCGCTCGCCCGTGTGCAGCGACTACAAGGCCTGGACCGTGTGCGGCGCGCCGCCGCCGTCGTCGGGCGGCATCGCCATCGCCCAGATGCTGGGCATCCTGGAGAACCGCGACATCAGTTCCTACCAGCCGGTGGGCGGCATGCTGAACGCGGACGCCATCCACCTGTTCAGCGAGGCGGGCCGGCTGGCCTACGCCGACCGCAACCACTACCTGGCCGACACCGACTTCGTGCCGCTGCCGGGGCGCGGCGTGGCGGCCATGCTCGACAAGGCTTACCTGGCCCGGCGCGCCGCCCTGATCGGCCCCGACTCCATGGGCAGCGCGCCGTTCGGCACGCCGGACGGCATGCAGGTGGCGTGGGGCAGCGACACGGCGCTCGACCGGCCATCGACCTCGCACCTGGTGGCGGTGGACGGCGCCGGCAACGGCCTGTCCATGACCACCTCGGTGGAGGACGCCTTCGGCTCGCGCCAGATGGTGGATGGCTTCCTGCTCAACAACCAGCTGACCGACTTCTCGTTCGACGCCGTCGACGCCGACGGTCCCGTGGCCAACCGGGTGCAGGGCGGCAAGCGCCCGCGCAGCGCCATGTCGCCCACGCTGGTGTTCGAGCGCGCCAGCCACCGGCTGGTGCTGGCCACCGGCTCGCCGGGCGGCTCGGCCATCATCAATTACGTGGCCAAGGTGCTGGTGGGGACGCTGGACTGGGGCCTGGACGTGCAGCAGGCCATCAACCTGCCCAACTTCGGCAGCCGCAACGGGCCCACGGAGCTCGAGGCGGGGCGGGTGGCGCCGGAGATGGTGGCCCGGCTCAAGGCGCGCGGCCACGAGGTGCGCGAGTTCGAGCAGAACTCCGGCCTGCAGGGCATACAGCGGCGCACGCTGGACGGCCAGCCGGTGTGGTTCGGCGGCGCCGACCCGCGCCGCGAGGGTGTGGCGCTGGGCGACTGAATGTGGCTTACGGAGGCGATCGTGACGCGAAAGCGTCCCCATGGCTTCCCTAACGGCGCCATACCCTGCTAATCTTGGGCGCATGGGCAATCAAAAGAAAACAGGCTTGATCCTGACCGGAGGCGGCGCCCGCGCCGCCTACCAGGTGGGCGTGCTGCAGGCCATCTCGGAGATACTGTGGGAAGCGGGCTGGCCGCCGGCGCGCAATCCCTTCGACATCATCTGCGGCACCTCGGCCGGCGCCATCAACGCCACGGCGCTGGCCTGCCGCGCCGACAACTTCAGCGAAGGGGTGCAGCGCCTGCTCGACGTGTGGCAGCACATCAAGGTGGAGCAGGTGTACCGGGCCGACTCGCTGGGCGTGATCCGCTCCGGTGCGCGCTGGCTGTCGCTGCTCTCGTTCGGCTGGCTGCTGCGCAAGTGGCGCGCCGCGCCGCCCCAGTCCCTGCTCGACAACACGCCGCTGGTGTCGCTGCTGCACCGCATGCTGGACCTGCCGCGGCTCGACACGGTGCTGTCCGAAGGCTTGCTGCACGCGCTGGCCGTCACCGCCTCGTCCTACAGCGGCGGCCAGCACATCACCTTCTACCAGACGGCGGCCGAGATCGCGCCCTGGGTGCGCATGCAGCGGGTGGCGCTGCAGGACCAGATCGGCATCGAGCACCTGCTGGCCTCGTCGGCCATTCCCTTCATCTTCCCGGCCACTCCGCTGTACCTGGGCGGCCACCGCGAATACTGCGGCGACGGCACCATGCGCCAGATCGCGCCCATCTCGCCGGCCATCCACCTGGGCGCCAGCAAGGTGCTGGTGGTGGGCGCCGGCCGCCTGACGGAGCCGCCGCGCAGCGCCTCGGACGGCGCCGCGCGCTACCCCAGCCTGGCGCAGATCGCCGGCCACGCCATGTCGTCCATCTTCCTCGACAGCCTGGCGGTGGACATCGAGCGCCTGGAGCGGGTCAACAAGACGCTGTCGCTGCTGCCCGAGGAACACCTGAGCAAGACCCCGCTCAAGCCGGTCAAGCTGCTGGTGATCGCGCCGTCCGAGCGGCTCGACGACATCGCCAGCCGCCACATCGCCAGCCTGCCGGCGCCGATCCGCACCATGCTGGGCGGAATCGGGGCCACGGAAACGCGCGGCGCCGCACTCGCGTCCTACCTGTTGTTCGAATCGACGTATACTGGCGAGTTGATTCGTCTTGGACAGCGCGACACGCAGCTGCGCAAGGACGACGTGCTGGCCTTTTTCGGCAGCTGACCCCCGCTGACCCTGGGATGGAACCCGTGTGCTGTTGCTGATACGACGCCTCTGTACTCTCTTGCTGATACCGGCCGCCCTGCTGTGGGCCGCCGGCCTGGCCGCGGCCTGGGCCGGCGCGCCGCCGCGCACGCTGCGTTTCGAGCAGCTGACGGTGGAGCATGGCCTGGCGCAGGAATCGGTGCTGGCCATCGCCCAGGACAAGCAGGGTTTCATCTGGCTCGGCACCCAGGCCGGCCTGACCCGCTTCGACGGCTACCGCACCGTCACCTACAAGAGCGTGGTGTCGGACCCGCGCAGCCTGGGCGACAACTGGGTGCGGGTGCTGCACCTGGACAGCGCCGGCCAGCTGTGGGTGGGCACGGACGGTGGCCTGGACCGCTACGACCCCCGCAGCCGCGGCTTCGACCATTTCCTGCCGCACGAATCGGCCAAGCGCGGCAACGGCAACCGCCACGTGCGCGCCATCGTCGACGACGGCCTGGGCGGCCTGTGGCTGGCCACCGGCGACGGCCTGCACCATTTCGATCCGGCCAGCGCCCGCTTCACCAGCTGGCACCACGACGACACCGACGCGGCCAGCCTGGCCGACGACCAGGTCAACGCGCTGGCGCGCGACGCGGCCGGCCGGCTGTGGGTGGGCACGGCCACCGGACTCGATATGCTGGCACCGGGCGCGACCCGCTTCCAGCACTTCCAGATGGATACGGCGCCCGACGCCAAGGCCAACTTCGTGGCCGCGCTGCAGCTGGACCAGGATGGCGCGCTGTGGGTGGGCACGCTGGCCGGGCTGGAACGGTGGCAGCTGGGCGAGGGCGCGCCGCGGCGCCACCGGCTGGGCGCGGCCGAAGGCCTCAAGGGCGGCAACATCACGGCCATCTACCTGGACGGCGAACATAACCTGTGGATAGGCAGCGGCGCCGACGGCCTGTACCGCTGGCTGCCGCACGACCAGCACCTGGCCCAGTACCGCCACCAGCTCGGCGACAGCCACAGCGTGGCCGACGACCAGATCTCGGCCCTGTTCCGCGACCGCGTGGGCACCTTCTGGGTCGGCACCTGGAACGACGGCGTAAGCCGGGTCGACATGGGCAGCGGCGGCTTCGCGCGCCTGGTGCGCCAGGCCGACCAGGCGCAGGCCCTGTCGGACAACAAGGTGCGCGCCATCGTGGCCGACGGCCATGGCCAGCTGTGGCTGGGCACCAGCGCTGGCCTCAATCTGTACGACCCGGCCAACGGCCACGCGCGCACCTGGCACCACGCGCCCGGCGGCCTGAGCGACGACCTGGTGACGGCCCTGTGGCGCGACGCCGACGGCAACCTGTGGATAGGCGGGCGGGCCGGCATCAACCGCATGGACGCGGCCACGGGCGCCCTGCGCGCCTGGTCGTTCTCGCATGGCGACCCGGCCGGCGACACCATCCGCAACATCGTGGGCGACCGCGAAGGCCTGCTGTGGGTGGCCTCGCGCGGCGGCCTGCACCGCTTCGACCCGCGCACCGGCACCAGCCACACCTACCGCCACGATCCGGCCGACAGCACCAGCCTGGCCGACAACGTGGTGCGCCCCATCCTGGAAGACCGCCGCGGCAACCTGTGGGTGGGCACCTTCAACGGCCTCGATCTGTTGGACCGCAAGAGCGGGCGTTTCCGCCACTTCCGGCGCGATCCGGCCGACCCGTCCAGCCTCAGTCACGACGAGGTGCACTACCTGTACGAGGACGGCCAGGGCACGATCTGGGTCGGCACGGCGGCCGGCCTGAACCGCATGGAGCAGGGCGCCGACGGCAGCGTGAAATTCCGCCGCTACCTGCGCCGCGACGGCATCGGCGACGACGCCATCGCCTCCATCCTGCCCGACGACGCCGGCCACCTCTGGCTGAGCACCAATACCGGCCTGTCGCGGCTGAATGTGAGGACCGGTCTGGTGCGCAACTACTCGGGCGCCGACGGCACCATCGAGGGCGCCTACTTCGACGGCGCGGCCCTGCGCACGCCGGACGGCACGCTGTACTTCGGCGGCTTCAACGGCATCACGGCGTTCTCGCCGGCCGAAGTGCGCGAGAACAGCGTGGCGCCCACGGTGGCCATCACCGACTTCCAGGTCTTCAACAAGTCGCTGCGGGCCGGGCAGGGCGAATACGGCAATGTGCTGAGCGGCGCCATCGAGCACACCAGCGCGCTCACGCTGGGCCAGAACGACTCCGTGTTCTCGCTCGAATTCGCCGCGCTGCACTACGCGGCGCCGCAGCGCAACCGCTTCGCCTACCAGCTGCAGGGCTTCGACCAGGACTGGGTGGTGACCGATTCGACCAAGCGCTTCGCCACCTACACCAACCTCGATCCGGGCCGCTACACCTTCCGCGTCAAGGCCGCCAACAAGGACGGCATCTGGAACGACAATGCCGCCACCCTGGTCATCACCATCCTGCCGCCGTTCTGGAAGACGTGGTGGTTCCGCTCGCTGGCCGCGCTGTTGCTGGTGACGGCCGGCTACGCCGCCTACCAGGCCCGCATGCGCGGCCTGCGGCGCCAGAAGGCGATGCTGGAGCAGCAGGTCGGCCTGCGCACGGCCGAGGTGGAGCAGAAGAACCAGCTGCTGCAGCTGCAGACGCAGGAACTGGAGCAGCGCCGGCTGGAGGCCGAAAACCAGCGCGCCGAGGCCGAGCAGCGCCGCATCGACACCGAGCGCCAGAAGCAGGAAGTGGAGCGGCAGAAGGAGAACGTGGAGCAGGCCCACCGCAACATCTCGGTGCTGAGCGAGCTGGGACGCGAGATGAGCGCCACGCTGGACATGGAAACGGCCATGCGCACGCTGTACCGCCACGTGCACCACCTGATGGATGCGCAGATGTTCGGCATCGGTTTCGTGCAGGAGGAACAGGGCATCATCGAATTCCCGTTCGCCATCGAGAGCGGGGTGCGCACCCTGCCGTACACGCGCCGGCTCGACAACCCCAACCAGCTGGCCGTGTGGTGCGTGACCTACCGGCGCGAAGTGTTCATCAACGACTTCGACGCCGAATACCACCGCTACATGGACGACGTGGGCCGCCAGCAGCTGGTGCCATGCATGCGCGAGGACGGCGTGCCGCCGGCGCTGGCGCAGTCGATGATCTACACCCCGCTGATCGTCAACGACAAGGTGGTGGGCCTGCTGTGCGTGCAAAGCGAGGGCCGCCACGCCTACCAGCAGGTGCACCTGGACATGCTGCAGACGCTGGCCGCCCACGCGGCCGTCGGGCTGGAGAACGCGCGCGCCTACCAGCAGCTGGAAGAGGCGCTGCAGGCGCTGCGCCTGACCCAGGAACAGCTGCTGCTGCAGGAGCGCCAGGTGCGCTTGCATACCGACGAGCTGGCGCTGGCCAACCGCGCGCTGCAGGAGAACGACGAGCGGCTGCGCCTGGCCAAGCAGAAGGCGGAAGACGCCACCCGCCAGAAGTCGGAATTTTTGGCCAACATGAGCCACGAGATGCGCACCCCGCTGGCCGGCGTGATCGGCATGCTGGGCTTCGCCCTGCGCGACGGCCAGCTGCAGGACAGCACGCGCGAACAGATCCTGCGCGGCCAGGCCAACGCCCAGTCGCTGCTGTCGATCATCAACGACCTGCTGGACTTTTCCAAGATCGAGGCCGGCAAGCTGACCATCGAGAACATCGATTACGCGCTGGCGGCGGCGGTGGAGAACGTGGTCAGCCTGTTCGAGGAGCAGGCCGCCGCCCACAGCGTGGGCTTCAGCCTGGAGTTCGGCGACGGCCTGCCGCAGTTCGTGGTGGGCGACCCGACCCGCCTGCGCCAGGTGCTGGTCAACTTGGTGGGCAACGCCTTCAAGTTCACCCAGCGCGGCGCCGTGCGGATGCGGGTCGAGCCGGTGGCGCCGGGCCAGTCGCAGGGCGGGGCGGACGCGCCGCCGGGCGTGAACCTGATCCGCTTCACGGTGGCCGACTCGGGCATCGGTATTCCGGCCGACGCCATGCCGCGCCTGTTCCAGAAATTCGAGCAGGCCGACTCCACCACCACCCGCCGCTACGGCGGCACGGGGCTGGGGCTGGCCATCTGCCGCCAGCTGGTCGAGCTGATGGGCGGCGAGATCCGCGTGGCCAGCACGCCGGGCGTGGGCAGCACCTTCTCGTTCGAGCTGCCGCTGGCCAACGGCGTGGCGCCGCCGCTGGTGCCGCACGTGCCGCGCGAGCCGCACAGCCACCAGCTCAAGGTGCTGTGCGCGGAAGACTTCCCGACCAACCAGATCATCATCCGCATGATGCTGGAGGACCTGGGCCACAAGGTCGATATCGCCGCCAACGGCCTGCTGGCCGTCAAGGCCTGCACCATGACGCGCTACGACCTGATCCTGATGGACGGGCGCATGCCGGAAATGGACGGCGCCAGCGCCACCCGCGTGATCCGCTCCGGCGGTACCGAGGAGGCGCCCGTGCGCGACCAGGAACTGATGATCATCGCGCTGACGGCCAACGCCAGCGAGGAAGACCGCAGCCGCTACCTCGCTTCGGGCATGGACGACTTCCTGACCAAGCCGATCGACGAGGCGGCGCTGCACTTCCAGCTCAGCCGCGCCATCGAGCGCCAGCTGCAGCGCGGCGTGGCGCTGGCGCGCATGGAGCCGCGGCGGAGCGCGCCGGTCGCCACGGCGGAGCTGGACGCCATGTTCGGCGTGGCCCCGGCCGGCCCCGAGTCGGCCCGCGCGGCCCAGCACAGCGGCAACGGCGACCTGCGCGCGCGCCTGCGCGGCGCCTTCCTGCAGGACGTGCCGGGCCGCCTGGCGGAGCTGGAGCGGGCCCTGGCCGAGCGCGACGGCGAGGCGGCCGGGCGCCTGCTGCACGGCATCAAGGGCAGCGCCGGCTACCTGGAGGAGCAGGAGCTGCAGGCCCTGTGCGGCGAACTGGAACTGGCGGCCGACCATGGCTACTGGGCGCAGATCGAGGCCGGCCTGCCGCGGCTGCGCCAGCTGCTCGAGCAGACCGCCGCCGCCGCGCTGTGAGTTTTTCCCCGCCGCGCCCTTTTTGAAACCGCCCCTGATCGGGTAAGATGGATGGCAGTGCCAAGCGCGGACGCCATCGTTGCCGCTTGCGCGCGCACAGGCACTGGAGAGCAAAATGAAAGTATTGGTGGTGGATGATGATGTCGTGTCGCGCATGGTGCTGATGCACCTGATCGACAGCTGCGGCACATTCGACATCGTGGAGGCGGAAGACGGCGCCGACGCGTGGCAGCAGCTGGAGGCGGGACTGCGGCCGGCCATCTGTTTTTGCGATCTGCGCATGCCGCGCCTGTCGGGCATCGAGCTGCTGCAGCGGGTCAAGAGCCACGACGCCTTGCATTCCATGCCGTTCGTGCTGGTCACCTCGGCCACGGACGGCGACACGGTGCAACTGGCCACCCAGTCCGGCGCGGCCGGCTACGTGGTCAAGCCGTTCCAGGCCGAGCAGGTCAGGGTGCACCTGGCCCAGTTCCTCGAACTGGCCGCCAGCGAGCCCGATCACCTGGCCGAGACGCCGGCCGCCACCCAGTTGCGGCTGGGCATCAACGCCGAGCGCCTGCTGGTCTACCTGGCCGGCTTCCAGAACCAGCTGACGGCGGCCAGCGACGAATTGAACCAGTTGCTGGAAGGCGGCAGCCAGCAGGAGGCGCAGCTGCGGATCGAGCGCCTGCATGCGGGCTGCGTCACGCTGGGACTGCACGGGGCCGCCGCCGGGCTGCAGGCGCTGGTGCCGGGACAGCTGACCCAGGCGGCAGTGCAGGGCGCGCTGTCGGGCGTGGTGCGCGCCGTGATCCGCCAGGCCGGCCTGACGCGCCAGGCGCTGGGGTGAATCGCACACGGCGAGCCTGAGCCTCCGCGATCAAAAATGGGGACGCAAAAATGGGGACGTACCCCTTTTCTTGGAAATGGGGACGTACCCCTTTTTTGGGAGCGTCGATTGAGAAGGCCGCTAACTTTGCGGCATTACGGCACGGCCCCGCATTTGTCCGCCGTCGTCGCCCGGCCGCCGCTGCACGGCCGCCGGTACGCAAACCGCCGTTCCCCGACAATACACGCTTGAAGTTAATATATTTTAGGTTTAAAGTATCTACTGCAGGCTGTGACGATACGACGACCAACTTCAGGGCGACCATGACCAGACCGACTGCCAGCAGTGCCGGCGCTAGCCAGGACAGCAAGGGCGCCAGCGCCCATACCGACCATTTCACGCGCGACCACCTGCCGCCGCCGGAGCAGTGGCCGGTGCTGCGCTTCGAGCTGCCGGAGCTGCAGTATCCGGCGCGCCTCAATTGCGTGGCCGAGCTGCTGGACCGGGCCGTGGCGGCCGGCGCCGGCGAGCGCATCGCCATCCGCAGCGACAGCGGGCAGTGGACTTACGCCCAGCTGCTGGAGCAGGTCGACCGCATCGCCCACGTGCTGCGCGGCCCGCTGGGGCTGGAGGCCGGCAACCGCGTGCTGCTGCGCGGCGCCAACCATCCCATGATGGCCGCCGCCGTGCTGGCCGTGTTCAAGGCCGGCCTGGTGGCCGTGCCCACCATGCCGCTGCTGCGCGCGCGCGAGCTGGGCGTGATCCTGGCCAAGGCCCGCGTCAACGCCGTGCTGTGCGCGGCCGGCCTGCGCGGGGAAATGGATGGCGCGCCCAACCTGCCGCAGCGCGTGCTGTACTTCGGCGACGGTGCCGGACCCGACGGGCTGGAAGCGCACATGGCGCGCCAGCCGGCCAGCTATGCGCCGGTCGATACGGCGGCCGACGACGTCTGCCTGATCAGCTTCACGTCCGGCACCACGGGCGTGCCGAAAGGGACCATGCACTTCCAGCGCGACATCCTGGCCATCTGCGACTGCTTCCCCCGCTCCGTGCTCGGTTCGCGGCCGGACGACGTGTTCATCGGCACGCCGCCGCTGGCCTTCACCTTCGGCCTGGGCGGGCTGCTGCTGTTCCCGCTGCGGGTGGGCGCCAGCGCCGTGCTGCTGGAAAAGCTGACGCCGGAGACGCTGCTGCGCGCGATCGGGCAGTACCGCGCCACCATCTGTTTCACGGCGCCCACCTTCTACCGCCAGATGGCGCCGCTGGCCGCGCAATACGACCTTGCCAGCCTGCGCCAGAGCGTGTCGGCCGGCGAGGCGCTGCCGCTGGCCACGCGCGACGCCTGGCGCGCCGCCTCCGGGCTGGAAATGATAGACGGCATAGGCGCGACGGAGCTGCTGCACATCTTCATTTCCGCCGCCGGCGCCCAGGTGCGGCCCGGCGCCACCGGCAAGCCGGTGCCGGGCTACCGGGCCTGCATCCTGGACCAGGACGGCAAGCCCGCGGGGCCGGGCGTGATCGGCCGGCTGGCCGTGCAGGGACCGACCGGCTGCCGCTACCTGGACGACGAGCGCCAGCGCGACTACGTGGTGGACGGCTGGAACCTGACGGGCGACGCCTACGAGATGGACGCGGACGGCTATTTCCACTACCGTTCGCGCACCGACGACATGATCATCTCGGCCGGCTACAACATCGCCGGGCCGGAAGTGGAGGACGCGCTGCTGCGCCACCCGGCCGTGGCCGAATGCGGCGTGGTGGGCCGCCCCGACGCCGAGCGGGGCCAGATCGTCGAGGCCCATGTGGTGCTCAAGCCCGGTCACGCGCCCGGTGACGCCCTGGTGGCCGAACTGCAGGAATTCGTCAAGCGGCAGATCGCGCCGTACAAATATCCGCGCGCGGTGTGCTTCCGGCAGTCGCTGCCGCGCACGGAGACGGGCAAGCTGCAGCGCTTCAAGCTGCGCGCCGACGGCAACAACTGACCAGCATCTGAATCGAAAGCACTCCATGAATATCGTATGCATAGGCGGCGGCCCGGCCGGGCTGTATTTCGGCCTGCTGATGAAAAAGCAGGACCCGGCCCACACCATCACCGTCGTCGAACGCAACCGGCCGTACGACACCTTCGGCTGGGGCGTGGTGTTTTCCGACCAGACGCTGGGCAACCTGGCGGCGGCCGATGAACCGACGGCGCGCGCCGTCCTGCAGTCGTTCAACCACTGGGACGATATCGACATCCACTTCAAGGGCCAGAAGGTGCGTTCCGGCGGCCACGGCTTCTGCGGCATCGGCCGCAAGCACCTGCTCAACATCCTGCAGCGGCGCTGCGAGGAACTGGGCGTGCGGCTGGTGTTCGAGACCGACGTGGCGGACGACCAGGAAATCGCCGCCCGCTACGGCGCCGACCTGGTGATCGCCGCCGACGGTCTCAATTCCCGTATCCGCGCCCGCTACGCCGCCACCTTCGCGCCGCAGATCGAAGCGCGCCAGTGCCGCTTCGTGTGGCTGGGCACGAAGAAGAAGTTCGACGCCTTCACCTTCGCCTTCAAGCAGACGCCGCACGGCTGGTTCCAGGCCCACATCTACCAGTACGACGGCGACACGTCGACCTTCATCGTCGAGGCGCCGGAAACGGTGTGGCGCGCCGCCGGGCTGGAGGAAATGAGCCAGGAGCAGAGCATCGCCTGGTGCGAACAGCTGTTCGCCGACCAGCTGGACGGCCACGCCCTGATGTCGAACGCGGCCCACCTGCGCGGCTCGAGCGTGTGGATCAAGTTCCCCCGCATCGTGTGCGCCCAGTGGGTGCACTGGAACGACACGCCGGCCGGCCGCGTGCCGGTGGTGCTGATGGGCGACGCGGCCCACTCGGCCCACTATTCGATCGGCTCCGGCACCAAGCTGGCGCTGGAAGACGCGATCGAGCTGGCGCGCTGCTTTGGCGAGCACGGGGACACGGCGGCGGCGTTGGCCGCCTACCAGCAGGTGCGTGCGGTGGAAGTGCTGAAGATCCAGAGCGCGGCCCGCAACTCGATGGAATGGTTCGAGAACGTGGAGCGCTACAGCGCCATGGAGGCGCCGCAGTTCGCCTATTCCATGCTCACGCGCAGCCAGCGCCTGTCGCACGAGAACCTGCGCCTGCGCGACGCCGGCTACGTGGCCGGCTTCGAGGCCTGGTTTGCGCAGCGTGCCTTCGCCCAGGCGCAATTGCCGGCCCCGCCCAGCCTGGCCATTCCGCCCATGTTCACGCCGCTGAAAGTGCGCGGGCTCACGCTTAAAAATCGCATCGTCGTCTCGCCGATGGCGCAGTACAGCGCCGTCGACGGCACCGTCGGCGACTACCACCTGGCCCACCTGGGCGCGCGCGCCCTGGGCGGCGCGGCGCTGGTGTGCGCGGAAATGACGTGCGTGTCGGCCGATGCCCGCATCACCCCGTTCTGCCCCGGCATGTACGCGCCCGAGCACACCCAGGCGTGGCAGCGCATCGTCGATTTCGTCCACGCCAACAGCGACGTGAAGATCGCGCTGCAGCTCGGCCATGCGGGCGCCAAGGGTTCCACCCGCGCCATGTGGGACGGCATCGACCTGCCGCTGGAGCGGGACAACTGGCCGCTGGTGTCGGCGTCGCGCCAGCAGTACCTGGCCGGCGTGTCGCAGACGGCGCGCGCCGTCACGACAGAAGACATGGCGCGCATCGAGGCCGACTTCGTGCGCGCCGCGCTGGCAGCCGGGGAGGCCGGCTTCGACTGGCTGGAGCTGCACTGCGCGCATGGCTATCTGCTGTCGTCGTTCATCTCGCCGCTCACCAACGAGCGCGGCGACGAATACGGCGGCAGCCTGGAGAACCGCTGCCGCTTCCCGCTGCGCGTGTTCGCCGCCGTGCGGGCCGTGTGGCCGCAGCATAAGCCGATGAGCGTGCGCATCTCGGCCCACGACTGGGTCGAAGGCGGCATCACGCCCGACGACGCGGTGCAAATCGCGCGCCTGTTCAAGGCGGCCGGCGCCGACATGATCGACTGTTCGTCGGGCCAGGTCAGCAAGCTGGAACAGCCGCAATACGGGCGCATGTTCCAGACCCCGTTCGCCGACCGGGTACGCAACGAGGCCGGCATCGGCGCCATCGCCGTCGGTTCCATCTTCGAGGCCGACCACGCCAACGGCATCGTCGCCGCCGGCCGCGCCGACCTGTGCGCCGTGGGCCGGCCGCACCTGGCCAATCCCGCCTGGACGCTGGCGGAAGCGGCCAGGATAGGCTACGCTGGCGCTCCCTGGCCTAGGCAGTACCTGGCCGGCAAGCAGCAGCTGGAGCGCAACCTGGAGCGCGAGCGCCAGCTGGCCGCCGCCGGCGCCGGCCTCACGCCGCAACAACTGGCCGCGCGCCTGCTGGAGGGCTGAACCGTGAATCCCATCGCATCCTCGCTGGAAGGACGGCACGCGCTGGTCACGGGCGGCGCGCGCGGCATTGGCGCCGCCTGCGCCCGCGAACTGGTGCTGCGCGGCGCCAGCGTTACCCTGGCCGGGCGCGACGGCGCCGCGCTGGCCCACGCGGCCGAACAGCTCGACACGCTGGGGCGGGTCGAGACGGAGATCATCGACGTCACCGACGAGGCCAGCGTGCTGGCCGGCTTCGCGCGGGCGGCCCGCTGCGCCGGGCGCATCGACATCCTGGTCAACAACGCCGGCCAGGCCGCGTCGGCGCCGTTCGGCAAGACCGGCGCGGCCCTGTGGCAGCGCATGCTGGACGTGAACCTGACGGGCACCTTCCACTGCACCCAGGCCGCGCTGCCGGCCATGCTGGAGGCGGGCTGGGGGCGCATCGTCAACGTGGCCTCGACGGCGGGGCTGGTGGGCTACCGCTACGTGGCGGCCTACGTGGCGGCCAAGCACGGCGTGGTGGGCCTGACGCGCGCGCTGGCGCTGGAGGTGGCCGCGCGCGGCGTGACCGTCAACGCCGTCTGCCCCGGCTACACGGAGACCGACCTGGTACGGGAAGCGGTCGCCAACATCATGGCCAAGACGGGGCGCAGCGAGCAGCAGGCGCGCGCCGGGCTGGCGGCCGGCAATCCCCAGCAGCGCCTGGTGCAGCCGGAGCAAGTGGCCAACGCCGTGGCCTGGCTATGCCTGCCCGAATCGGGCGCCATGACGGGCCAGGCCATCGCCGTCGCCGGCGGCGAAGTCATGTAACGCAGTCATGTAACAACGGATAGAAACGGAACACCATGTCACGCTCAGAGAACAACGCCCATCCCGCCATCCCGGACCAGCAGGAGGGCGAGGACAGCCCGCCCGTGCTGGACCTGGCCAGCCGTCTCACGGACGACCATCACCAGTCGCTCAAGCTGTGGCTGCGCATGCTCTCGTGCACGGTGCGCATCGAGAACGAGATCCGCAGCCGGCTGCGCGCCACCTTCGGCATCACGCTGCCGCGCTTCGACCTGATGGCGCAGCTGGAGCGCTATCCGCAGGGCTTGCGCATGGGCGAGCTGTCCAAGCGCATGATGGTCACGGGCGGCAACATCACCGGCATCACCGACCAGCTGGAGCAGGAAAAGCTGGTGCTGCGCGTGCCCGACCCCAAGGATGGCCGGGCCTACAGCGTCAAGCTGACGGCCGCCGGCCGCCGCACCTTCGCCACCATGGCGGCCGTGCACGAACAATGGATCGCCGAACTGCTGCAGGACATCTCCGGCACCGACAAGGGCCGGCTGATCGAGCTGCTGTCGCAGATGAAGCACCACCTGAACGCCTCCGACGACAAACAAGGATAACCATGCGATACCTTCCCGGCCAGGCGCAGCAGCTGCCCGGCAACCGCGCCACCCTGGCCGGCCACCAGGCCAGCCACTTCCTGTTCGCCGTGGCCGGCGGCGTGGCCACCGTCACGCTGAACCGGCCCGAGCGCAAGAACCCGCTCACCTTCGCGTCCTACGCCGAGCTGCGCGACCTGTTCCGCGCGCTGGCCTATGCGCAGGACGTGAAAGCCATCGTCGTCACGGGCGCGGGCGAGAACTTCTGCTCGGGCGGCGACGTGCACGACATCATCGGCCCGCTGACCAAGCTGGACATGCCCGGCCTGCTGGCCTTCACCCGCATGACGGGCGACCTGGTGAAGGCGATGCGGGCCTGCCCGCAGCCGGTGGTGGCGGCGGTGGACGGCATCTGCGCCGGCGCCGGCGCCATCCTGGCCCTGGCCTCGGACCTCCGGCTGGCCACGGCGCGCAGCAAGACGGCCTTCCTGTTCACCCGGGTCGGCCTGGCCGGCTGCGACATGGGCGCCTGCGCGCTGCTGCCGCGCGTGATCGGCCAGGGCCGCGCCGCCGAATTGCTGTACACGGGCCGCTCCATGTCGGGCGCGGAAGGGGAGCGCTGGGGCTTTTTCAACAGCCTGCATGAACCGGACGCGCTGGCCGGCGCCGCGCAAGCGTTGGCCCAGGGCCTGGCCGACGGTCCCACCTTCGCCCACGGCATGACCAAGAAGATGCTGCAGCAGGAATGGAACATGGGGGTGGACGAGGCGATCGAGGCGGAAGCCCAGGCCCAGGCCATCTGCATGGCCACCAACGACTTCCACCGCGCCTACCACGCCTTCGTGGCCAAACAAAAACCGCTGTTCGAGGGAGACTGAGCCATGGCCGACAAGAGCTACCTGGACTGGCCCTTCCTGGCGCCGCACCACGCCGCACTGGAACGGGCGCTGGATGCCTGGGCCACCGCCAACATCACGGACGGCCACCACGGCGACGTCGACACGGCCTGCCGCCGCCTCGTCATGCAGCTGGGCGCGGCCGGCTGGCTGCGCCACGCCGTGGGCGGCAAGGCCTGGGGCGGGCATGACGAGGCCATCGACACGCGCGCCCTGTGCCTGATCCGCGAGACGCTGGCGCGCCACAGCGGCCTGGCCGATTTCGCCTTCGCCATGCAGGGCCTCGGCTCCGGCGCCATCAGCCTGTTCGGCAGCGCGGCCCAGCGCGAAGCCTACCTGCCGCGCGTGGCCAGCGGCGCGGCCATCGCCGCCTTCGCCCTGTCCGAGCCGCAGGCCGGCTCCGACGTGGCGGCCATGCAGTGCGCGGCCGTGCGCGACGGCGACCATTACGTGCTGGACGGCGAGAAGACGTGGATCTCGAACGGCGGCATCGCCGACTTTTATATCGTGTTCGCGCGCACCGGCGAGCAGCCGGGCGCGCGCGGCATCAGCGCCTTCATCGTCGATGCCGCGACGGCCGGCCTGGAAATCGCCGAACGGATCAACGTGATCGCGCCCCATCCGCTGGCCCGGCTGCGCTTTGCCCGCTGCCGCGTGCCCGTATCGCAGCGCATCGGCGCGGCGGGGCAGGGCTTCAAGGTGGCCATGGCCACGCTGGACGTGTTCCGCACGTCGGTGGCGGCGGCCGCGCTGGGCTTTGCCCGCCGCGCGCTGGACGAAGCGCTGGCGCGCGCCACGGGGCGCCGCATGTTCGGCCAGCAGCTGGCCGACTTCCAGCTGACCCAGGCCCGGCTGGCCCAGATGGCCACCGGCATCGACGCCGCCGCGCTGTTGACCTACCGCGCCGCCTGGCAGCGCGACCAGGGCCGCAACGTGACGAAGGAGGCGGCCATGGCCAAGCTGACGGCCACCGAGACGGCGCAGCAGGTGATCGACGGCGCGCTGCAGCTGTTCGGCGGCCTGGGCGTGGTCAGCGAGCAGCCGGTCGAACGGCTGTACCGGGAAATCCGCGCCCTGCGCATCTACGAGGGGGCGACGGAAGTGCAGCAATTGATCATCGCGCGCGAATTGCTGCGGGCCGTGCCGGCCGCGGCCCATCATGAAGGAAAAGAGGAAAAATGAGCGAGCACATAAAAATCCTGCAACCGCCGGGCTGGGTCCGCCCGCGCGGCTATGCCAACGGGGTGGCCGCGCGCGGCACCACCGTGTGCGTGAGCGGCATGATAGGGTGGGACAGCCAGGGCGTGTTCCACACGGACGATTTCGCCGGCCAGACCCGGCAGGCGCTGCAGAATATCGTTGAAGTGCTGGCCGAGGCGGGCGCCCGGCCCGAGCATATCGTGCGCATGACGTGGTACGTGCTCGACAAGCACGAGTACCTGGCCGCGCTCAAGGAGATCGGCCAGGCGTACCGGGAGCTGATCGGCGCCCACTACCCGGCCATGACGGCGGTGCAGGTGGCTGGCTTGATGGAGCCGGCCGCGCGGCTGGAGATCGAAGTGACGGCCGTTGTCGACGAAATGTAACGAATGTTAGGCATTGGCAATTTTGAAAGTAATCTCACCAACAATATGTTATATTTAATAATCGGGAGAATCGGTTTATCAGTGTAAGTAACTTGTGTTGAGGGATTTATGGATACCATGATGAAAGTACGGGCCAACTGCTTGTTTGCTTTACTGGCCACGGGCGCGGCCGCGGCCCATGCCGGCACAGTCTCGCTGAGCCCGGCGCAAGAAGGGCAGCTGGCGGCCTGGCTGGGCGAGGGACCGGTCAAGTTCACCAGCATTTACACCAAAGCGTCCGGCGACACCTCGCTTAACTTTCACCAGGCTGCCGATGGCAAGGGACGCACGATCGCCGTGATGGAGGCGACCAATGAGCTGGGGCAGACCTGGCTGGTGGGCGGCTACAACCCGCAAAGCTGGTCCTCCAGCGACGGCTTCCATATGACGCCGGACGACGCCCAGCGCACCGGCTTCGTGTTCAACCTGACCACCAGCGCCATCCACCGGCAAATCCTCAAGTCCTACTCGCTCGATACCATCGGTTCCTACCAGACCTATAATGCCGCCAATTTCGGCCCGACCTTTGGCCTGGGCAATGATCTGTATGTGCCGCGCGACCTGACCCATGGCGGCTATTCCGTGCTCTATTCGTACGCCGACCCCAGCCTCTCGAACGTCAACGCCAGCGTGCTCGATGGTTCGCCGTACACCCACCCCAACATCACGTACGGCGCCATGCAGGTGTATACCATCTCGGCGGTGCCCGAGCCCACGGCCATGCTGATGTGGCTGGCCGGCGCAGGCCTGCTGGCCGGCCTGGCGCGCCGCCGGAGCCGGGCTGGCTGACACGGGGCGCCACGCCAAGTTGCGGCGCGACCCTGTCGCGCGCCGCTAATAGCCTGTACAATACCGCTGCCTGCCGCGTGTCGCCATAGTTCAACGGATAGAACAGGTTCCTCCTAAGAATCAGATACAGGTTCGATTCCTGTTGGCGATACCAGCGCTGGCGCGGCCGCCTCCGGCCGGCGATTGCCGCAGCCGGCGCCGCAGCCGGTACAATGCTGGTTTCATTCATCTTAGGCGGGTGCCCTTGCGCGCACCCCGACACTCACAATGGCAGTCATCTCCTTATCCTCGGCGCAATTGGCGTTCGGTCACGTCGCGCTTCTCGACCATGCGGAATTTTCCCTGGAAACGGGCGAGCGGGTCGGTTTGATCGGGCGCAACGGCACCGGCAAATCGTCCTTGTTGAAAATCATTTCGGGCCGCTTCAAGCTCGACGACGGCCTGCTGGTGATGCAGCAGGGCTTGAAAATCGCCTACGTGGAACAGGAACCCGTGTTCGACCCGGACATGACCGTGTTCGATGCCGTCGCCTCCGGCATGGGCGATTTGCAGGACTTGCTCAAGGAATACGACGCCCTGACGGGCCAGTTCGGCCAGGGCGATGACGAGGCCCTGATGGAGCGCATGCATGACATCCAGGTCAAGCTCGACGCGGCCGACGCGTGGAGCCTGCCCAACAAGGTGGAGACGACGCTGGGCCGGCTCAACCTGCCGGCCGACATGCTGATGAAGACGCTCTCGGGCGGCATGCAAAAGCGGGTGGCGCTGGCGCGCGCGCTGGTGTCGGCGCCGGACGTGCTGCTGCTCGACGAACCGACCAACCACCTCGACTTCACCTCCATCCTGTGGCTGGAAGGCTTGCTGCGCGACTACAAGGGCAGCGTGCTGTTCATCACCCACGACCGTTCCTTCCTCGACAACGTGGCCACCCGCATCATTGAGCTGGACCGGGGTCGCCTGCTGTCCTATCCGGGCAACTTCAGCGCCTACCAGGTACGCAAGGCCGAGCAGCTGGAAATCGAGGAAGTGGAGAACGCCAAGTTCGACAAGTTCCTGGCCCAGGAAGAAGTGTGGATACGCAAGGGTGTCAAGGCGCGCCGGGTGCGCGACGAGGGCCGGGTGCGCCGCCTGGAGGCGCTGCGCCAACAGCGCGCCGTGCGCCGTGAACAGCAGGGCCAGGTCAAGCTCGACGTGTCGTCCGGCGAACGGTCGGGCAAGATCGTGGCCGAACTGGAAAATATTTCCAAGACCTATGGCGAGAAGGTCATCATCGAGGACTTCAGCGCCACCATCCTGCGCGGCGACAAGGTGGGCCTGATCGGCGCCAACGGCGCCGGCAAGACCACGCTGCTCAAGATCATCCTGGGCGAGGAGACGGCCGACGCCGGCACCGTGCGCCTGGGCACCAAGCTGCAGGTGGCCTACTTCGACCAGATGCGGGCCCAGCTCAACGAGGAAGCGAGCTTGATGGAAACCATCGCCCCCGGCAGTGACTGGGTCGAGATCAACGGCCAGCGCAAGCACGTGATGAGCTATCTGGGCGACTTCCTGTTCGCGCCGGAACGGGCCCGTTCGCCCGTCAAGTCGCTGTCCGGCGGCGAACGCAACCGCCTGCTGCTGGCGCGCCTGTTCGCCAAGCCGGCCAACTGCCTGGTGCTGGACGAACCGACCAACGACCTCGACATCGACACCCTGGAGCTGCTCGAGGAATTGCTGGAGGAATACACGGGCACCGTGTTCCTCGTCAGCCACGACCGTACCTTCCTCGACAACGTGGTGACCCAGGTCGTGGTGGCCGAAGGGGCGGGCCGCTGGCGCGAATTCGTGGGCGGCTACACGGACTGGGAACGGGTGCGGGCCGTGGCCCCGGCCCCGGCCAAGGGCGCGCCCAAGGCCGAAGCGAAGGCCGCGCCGGCTGCGCCGGCGCCGCTGGCGGCGCTCGCCGCCAAGCCCCGCAAGCTCAGCTTCAAGGAGCAGCGCGAGCTCGATGAACTGCCCCAGCTGATCGCCAGCCTGGAAGATGAGCAGGCGGCGCTGGCGCAGCAGCTGTCGGACCCCGACTTCTACAAGAAGAACGCGGCCGAGGCGCGCCGCGTCAGCGCGCGCATGGACGCGATCGAGGCCCAGTTGCTGGCCGCACTGGAGCGCTGGGAGGCGATCGAGTCCGGCGCGGCCGGCTAAGGCGTCGCTGACGGTGCGCGCGGTGCTTCTTGTGCGGCGCAAAGTATTGTAATATGTGCATGCTTGGGGCCGCCGTCGCGGCCACCCGTGTTGTTGTTTCACCCCACACCGGATAGCGCATGCTCATGACCGCCGAACCGTCCCGTTTGATCCCGGCGCCGCGCGCGCGCGCCGCGCCGGCCGGAGCTGGCCATGTTTGAGCGGCGCCAGTGGCCGTGGGTGCTGCCATTCGCTGCCTACATGGCCTTCATCGCCGTGGCCGACGTGCTGGAGCGGGCGGGGGTGGACGGCGCCACATTGCGCTGGCTGTATCCGGTCAAGATCGCGGTGGTGGGCGCGCTGCTGTGGACGTTCCGGCGCCATTACACGGAGCTGCCGCGGCGCTGGCCGGGGCTGGCGGCGCTGGCGCTGTCGGCGCTGGCCGGCGTGCTCACGCTGTGGCTGTGGCTGCACCTGGACGCTGGCTGGATGCGGGTCGGCCAGTCGGCCGGCTTCGACCCGCGGCGCGATGGCCGCGTCGATTGGCTGCTGGCGGCGCTGCGCCTGGCGGGCGCGGCCCTGGTGGTGCCCGTGATGGAGGAGTTGTTCTGGCGTTCCTTCCTGTCGCGCTGGCTGATATCGAGCGATTTTCAAAACGTGAATCCGGCGCGCCTCAGTGCGCGCGCTTTTGTTGTCACTGTGGTATTGTTCGGCTTCGAGCACGAACTATGGCTCGCCGGCATCGTGGCCGGCGCCATTTACGGCTGGCTCTACATGCGCAGCCGCGACCTGTGGTCGCCCATCCTGGCCCACAGTGTGACGAACGGCCTGTTGGGCGTATGGATAATTTCCACTGGTAACTGGACTTACTGGTAATATAGAAAAATAGCTGATTGACATCTTAAAAGAAGACGCCATCCCATGTTGAGCTCCCTGACCATGCCCTCCCTTTTCCGTGCGCGCCCAGCCCCGCTGAGCCTGGCCACCCTGATCGGCGCCGCCCTGTGCGCGCCGGCGCAGGCCGCCATCAGCGACACCATCCACCCCTTCGTCTCGGTGGCCTACAGCTACGAGGACAACCTGCTGCGCCTGCCCGACGGCGTGCCCGGGCCGGACGGCAGCCGCTCCGACAGCCTGACCCAGGTGCAGGCCGGGCTGCTGTTCGAGCGGCCCATCGGGCGCCAGCTGTTGACGGCGCAGGCCAAGGTGTCGCGCGTCGCGTTCCGTCACTACGACCAGCTCAATTACAATGGCAAGGACTTCTCGGCCGAATGGCAGTGGTATGTGTTGCGCAATTTTTCCGGCCACCTGGGCGCCAGCTATGCCGAAGTGCTGACGCCGTTTACGGATTACCACAGCAGTGAACGCAATCTGCGCACCACGCGGCGCGTGTACGCCGATGGCAACTGGCGCTTGCATCCCAGCTGGCAGGTGCATGGCGGCGTCTCGCACACCCATTTCAGCTATGACCTGGCCAGCCAGCGTTTCCTCGACCGCGACGAGGATGCCGAGGATGTGGGCTTCGATTTCCTGGCCGCCAGTGGCAGCCGGTTCGGCATGCTGGCGCGCCACACCAGGGGCGATTATCCGAACAAGCAACCGTTCGGCTCGCTGCTCATCGATAACGGCTTCAGCCAGAACGAAGTCAAGGCCAATGTGTACTGGCGCGCCAACGGCGTGACCCAGGTGCAGGTGCTGGCCGGCTGGGCCAAGCGGGAGCACAATTTCTTCACCAACCACGACGCCAGCGGCGCCAATGGCCGGGTGACCGTGTTCTGGCAACCGCTGGGCCGGGTCAAGTTCACGCTGGCCGGCTGGCGCGAGTTCGCCGCCGTCGAGAGCACGCTCGTCAGCAGCAGCCTGAACAAGGGCACCAGCCTGGCCGCCAGCTACGACCTGGGCGCCAAGCTGCGGGCCGACGCTTCCGTGCGCCACGAGCGGCGCGATTTCAATACGATCAATTCCATCGTGCTGCCCGGTCCGGCGACCGATTCGGGCAACTACGCTACGGCCGGCCTGACCTACACGCCGCTGTCGAGCCTCCAGTTCAATTTGAGCCTGTTCCGCGAGACGCGCACCGGCAGCGCGTATGTGGGCACCGGCACCTATACTGCGAAAGGCGCGACGATCAGCGCGACGGGGCAGTTCTAAAGCATAACCATGACCGTCAACGATATACCCCTGATCTCTTTCTTTCAGCGCATACTCGACCCATTGATCATCATGGGGACGCTGTACCTGGTCTCCATGCTTTATGCCGAACCGTTCACCGGTTATTCGCTGGTGCTGATGGTGCTGGGGTTCTTCGTGTCTTCGTCGGTGTACCAGCACGTCGATCCCTACCGCACCTGGCGCAGCGGCCACATGCTGGCCTACTCGCGCGACATCGTGGTGGGCTGGCTGGTGACGGCGCTGATCCTGGTGTTTCTCGGTTCCGTCAGCGGGCTGGCCTATCACTACGATGAGACGGTGGTGCTGTCGTGGTTCATCGCCACCCCGTTCGTGTTGCTGGCCAGTCACCTGGCCGCGCGCGTGATCGGGTCCGATCCGGCCAAGGCCAGCGAAGTGCGTTCCGTGATCATCGTCGGTGCCAATGACGTGGGGCTGAAGTTTGCCGGCGCCATCGGGCGCCATCCCAATTTGTTCATGAGCGTGCTGGGCTTTTTCGATGACCGCACCGCGGACCGCTGGCCGGCCGACATGCGCCAGCCGATGCTGGGCCGCATGGCCGATATCGCGGCCTATGTGCGGGCCAACCACGTCAAGATGATCTTCATCAGCCAGCCCATCTCGGCCCAGCCGCGCATCCGCAAGCTGCTCGACGAGTTGCAGGACACGACGGCCTCGGTGTATTTCCTGCCCGACATCTACGTGTTCGACCTGATGCAGGCGCGCTTCGACAACGTGGGCGGCATGCCCGTGATCGCCATCTGCGAATCGCCCTTCACGGGCATCAACAGCCTCGTCAAGCGCAGCAGCGACATCGTGCTGGCGGCGCTGATCCAGTTGTTGCTGTTGCCGGTGATGGCGCTGATCGCGCTGGCCGTCAAGTGCAGCTCGCCGGGCCCGGTAATCTTCCGCCAGCGCCGCTATGGCCTGTATGGCGAGGAGATCATCGTCTACAAGTTCCGCTCGATGACGGTGGCCGAGGATGGCGCCCACGTGGTACAGGCGACCAAGAACGACCAGCGCGTCACGCGGGTGGGCGCGTTCCTGCGCCGCAGTTCGCTCGACGAGTTACCCCAGTTTATTAACGTGCTGCAAGGCCGGATGAGCATCGTGGGGCCGCGTCCGCACGCCGTGGCCCATAACGAGCAATACCGCAAGCTGATCAAGGGCTACATGCTGCGCCATAAGGCCAAGCCGGGGATCACGGGCTGGGCCCAGGTCAATGGCTTGCGCGGCGAGACGGAGACGCTGGACAAGATGGAGGCGCGCATCCGGTACGACCTCGACTATCTGCGCAACTGGTCGCTGTGGCTGGACTTGTGGATCATCGTGCGCACCGTGAAGGTGGTGCTGAGCCGCGATAATGCCCATTGAGGCGCGCGGCGCCGGCGCGGCAGGGCAGGGCGCGCACGATTGCATTTGTGCGTGACGAACTCGACGCGTTGCTATAAAATCCAGCTTATGAACTTTTATGCAAGGTTTCAATTCCATTGAATCGGCCCGCTTCCGCCCATCGTTGCCACCGCGCTTGCCGCCTTCGGTTTTTATCATATTGACCATTTCGACGCCCGGTTGCATACTTCCCCAGTGAAAACCCCTCCGACATGGCGCGCCTTGTCAGCGCGGTATGCGTGTGTGACTGTCCGGGCCCGCGGTAGGGCCGGACGGACGTGGCCGGCCCATCAATTCTCTGCGAAGGAAATACTTTGAATCAATTCAATCCCCAGTTCGGCGCCGCGCGCGGGCACAGCACGCCGCGCCGCCTGTTGTCGGCCACGCTGGCGCTGGCGCTTGCCGCCGGTCTGGCCGGCTGCGGCAACAAGGAAAAAAAGGCCGGGCAGGCGCTGGTCAGCGTGAACGGCGAGGAGATCACGGTGTTGCAGTTGAACGAGGAGTTGCAGCGTTCGGGCGTGCCGGCGGCGCAGCAGGAGATGGCGCGCAAGCAATTGCTGGACGCGCTGATCGACCGCCAGTTGCTGCAGAACGCGGCGGCCGAGGATAAGCTGGACCGCGACCCCAAAGTGGTGCAGGCGATCGAGCGGGCCAAGGCGCTGATCGTGGCGCAAGCCTATATGCAAAAGCGGGTCGGCAATCCGGCCCGGCCCGGCAAGGCCGAGGTGGAGGCTTATTTCAACGCCCATCCGGAATTTTTCAGCCACCGCAAGCTGTTGGAAATGCGTGAACTGGTGGTGGCCAGCGCCGACATGAACGATGCGCTCAAGAGCACCATGGACAGTGCCAAGTCGCTCGACGAGGTGGCCACCTGGCTCGACGGCCACAACGTCAAGTATGGCCGCACGCAGCTCACGCGCGCCAGCTCGGACCTGCCATCGGAACTGGTGGCCAAGTTGCTGGCGATGCCCAAAGGGCAGTTATTCGTCATCAAGGAAGGTGAGCGCAGCATGTTGATCACCATCAGCGAGATCAAGGACAGTCCCGTCACGCTGGAGGTGGCCGGACCGCAGATCGAGGAATTCCTGTTCAAGAAGAAGAACAAGGACGCGGCCGACGCCGAGCTGGCGCGCTTGCGGGCGGCGGCCAAGATCACCTACCTGACGCCGGCCGACAAGCCGGCCCCGGGCGCCGCTTCGGCGCCGGCCGCCTCGGCGCCGGCCGCCGCCTCGGCCACCACCGCCAACGAGCGCGGCGTGGCCGGTTTGAAGTGAGCCCGTGGGGCGCGCAACTGAAAAGATGACTTTGATGAGGATGAATATGAAACGACTGGCAAACTGGCTGGTGGCGCTGTTCCTGGGGCTGGCGATGGCGTACGCCGGCGCTGCCGACGTCACCTTGGGGGGCGGCGACGTGATCAAGATCTCCGTCTATGGCAGCCCCGATCTGGGACTGGAGACGCGGGTGGCCGATGACGGCACCATCACCTTCCCCCTGCTGGGCAATGTGGCCGTGGGGGGGCTGGCCGTCTCGGCGGCCGAGAAGAAGCTGGGCGGCCTGCTCGAGAGCGGCGGCTTCCTGCGCAAGGCGCAGGTCAACATCATCGTCACCGCCTTGCAGAGCCAGCAGGTGTCGGTGCTGGGGCAAGTCAACCGTCCCGGCCGCTATCCGCTCGAGAGCAAGCGCACCTTGCTCGACATGCTGGCCCTGGCCGGCGGGATGAGCGCCGACGGCGGCGACGAGATCAGCCTGATCCGCAAGCGCAATGGCAACGCCACCAAGCAAGCCATCGACATCGTCGAGATGGTGCGCAGCAGCGACTTGAGCAAGGACCTGGACCTGATGGCCGACGACGTGATCTACGTGGAACGGGCGCCGCGCTTCTACATCTATGGCGAAGTGCAGCGGCCCGGTACGTTCCGTCTCGAACGCTCGATGACGGTGCTGCAGGCGCTGGCCGTGGGCGGCGGGCTGACCCAGCGCGGCACCGAGCGCGGCATCCGCATCAAGCGGCGTGACGCGGCCGGCAAGCTGCAGATCATCGAGGCCAAGCACGACGACCTGTTGCGCCCCGACGACGTGGTCTACATCACGGAGAGCTGGTTCTGAGCCGGGCCGCGCGGTGGCGCGCGGCTGAACGCTTCCATTTTGTCATCCGCATTGAAAGATGAGTCATGAGTTTTTCACAATTTCTGCTGCTCCTCAGAGCGCGCCGCTGGATCTTCTTCACCACCATCGTGTTGACCGTGTCGGTCACGCTGGTGGTCAGTCTGCTGCTGCCCAAGACGTACAAGGCCACCAGTTCGCTGCTGCTCAACTATAAAGGCGTCGATCCGGTCACCGGCCTGACCATGCCCGGCCAGCTGCTGCCCGGCTATATGGCGACCCAGGTCGACATCATCACCAGCAAGAACGTGGCCTTGCGCGTGGTGGACCGGCTGCACCTGGCCGACAGCCCGGCCGTGGTGGCCCAGTTCCGGGAGGCTACCGATGGCAAGGGCACGGTGCGCGACTGGCTGGCCGAGCTGTTGTTGGCCAAGCTCGACATCGTGCCGGCCCGCGAGAGCAGCGTCGTCGACGTCAGTTTCAAGGGCAGCGACCCGGAGTTCGCGGCCGCCGTGGCCAACGCCTTCGCCGACGAGTACCAGAAGATCAGCATCCAGCTCAAGGTCGAGCCGATGAAGAAGGCGTCGCACTACTTCAACGAGCAGACCAAGCTGCTGCGCGATAACGTGGAAGTGGCCCAGAGCCGCCTGTCGAAATACCAGCAGGAAAACGGCATCGTCAGCGTCGACAACCGGCTCGACGTGGAGACCAACCGTCTCAACGACCTGTCGGCCCAGCTGGTGGCCGCGCAGGGCCAGCTGGCCGAGGCCAGCTCGCGCCGCCATATGGCCGAGACCGGTTCGTCCGAGTCGCCCGATGTGGCCTCCAGCCCGCTGATCCAGAACTTGAAGATCAACCTCGGCAACGCGGAGTCGAAATTCGCCGAAGTGTCGCAGCGGCTGCGCCCCAACCACCCGCAATACCAGAGCGCCAAGGCCGAGGTGGAGAAGCTGCGCGCCGACCTGGCCGAGCAGCTCAAGGTCACCTCCAACAGCGTCGGCAACAACGCCTCCATCCTGCAGCAGCGCGAGGGCTCGATCCGCGCCGCGCTGCAGGCGCAAAAGGAGAAGGTGCTGTCCCTGAACCGCGCGCGCGACGAGATGAATGTGCTGAGCAAGGACGTCGAGAGCGCCCAGCGCGCCTATGACGCGGCGGCCCAGCGTTTTTCGCAGACCAATATCGAAGGCCAGTCCGACCAGTCCGACATCTCCGTGCTGAATCCGGCCGTGGCGCCGATCAAGCCGTCGAGCCCGAAAATCGTGCTCAACGTCGTGTTGTCCTTGTTCCTGGGCACCATGCTGGGCCTGGGCTTTAGCGTGCTGGCCGAGATGCTCAACCGCCGCGTGCGTTCCGAAAGCGACCTGAGCGAGGTGCTGCATATCCCCGTGCTGGGCAGCGTCGACTGGACCGGTCCGGCCGCGCCCAAGCGCATCGGCCTGATGAACTCCCTCACCCTGCGCCGTTTGCGCATCAACTAAGCCATGGATACCAGTATGACCCAATCTGCACTGGCCGGCGCCGCGGCGCAGCCCCTGACCCGCGGTAGCGACTCGAGCATCGGCGGCCTGCTGCTGGCGTCGGGCAAGATCACGCCGGAGAACGCCGAGCGCGTGTTGCGCATGCAAAAGGAACTGGGGGTGCGCTTCGGCGAGGCGGCCCTGCGCCTGGGCCTGATCACCGAGGCCGATATCCAGCAAGTGCTGGCGCGCCAGTTCGACTATCCGTATCTGCAGGTCGGGCAGGGCAATTATTCGCCGCGCCTGCTGGCGGCCTATCAACCGTTCAGTCCCCAGGTCGAGGCGCTGCGCGCCGTGCGTAGCCAGCTGATGCTGCGCTGGTTTGCGCGCGGCAAGAAGTCGCTGGTGATCCTGGGCGCCAGCGCCGGGGATGGCGCCAGCCTGTTTACGGCCAACCTGGCCGTGGTGTTCTCGCAGCTGGGCGAGCAGACGCTGCTGGTCGATGGCAATTTGCGCCAGCCCAGCCAGCACGAGATCTTCGACCAGAAGACGCGCCAGGGCTTGTCGGACGTGCTGGCCGGGCGCGCCGACCTGGGCGCCATCAACAAGGTCGACGCCTTCATCGACCTGTCCGTGCTGACGGCCGGCACCTTGCCGCCCAACCCGCAGGAACTGTTGAGCCGCTCCTCGTTCGGCGACTTGAACGGGCAGCTGACGGCGCGCTATGACGTGGTGCTGTATGACGCGCCCGCGTTCGCCAGCGGCTCGGACGCGCTGGCCATCGCGGCCCGCACGGGCGGGGTGCTGCTGGTGAGCCGGCGCAACCATACGCGGCTGGCCGACCTGGCCGAGATGCAGCAGCGCCTGGCCCAGAGCGGGGTGGAGATCGTTGGCTCGGTGATGGTGGAGTTCTGATGAACAGTGTGGCCAAGCCGGTCGCCAGCGCGCGCGCGCCGCGCTGGAAGGCCTTGCTGCCCGAATGGCTGCCGCTGCTGGCCGGCTTCGTGGTGCTGTTCGGCCCCACCTTCTATGATCTGCTGCGCGGCATCTGGAGCACCGAGGAACAGGCCCATGGCCCCATCATCCTGGCCCTGTCCGTGTGGCTGGCCGTGCGCGGCTGGCCGCAAGTGCTGGCCGCGGCGCGCACCAGCGCCGGCGCCACCGGCTGCGGCTGGCTGTTGTTCGCGCTGGCCATGGCGCTGCATGTGCTCGGGCGAACCCAGCAGATCGTGTCGTTCGAGATCTGCGCGCTGATCGTGCTGCTGGCGGCCATCGTGCTGCTCAAATTCGGCTGGCCGGCCGCGCGCGTGCTGTGGTTCCCCTTCTTTTTCATGTTGTTCATGGTGCCCTTGCCCGGTACCGTGGTCAGCACGCTGACCTTGCCGATGAAGACGGCCGTGTCGTATGTGACGGAACACCTGCTGTTCCTGGCCGGCTACCCGATCGCCCGCACCGGCGTGATCCTGCAGATCGGCCAATACCAGTTGCTGGTGGCCGACGCCTGCGCCGGCCTGCAGACCCTGCTCACGCTCGAATCGCTGGGCCTGTTCTACCTCAACGTGGTGCGCCATACCTCGGCCTTCCGCAACATCGGCCTGGCCCTGTTGATCATCCCGATCTCGTTTTCCGCCAACGTGATCCGGGTGTGCGCGCTGACCCTGATCACCTATTATCTGGGCGACGCGGCCGGCCAGGGCTTCCTGCACGGTTTCGCCGGCATGGTGCTGTTCCTCAGTGCGCTGGTGTTGATCATCAGCATAGACACGCTGCTGCAATGGCTGGCGCCGCGCGCGTCGGCCGCGCTCCACGGAGGCCACCATGCGCATTGATAAGGCGATACTGAGCAGCGTCGTGCTGGGCCTGCTCATGGTGGCCACGGCCGCGGCCGGCAAGCTGCTGTTGCCCACCCATTATCTGGCCGACAGCCGTCCGGCTGGCAAGTTCGAACGGGTGGTGCCGGCCGTGTTCGGCGAATGGCGCGAGGAACAGGCGCTGTCGGCGGCCGTGATCAACCCCGGCGTGGAGCAGGCGCTCAAGGAGATCTACACCGAGACGCTGGCGCGCACCTATGTCAACCGGGCCGGCTACCGCATCATGCTGTCGGTGGCCTACGGCGCCAACCAGAGCGATGGCTTGCAAGTGCACTATCCCGAGATCTGCTATCCGGCCCAGGGTTTCGAGGTGACGGACAAGCAGCGCGGCACGCTGGCCACGCCGTGGGGCGCGATCCCCGTCAAGCGGCTGGAGACCAATTTGTCGGGCGAGCGCTACGAACCGGTCACCTACTGGACCACGGTGGGCGACACGGTGGCGATGGGCAACATCGACAAGAAGATGGCCGAGATGCGTTACCGCCTGCGCGGCCAGATCCCGGACGGCCTGCTGTTCCGGGTCTCGTCGATCGACACCGACGCCGCCGGTGCGTTCACGCACCACACGGCATTCGTCAACCAGTTGCTGGCGGCCTTGCCCGCCGACAGCCGGCGCCGGCTGGCCGGCCTGGCACGCTGACGGCGCGCGCGCCGCGCCGCCGGCGCGCGCCCCCCCCCCACCGCCATCGATGAATGGGAGAAATTGTTGAAATTGCAAGAAATGAAGAGCAAGGCGCTGCAGTGGTGGGCGCGCGTGCGCGAACCGTGGCGCTCGCTGTCCGATCTGGGCTGGTCGGCCCGTCGCCGGTTCCGCGCCGCGCGCCGTTCGCATGCCTACCAGGCCGCCTATGACCAGGCCGAGCCGCTGGTGACCGTGTGCGTGGCCACCTACAACCGCGGTGCCCTGCTGACCGAGCGCTGCCTCAAATCGCTGCTGGCCCAGGATTACCGCAAGCTGCAGATCGTGGTGGTGGGCGACTGCTGCACCGACGACACGGCGCAGCGGGTGGCCGCCCTCGGTGACCCGCGGATCGAGTTCGTCAACCTGGCGCAGCGGGGCGATTACCCGAGCGAGCCGCGGCGGCGCTGGATGGTGGCTGGCACGGCCGCCATCAACCACGCGCTGTCGCTGGCGCGCGGCGAGTTCATCACCCACCTCGACGACGACGACGAGCACGCGCCCGACCGCGTCAGCAAGCTGCTGGCCCTGATGCGTGCCAGCCGCGCCGACATCATCTGGCACCCGTTCGATTATGAGCGCGTGCCCGATGAATGGCATGTGAACGAGGCGCCCCGGTTCGCCGTCAACTTTGTCTCGACCTCGTCGGTGTTTTACCACCACTGGCTCAAGTCCATTCCGTGGGACATGCAGGCGTGGCGCTATGACGAGCCGGGCGACTGGAACCGCTTCCGCAAGATCCGCTTCCTGGGCGTGCGTGCCGTGCGCGCGCCGGAGCGCTTACTCAAACACTATCGCGAACGCAATCAGAAGCAGAGCTGACGATGGCCCGCAACCTCTCCTGGAATTGATCTCATGAGCAAAAAAATCTTTGTGACCGAACCGGCCATGCCGCCGCTGGACGAATTCCTGCCTTATCTGCAACAGATCTGGGACAGCAAGTGGCTCACCAACGGTGGCCAGTTCCACCAGCGGCTCGAGCGCGAGCTGGCCGACTACCTGGGCGTCCAGCACCTGGCCCTGTTTACCAACGCCACCATCGCGCTGGTGACGGCGCTGCAGGCGCTGCGCATTTCCGGCGAGGTGATCACGACGCCCTATTCGTTCGTGGCCACCGCCCATTCGCTGCTGTGGAACGGCATCAAGCCCGTGTTCGTCGACATCGATCCGCGCACCTTCAATCTCGATCCGCGCCGGATCGAGGCCGCCATCACGCCGCAGACCACGGCCATCTTCCCCGTGCACGTGTATGGCACGCCGTGCGACGTCGAGGAGATCGAGCGCATCGCCGACATCTATGGCTTGAAGGTGATCTACGACGCGGCCCACGCGTTCGGCGTGCGCCACAACGGCACCAGCGTGCTCAACTACGGCGACCTGTCGGTGCTCAGCTTCCATGCCACCAAGGTGTTCAACACCTTCGAGGGCGGCGCCATCATCTGTCCGGACGCCAAGACCAAGCAGCGGATCGACCACTTGAAGAACTTCGGCATCGCCGACGAGGTCACCGTCGTGGCGCCTGGCATCAACGGCAAGATGAACGAGGTGCAGGCCGCGTTCGGCCTGCTGCAGCTGCGCCATGTGGACGACGCGCTGGCGCGCCGCGCGCGCATCGCCGCCTGCTACCGCGAGCAACTGGCCGGCATCACCGGCATCACGGTGCCCACCGTGCCCCATCCCGAGCTGCAGAACAATTCCTATTTCCCCGTGTTCGTGGAGGCCGACTATCCGATGTCGCGCGACGCGCTGTACACGGCGCTGCAGGGCGAGGACATCATGACGCGCCGCTATTTCTATCCGCTCATCAGCGACTTCCCCATGTACCGGGGCTTGCCGTCGGCGCGCCTGGACAACCTGCCGGTGGCGCGCAAGGTGGCCGACCGCGTGCTGTGCCTGCCCATCTATCCGGACCTGGCGCTGCAGGACGTGGAGCGCATCTGCGCCATCGTGCGCCGCTGGTCGCACCGCTGAAGGGAGCACGCGCATGTCTTATCTGAACCCGGACGAGTTGGCGGCGCTGGGGCTGGCCCACGTGGGCCGCGGCGTGCAGATCTCGCGCCGGGCCTCGCTGTACAATCCGGGCGCCATCCGCATCGGCGACCATTGCCGGATCGACGATTTCTGCGTGCTGTCGGCCGGTGCCGGCGGCATCGAGATCGGCCGCAACGTGCATGTGGCCGTGTATAGCAGCCTGATCGGCAAGGGCAAGATCACGCTGGCCGATTTCGCCAACATCTCTTCGCGCGTGGCCATCTATTCGAGCAACGACGATTACAGCGGCGCCGTGATGACGGGGCCTACCGTGCCGCCGGCCTACACCAACATCACGGGCGGGCCGGTCATGGTGGGGCGCCATGTGATCATCGGGGCTGGCGCCGTGATCCTGCCGGACGTCACGCTGGGGCAGGGCGCCGTGGTGGGCGCGCTGTCGCTGGTGCGCGCCGATTGCGACAGCTTCGGCGTGTACGTGGGCACGCCCGCGCGCAAGGTCAAGGAACGGCGGCGCGACCTGCTGGCCGTGGAACAGGCTTACCTGCGCAGCCTGGCCGACGCCGGGCCGGACGCAGCATGACGCCTGGCGCGCAGGCTCCGTTGAACAACTTCAACGTGATCCGGCTGGTCGCTGCCTGGCTGGTGCTGTTCTCGCACAGCTACCACCTGGTGGGGCAGGGCGGGCGCGAACCGCTGATGGCGCTCACCGGCGGCAAGATGACGCTGGGCACGCTGGCCGTGGGCGTGTTCTTCGTCATCAGCGGCTACCTGATCACGGCCAGCGCCTACGCCCGTCCCGGCCTGCGCCCTTTCCTGGCCGCGCGCGTACGGCGCATCTTTCCCGCGCTGGCGCTGGTGGTGCTGCTGTGCGCGCTGGTGCTGGGACCGGTCATGACGACGCTGGCCGGCGCCGAGTACTTCGCCGCGCCGGCCGTGCTGACCTATGTGGCGCGCAACCTCACCCTGTGGCGTTTGCAGTATGAGCTGCCCGGCGTGTTCGCGGCCAACCCGTACGGGGCGGCGGTCAACGGTTCGCTGTGGACGCTGCCCATCGAGTTCGCGCTGTACCTGGCCATCGGTTGCGGCGTGGCGGCGTTGCGCCTGATCGGGCGCGCGCGCGACCTGGCGCTGCCGCTGGCGGCGTTGGGCCTGGCCTGCGTGGCCGGCTGGGCGCTGGTGCTGCATGGCACGCGCTCAGGGGCGGCCTTGCTGGTACCCTATTTCATGCTGGGGGCCGGCTATCGGCTGGCCCGGCGCTGGTTGCCGCTGCGCGGCGCGCTGGCCGCGCTGTTGCTGCTGGTGTGGGCCGTGGGCGCCTGGCGCGACGCCCCCTGGTTCCCGGTGGCGGCCTGCCTGGCCATCAGCTACGGCACGCTGTGGCTGGCCCTGCATCCCCGCTGGGTCGTGCCGCTCGACACGGCGCGCGTGGGCGATCTGTCGTACGGCATCTACCTGTTCGCGTTTCCCTGGCAGCAGACCTTGCTGGCCTTGCTGCCCCAGCGCGATCCGCTCGTGCTGTGCGCGCTGGCATCGCTGGCCACGCTGCCGTGCGCGTGGTTGAGCTGGCATCTGGTTGAACAACGTTTCGTGGCCATGCCGCGGGCCGAACGGGTGCCCGCCGTGCGGGCCGAGGGCGTGCGATGAGCGAGTTGCGGCGCATCGCCGCCATGAGCCTGGCGCGCGGCTATGGCGTGCTGCTGTCGCTGGGCACCTTGTTCGTGTCGGCGCGCCTGCTCGGTCCCGTGGGGCGCGGTGAATTCGCGGCCGCCATGGCCTGGGCCGCGCTGTTCGCCACCCTGTGCAACCTGAGCCTGGGCCAGGCCTTGCAGCACCGCCTGCAGAGCGCCGCCGTGCGGCCCACGCTGGCCGAACAACTGGGCACGCTGGGCGGCCTGGCGGCCATGTTGTCGGCGCTGGCGCTGGCGGCGGCCACCGTCCTGTATCTGCTGACGCATGGCGCGCTGTTCAAAGGCTTGCGCCCGTCGCTGCTGGTGATCGCCATGGCATCGGTGCCACTGCTGATCTGGGAGCAATACGCGTCCAATGTGCTGGCCGCGTCGGCCCAGACGGGCTTGCTCAACCGGGCCCAGTATTGGGGCCGCAGCGCCGGTTTCCTGCTGTTTTTCCTGCTGGTCATGGCGCTGGGCTGGGGCGTGGCGGGGGCGCTGCTGTCGCAGCTGTTCGGACAGCTGCTGGTGGCGGCCATGGTGGCCTGGTCGCTGTGGGGGCTGGCCGGCCGCTCGCTGCGCTGGGCCCGGCGCGAAGTGCGGCCGCTGCTGGGGGCTGGCACGGTGATCCACCTGACCACCGTGAGCGCCTTCCTGCTCGACCAGGTCAGCGTGCTGTTGATTAACAATTATCTGGGCAAGCAGGATGTCGGCTATTACCAGCTGGCCCAGCAGATGGTGGGCTTGCTGCTGATCGTGCCGCAAAGCGCGCTGATGATCATCTACGGCGGCCTGGCCAGCAGCGGACCGGACCAGTTCTGGCCGCGCCAGCGCCAGCTGGCCAAGCGGCTGCTGGCGGGCCTGGCCGGGTTGTCGTTGCTGGCCTGGGCGCTGGCGCCGACCATGATCGCGCTGGTGGCCGGCCCCGCCTTCGCCCCCAGCGCGGCCATGTTCCGCATGCTGCTGCCCACCGTGCTGGGCATCAGCCTGGCGCTGCTGATGACGCCGCAGTGGATCAGCCGCGGCTTGCTCAAGCTCAATACCTGGCTGACCATCGTCAGCAGTGCCGTGGTGGTCGCCTGCAGCGCGCTGGCCATTCCCCGCTATGGCGTCGATGGGGCTATCTATGTGCGCCTGGGCGTGTACGCGCTGTGGGTGCCGTGCGCGCAAGCGGTGTTTTGGTGGTGGTGCAACCGGCGCGGCCGGCTGGCCGGCGCCACGCGAATTGAACAAGGAGTGATGTGATGCATAATCAGTACCGTACCCCCCGGGGCAACCATTGGGTGATGGCCGGCTTGCTGGGACTGGGCATGCTGACGCTGTGCCTGCTGCTGGGCCTGATGGCGGCGGTGGTGCCGGTGGGCACCCTGGCCCGTTTGCTGGCCTTGCCCGGCGCCATCATGCTGGCGGTGGTGATGTGGATGTTGCCCAAGCGGCGCGCGGCGCCGGACGGCTTGCTGCAGCTGGCGCTGCTGTCGCTGGTGGTGTTAATCAACCTGTGGCCCGGTTATGTCGTCTACCGGGTCGGCGGCCTGCCCTCGGTCAACCCGACCAAACTGGCCTGGCTGGGCTTTTTGCTGCTGGCCGCCGCCAGCATCATGTTGTGCGAGGAACCGCTGGCGCGCCTGGCGCGCCGTTGCCGCGCGCACCCGTGGCTGATCGGCAGCGTGCTGTTCCTGATGGGCTGGCGCGTGATCAGCGCGGCCGCCGGCGATCAGCCTATCGGGCAAGTGCTGTCGCTGGGCTCGGAGATCATCACCTACTACGTGCTGTTCTTCGCGGCGCTGGCCGTGCTGCGCGACGAGCGCGACGTGCAGCGCCTGCTGGCCGTGCTGATGGCGGCCGCCATCGTGCAAGCCTTGCTGGCCTCGGCCGAATCGGTGGTCAAGCACACGCTGTTCGACCGTTTCGTGAGCGTCGGTTCCGAGGATTCGGCGGCCGTGCTGGACATGTTGCGCGAGAAATTCCGCGATGGCCACTACCGCGCGCAAGGCACGTTTGAACACCCGATGGTGCTGGCCGAGTTCATGGCCATGATCGCGCCGCTGGCGGCCATTCCTTTCCTCAGCCGCAAAACGGGGCTGTGGCGCTGGCTGTGCGTGGCCTTCCTGCCGTTCGCCTTTGCCGTCATCCTCAGTTCGCGCAGCCGGGTCGGCATCGCCGTGCTGCTCGCTGCCGTGCTGCTGACGGGCGCGCTGCTGTTGCTGCCGCGCGGCGCGCGCGCCCGCCACAGCGGCGCCAGCCTGTCGCTGGCCGTCTCCATCTTCCTGTTGCCGGTGCTGCTGGTGGCCGGCTATTTCGCCCTGCAGGAAGTGTCGCACCTGATCGCCGGGCGCAGCGCCGGCGAGGCCAGCAGCACCATGTCGCGCGTGCTGATGCTGCAGCGCGGCATACCGTTGATCCGCTCCAGCCCCTTCTTCGGCTATGGCAACGGCATGGGCGCCGTCAAGCTGGGCTTCTTCGACGGCGTGCGTTTTAACATCGACAACTACTGGCTGGGCGTGGCGCTCGACGCCGGCCTGCCCGGCCTGGCGGCGTTCGCCGCCGTGTTCGCGCTGGCCGCGCTGCTGGGGCTGAAGTACTACCGCCAGCGCGACGACACGGCCGGCCTGACGGCCGGCTTCATGGCCATCTCCATCGTCATCCTGCTCGGCTGCAAGACCGTGCTGTCGATCGCGTCCGGCTTCACGCTCGGTTACGTGCTGATTGCCGCCATCGTCGTGCTGGGCGAGACGCCGCTGGCGGCGCCGGCGCGCCCGGCCGGACCGGCCGGACCGGCCGGGCTGCCGGCGGAGCGGCGTCCATGAGCGCGCTGAACGTGGCCGCCGCGCCGGCGCCGCTGGTGTGGGTGGTACTGGTGAACTGGAATGGCTGGCGCGATGCCGTCGAATGCCTGGAGAGCGTCTATCGCCTCGACTATCCGCAATTGCGCGTGATCGTGTGCGACAACGCCTCCGCCGACGGCTCGGTCGAGGCCATCGCGGCCTGGGCCGATGGCAGCCGGCCCTACCAGCGGCCCGACGGCCCGCTGGCGTCGCTGACCTGGCCGCCGCTGCGCAAGCCGCTGCCGTATCACATCATCGACGATGCGGCCGGTTATGTGCCCGCGCCCGACGATCCGGCCCTGCTGCTGGTGCGTACCGGCGGCAATCTCGGTTTCGCCGGCGGCAACAACGTCGGCATCCGGATCGCGCTGGCCGATCCGCGCTGCCGTTTTGTCTGGTTGCTCAACAACGATACCGTGGTGCCGCCCGCCTGCCTGGCGCACATGGTGGCGCGCGCGGCCAGCGATCCGGCCATCGGCATCACCGGCTCGGTCAACTGCTTCTATGGCGAGCCCGAGCGCGTGCAAGCGCTGGGCGGCGGCTATTTCGCGCGCCACCGCGTCAAGTCCGGGCTGCACGCGTTCCGCCTGCACACCGACGAGGTGACGGCGGCCGTGCGGCGCGCGGCCGAACGCCGGCTCGACTGGATCAGCGGCGCCTCGATGCTGGTGTCGCGCGCCTTCCTCGAGCGGGTGGGGGAGATGGAGGAACGCTATTTCCTCTATTACGAGGAGATCGACTGGGCGCTGCGCGGCGAAGGCCTGTTCCGTAACGCGCTGGCGGCCGACGCGCGCGTCTACCACAAGGCCGGCAGCGCCACCGGCGAACATCAGGACAGCGAGTTCGCCATCTACACCATGTACAGTTCGCGCTTCAAGCTGTACCGCAAATTCATGCCGGCGTTGCTGCTGCTGTGCCATCTGCGCACGCTGCGCGATTGCCTGCTGGCCACGCTCAAGGGCCGGCGCACGGGCGCGCGCGCCATGTGGCGCGCCAGCCGCGACGCCCTATGGCCGCGCGCCCGGCGCGCGGCGCCACGATGAGGAACAGGCGTTCATGCCAATACACGACAGCGCCCCGGGAGCGGGCACCATTCTGATCACCATCATCGTCAAGGCGCTCAACGAGGAGCGCCACATCGGCGCCTGCCTGGCGTCGGCGCTGGCCGCACTGGACGGGCTGGGCGGCGAAGTGATCCTGGTCGACTCGCTGTCGGCCGACAACACGGTCGCCATCGCCGCCGGGCTGGGCGTGAAGGTGGTGCAATTTACGGCCGTGGCCGACCGCAATTGCGGCGCCGCGCTGCAACTGGGCTACCAGCACGCGCGCGGCCAGTTCGTCTATGTGCTCGATGGCGACATGACGCTCGAGCCGGGCTTCCTGCGCGCGGCGCTCGCTTATCTGCGCCAGCATCCCGACGTGGCCGGCGTGGGCGGACGCCTGATCGACCGCCAGCAGCGCACGCTGGCTGACCGCTTGCGCGCCGACTATTACGACCAGCTGCGGGCCGAACAGCAGGTGGCGTTGCTGGGCGGGGGCGGGCTGTACCGGCGCGACGCGATCGAGCGCGTCGCTTATCTGTCGAACCGCTGGTTGCCCGCGTTCGAGGAGGCCGAGCTGGGCGCGCGCCTGGGCGCGGCCGGCTACCGGCTGGTGCGCCTGCCGCAGCCGGCCGTCGGCCATAGCGGCCACAACGAAACGAGCGGCCAGATGTTGCGTCGCCTGTGGCGCAACGGCCGCATCGACGCCAGCGGTGCCTTCCTGCGGGCCGCCGTCGGCCACCCATGGCTGGGGCGGGCGCTGCGCGCGTGCTGGTTCGTGTTCGCCGCGCCGGCCGTGCACGCGGCGGCCTTGCTGCTGGCGCTGCTGGCCATGGCGGGCGGGGCGCCGTGGCCGGCCGCCGTGGCCGGCGCTTGGCTGGGGCTGTGGCTGGCCGTGGGCCTGGTGCTGGCCCGGCGCAAGCGCAGCGTGCGCGAGGGGGCGCTGGGGATACTGGCCTGGCATCTGTTTGCCGTGGGCGCCGTGCGCGGCTTTGTGCGTCCGCCCGGCGACCCGGGGCAGCGCATTTCCGACCGGATATTGTATGAAGGAAAATTCTCAAACGATAATATTATTTGATTTACTGGATGAAAATGTGAATTTTTGGCAGGTATTATTGTCGTTCGTTCAAAGTTATTCCGTTGTTTTATTCGCTGAGCGCAATTAATACTAATTTCTTACTGGACATTTTTTGGGGCTGCGATAAAATTCCCGTATGTGCCATTGGCGCCCGGCGCGGTGGCGATCAGGACGCGCAAGCGTGCGAGGCAGGCGCGCCGCCGGCAGTGACGGCAGTGGTGGCCACGCGTGGTTAACAATATATGGTTGCAACATATGGGTATTGCTGATCGATAGCGTTATCGAAAAACAAGCGTAAGATGAGGGCGGTGGCGCACGCGGGCCAGGCCTGTTCATCGTCCGTGCGCGTCAGCACCGCCCCCCCCCCTTCTGCATCGGCTGTGCCATTTGCATCTTTTCTAAGAGGTGAGTCATGAAATTCGGAACTGTTTCCCTGCTGCGTGGCCTGCTGGTGCTGGGCGCCGCGGCCACGCTGCCCAGTTACGGCGCGGATTGGTCCGTTTCGCCCCAGGCCTATGTGGTGCGTGCCATGCCCACCAGTGGCCAGGTCCAGGCTCAGAATCCACCTGCCTTCACGTGGCCGATGTATCCGGGCCTGACCAACACGGCCAGCTACGTGCTCGAGTTGACCTTGAACGGCACCACGCCGGTGGTGCAGACCTTCACCGTCAACCGCCTGTGGTTCCTGCCCGCGTCCACGCTGGCGCCGGGCAGCTATTCGTGGCGCGTGCGTCCGGCGGCCGTGGTCGACTGGAGTGCGTCGCGTTCCTTCGTCATCAATTCCACCTCGCAACCGTTCGTGGTGCCCGATAACACCACGCTCAAGAATTACATCGTCGCGCGCCCCCGTCCGCGCTCGCTGCCCGACGGCTTCCTGCCGCGCAGCGCCTGGACCACGCCCATGATCAACGACCGCGGCCAGGGCATGCTGGACTTGATCGGCGGGGTGCAAAAGCGCATGACCTCGGTGCCCACCTACACCGACGCCAACTGGCCGATCGACACCTCGATCCAGCCGCTGACCTCGGCCGGCGCTTCCCAGCTCAACGCCATCCGCTGGGCCATGCTGGACGTGACCCGGCAGCTCGAGGCGTCCGCGCTGCTGTGGGTGCTGACCAAGGATAGCCAGTTCCTGAACGAGGCCGTGCGCCGCGGCAATGAGCTGGCCGCCCTCAATCCGACGTATGATCCGACCCACGTCAAGTTGTCGCCCACCGCCTACGTCGAGGATGACCTGGACGACCGCATGATCGACCTGTCCCTGATGAAGGCCGTCGACCTCTTGGGCCCGGCGCTCGCGCCGGCCACCAAGGCCGTCTGGCTCGCCGCGGTCAAGGCGCGCACCACGGACATCTACAATGCCTTCAACACGCCCGACGGTGGCCTGGACGAATTCCCCTTCGATTCGCACGGCGCCGTGGCCCAGGGCTATCTGGCCGTGATCGCCACGCTGGCGCTGGGCGAGATTCCCGAGGCCAGCGCCTGGTTCGATTTCACCTTCCGCGCCTATGTCAATTCGACGTCGCCGTGGAGCGGCGCCGAGGGCGGTTTCGCCAACGGCACCTCGTATGGCCAGCATTCGGCGCTGGCGGCCTTGTCGCTGTGGCAGCCGATCATGTCCGCCACCGGCGTCAACATGTTCAAAAAGCCGTGGGCGCTCGGTTTCATGAAGTCGTTCATGCATTTCCAGCCGCCCGGCTCGCTGCGCCACACGTTCGGCGACGAACATGAGGCCGCCCCCGTGTACACCGAACTGAAGGGTTATGCTTCGCGCTTCGCCACCCCCGAGGCGGCCTGGTATGTGCGCAGCCTGCCCGGCACCGAGGATCCGCTGACGGTGCTGCAGGCGCCTTATCCGCTGCCGGTGGCATCGGTGACGACGGCCACGCCGCCGCCCAACAGCGCGCTGTACAGCAGCATCGGCTGGGCCGCGCTGCACAGCGATATCACCAATCCGCTGCGCACCTCGATCTACTTCAAGTCCAGCCAGTATGGTTCGTACAACCACAGCCACGCCGACCAGAACAGCCTGGTGCTCAACAGTGGCGGCCGCCTGTTGCTGATCGAGTCCGGCTACTATGACTGGTATGGCTCGCCCCTGTGGCACGACTGGTACCGCCAGACCAAGGCGCACAACGCCATCACCTACGATGGCGGTCTGGGCCAGCCGGTCGACACCTACAACGTGCAGCTGACCCGCAACGGCAAGATCACCGCGTTCGGCACCTCGTCCGCGCTCGATTATGTCGAGGGTGACGCGACGGCCGCCTACAATGGCGTGCTGAGCCTGGCCCGCCGCTCGCTGTGGTATCTGCGCGGCCAGGACGCCGTGGTGGTGCTCGACAAGCTGGCCGCGCCGGTGGCCCATGCCTTCGAGTGGAATATGCATACGCCGGTGCTGATGACGGCCGACGCCAGCAATGTGGTGAAGGTGCTCAATGTCGACCGCTCCGTCTGCATCCGGCCCGTGACCCAGGGGCTGACCTATGTCAAGCGCTCGGCGCCGGCGCCCAAGGCGGGCACGGTGGAAGACCATGCCGCCTACGTGCTGCCGCGGGCCACCACCGGCGAGTTCCTGATCGTGCTCGATGTGGGGTGCAAGAATCCGACCATCACGCTGAGCTCCACCCTGAGCGGGCGCACGCTGACCGTCGGTGGCGTGCCCGTCAACCTGCCGAAATAATGGGCGGGCCGCTGGCCCGCACGCAAAAAAACCCGGTGGCCGCGAGGCGCCGGGTTTTTTTTCGGCCACTGCCGTCCTCCGGTTACCAGTTGTAAGGCCGGTGCAGGCCGCTGGCGATGGCCAGCTTGCGCACGGCCGCCCTGGCCCGCAGATAGGCGAACTTGCCGGCCGTGTCGGCGCGCCGCCAGCCGCGGTAGCTCCACAACACGGGGCCGCCGCCCTTGCCAGCCTGGCCCATGCGGGCGAACCACGCGCGGTACTGGGCGTCGTCCATGCCGGCGAACGGGGTGCGCGCGCGCAGCCGCGCGTCGCTGGCCGCCGCGCCGCTGTCGCCGCGCACGATGCGGGCGCCGGCCACGTCGTAGTGCAGCCAGTGCGCCTGCGGCGTGTCGCCGCCCACCTCGAGCACCAGTTGTTCGCACACGGCCGCCGCGTGGTAATGGAGGCGGCGGCCACGGTATTGGGTCTGCGGCAGCAGCAGATTGCCCAGCGAATAGGCGATCAGTCCGCGGCCGTGCACTTCCAGTCCCTGTACCACGTGCGGGTGATGGCCGATCACCAGGTCGACGCCGGCGTCGATGGCCTGGCGCGCCCACTCGCGGTCGGCCGGCTGCGGATAGCTGGCCAGTTCGTAACCCCAGTGCAGATACGCCACCAGGGTCGCCTGCGGAAACTGGCGCCGCAGCTGGCCCAGCGCCGCCAGCGCGGCGGCCGGCGCGAACGGCAGCGCGTGGTCGTGGCCGGCTTCGCGCCGCGGTTCCGGCAGCGGCGAACAGGCGCCATACAGCACATAGTCGCGCCCGCCCAGCGTGAGCTGGCACCACGGCTGCGCGCGCGTGCCGAACACGGCGATCTGTTGCGCCGCCAGCGCGGCCTTGCTGCTGTCGAGCGCGCCCGGATAATCGGAAATGTGGTTGTTGGCCAGGCCGCAGGCGATCACCCGCAATTGTTCGAGCGGCGTGCGCACGGACGCGTGGCAATACAAATTGAATTTATAGGCGTTGTGCACGGCCAGCGCGCCGGCCTCGCCGTCGAGGATGCCGCCTTCCAGATTGGCCACCAGGCGCGCGGACGCGCACAGCTGGCGCAGCGCGTCGAAATCGATGCTGTCAGGGCCTGGCCATGCCAGGTCGCCCGCAAATAACAGGTTCATGCTGGTGCTTTCAGTAACTGCTGGTAGGCCCCTTGTAGGCGGCTGACGGCCTGCTCGGTCGAGAACAGGGTGGCCGCGCGCGCCCGTGCGGCCTGCGACAGGGCGGGCCAGGCGTCACTGCGCCACAGCGCCATGGCGGCCTCGGCGTATTGCGCCGGCGTCGCCTGCATGGGCAGCACGCGTCCCGTGTCGCCGATCACGGAGCGGTTAAAGCCGTTGTCGCTGGCCAGCGGCACGCAGCCCATGGCCATCGCTTCGGTGAGCGCGTTCGAGTGCCCCTCGCCGCTGTGGCGGGTGGGGAACAGGAACACATGGGCCTTGCCCAGTTCGCCGAGCACCTGGGCCGGGGTGAGCGAGCCCAGCCATTGGACCGGACTGCGCGGATAATCGGCCTGCAGCCGGGCCAGCAAGCGCGGCTCGGCGGGGCCGGCCACCACCAGCTCGCAGCGCTGGCCTTGCTCTTGCAGCCGTTGCGCCGTCTCGAGCGCCGTGGCCACGCCTTTTTCCAGGTTGACCCGGCCCACGTAGATCAGGCGCAGCACGCCGTCGGCCGCCGCCGTGCGCGCCGGGATGTCCGTCATCTTGATATGGTTGGGCAGATAGAAGGCCGGGCGTCCCGTCACCTGTTGCACGAACGGCGCATAGTCCATGCCCTCGATCATGACCTGGTCGGCGCTGCGCAGCAGCAGGCGGAACAGCAGGCGGTACACGGGGCCGAGCCGGGCGTAGTGCAGGTGCATGGAGCCGGCGCGGACGTCGTAGACGGTGCGCCAGCCGCGCCGGCGCGCGCGCAGCAGCAACAGCAGCTCGGCCGGCACGAATTGCTTGTACAGGCCCGTCAAATGAAACACCTGGCCGGCGCCGCGGCCGATCTGGCGCCGCAGCGCCAGGAAGCCGCCCACATAGCCGCGCAGCTTGGCCAGCTTGCCGCCGTCCGGTTGCGGGTAAGGCAATTCCCGCACCTGGGCGCCTTGTGCGCGCAGCGCGTCGATGGTGCGCCGGTTGCATGCCTCGTAGCCGCCGGCGGGCGCCGCGGCCGGACCCGCGATGGGGCCGCAGAACAGGATGTTCATGGGCGCTCCGCCGGCGTGCCGCCCAGCGCCGCCGCGCCTGGCCATTCCTGGCTCACCCACTTGAACTTGCCGCTGGCCTGCAGCGCGATGTGATCGACCAGTTGTACGCTGACGTCGACCCGTGTGCTGACATAGTGGTGGAAATTGTCGCACAGGCCGCGCGAGTGGGCCTCGGTGTAGCCGGCGTCGGGCACCACCCGTATCAGCCATCGTCCGGGCCCCGTCTGCGCCACCTGGGTCTGGCGGATATGGGCGGCCGACTTGAGCGCGAAGGTGATGATGCTGGCGCTCACGGGATTGCCGTCGCGGTCGTACAACTGGTCCTCGACCTTGCCCGAGGCCAGTTCGATGCGCGGGTAATGGCGCCCGCACGGGCAGGCGCCGGGCAGCCAGCGGGCGCGGTCGTTGATGCGGTAGCGCAGCAGCGGCATCACGTGGTTGTGCAGCGTGGTGCCGACCACGAAGCCGAAATCGGTGGTGGGTTGGTCCCGTTCATCGACGATCTCGACCCAGGAATACTCGGGGTGCAGATGATAGAAGCCGTGCTCGCACTGGCCGGCGAACGCGATCCGTTCGGCCATGCCATAAAAATCGAACAGCCGGCAGCCGAAGCTGGCCTCGATCTGCTCGCGCTGGAACGGGAACACCGGCTCCGAGCCGCACACGACGGCCTGCAGGCGCGGCGCCTGGCCTTGCGCCTGCGCCTGGCGCGCCAGCACATAGGCGGCCGACGGATAGGCGCGCAGCATGCCGGCCCCGCTGGCGGCCAGCTGGGCCAGCATGGCCGGCGCCGTCTCGGCGGCCAGGTGGCGCGTCGACAGGAACAGTTGTTTGCCGTACCGGTCCCACAGCCAGTAGGGCGGCTGGCGCCGCGTGATCTCGGTCACCTGGTCGCCGCGCAGCACGGCCTGCGGCTGGCCGGGGCGGTAGCCGGCCCAGTGCCAGTATTGCAGGTGGAACGCCTCTTCCCAGATGATGGACGACAGGCTGCGGAACACTTCCAGCGGGGTGCCCGAGGTGCCGCTGGTCATGCCTGGCGGCCACCATGGGCGGCGCACGCCCTGGTGCGGATAATAGCGCTGGCGTCCGGCCAGCAAGTCGGTCTTGCTGATCACCTGGCAATGCTGGCGCAACCACTGGCGCGCGTCGCCATCGGGCGCCAGCGCCGGCAGCGCCGCGTAGGCGGGCAAACGGGCGCGCGCGGCGGCGATGGTGGCGTGCAGCAGCGTGTGCTGGCGCGCCTCCAGTGCGGCCGCGGGCAGCCGTTCGCGCGCGATCAACGCCTGGGCCCGGGCCCGGGCGAACGGGTTGCGGCGGATCAGATGGCGGCTGAGGAAGGACAGATGCTTCGCTGCGGGAAAAGCCATACCTGTGGTTCTCGATTCACTAACGGGAAAGGGGGCGCGCGAGCGCCGCCGCGGCCGGAGCCGGCGCGGCGAATACTTGTCTGATTTGAAATTTCTCGTGCGTTCGCACTATAGCGTTTTCTGCGCCCGCGCGCAATCGTGCGCGCGGCGCGGCGCGCGCCCCTTCGCAGGCGCGCCCAGATGCGTTATGATGTCGAAATTGCACGTTTGTTAATTGT